>DASSIL010000305.1:0-18989 GCA_035691925.1 Gemmatimonadales bacterium
GCACGACTATACCGCGGGCTCGCTCAACCGGGCCATCGTGCTGCTCGCCATCCCGATGGTGCTCGAGATGGTGATGGAGTCGCTCTTCGCGGTGGCCGACGTGTTCTGGGTCTCGCATCTCGGGCCCGACGCCGTCGCGACGGTCGGGCTGACCGAATCGATGCTGACCCTCGTGTACACGGCGGCGATGGGGCTGGCGATCGGCGTAGCGGCGATCGTGGCACGGCGCATCGGAGAGAAGCGTCCTGAGGCAGCGGCCGAGGCGGCCGTGCAGGGTATCGGGCTGGGGATCGTCGTTGCCGCCGTCGTGGCGGCGCTCGGGATCTCCCTCGCCCCGAGGCTACTCGCTGTTATGGGCGCGTCGCCCGCCGTAACGGCGATGGGCTCCGGGTACACGCGGACGATGCTGGGCGGAAGCGCGACCGTGCTGCTCCTGTTTCTCATCAACGCGATCTTCCGCGGCTCGGGCGACGCCGCCATCGCGATGCGGGTGCTGTGGTTCGCCAACGCGATCAACATGACGCTGGGGCCGTGCCTGATCTTCGGCATCGGGCCGTTCCCGCGGTTGGGTGTCACGGGCGCCGCAGTCGCCACGACGATCGGACGCGGCTCGGGTGTCGTGTACCAACTCTACCGGCTGAGCCGCGGTGACGCGCGCGTCACGGTGCGCCGCCCAGATCTCGTGCTGCGCCCCGCCATCATGTCGCACTTGCTCGAGCTCTCGGGCTCGGGGACGTTCCAGGTGTTCGTGGGGACGGCGAGCTACATCGGGATCGTGCGGATCATCTCGTCGTTCGGGAGCGCCGCGCTCGCCGGCTACACGATCGCGATCCGGCTGGTGATCTTCTGCCTGCTCCCCTCCTGGGGACTGGCGAACGCCGCGGCCACATTGGTCGGGCAATCGCTCGGCGCCCGGGATCCCGATCGTGCCGAGCGGGCCGTCTGGATCGCGGGCCGCTACAACATGGTCGTGCTGGGATTCGTGGGGGTGGTCTTCATCGCCCTTGCCGGACCGATCGTCGGACTGTTCACGCAGGACGCCGCGGCGGCCCCGATCGGTGCGCAGGCGCTGCGCACGATGAGCTACGGCTTCGTGTTCTACGCGCTCGGGATGGTGCTGAGCATGGCGTTCAACGGCGCCGGCGACACCTGGACCCCCACCTGGATCAATGTCGGTTGCTTCTGGCTGTGGGAGATTCCGCTGGCGTACGTTCTGGCCCGCGTCGTGCTGCATGCTCCGCTGGGAGCGTTCCTCGCGATCATGATCGGGTACTCAACATTCGCCCTCGTCGCCGTGGTATTGTTCCGCCGCGGCCGCTGGAAGCTGCGCGCCGTCTAGTGTGACGATGTCCACGCGTCCGACCGCCCGTCCCCTCGACCGCTCCATCGTCGCAGGGCCGCTCACGCACGCCGTCTGGATGCTCGCCTGGCCGACGATGCTGCAGAACTTCATCAGCGGCCTGCAGCCGATGGTGGATCACGTGCTGGTGGGGCACCTCGTGGGCTACGCCGGCAACGCCGCGATCGGCGTGGCGACGCAGGTTTTCATCGTCGTCATCGTCTTCGTGATGTCGGTGTTCAGCGGCATGGGCGTGCTGGTCTCGCGCGCCGCCGGCGCCAACAATCCCGAGCTCGTCAACCGCACCGTGTACCAGGCGTTCCTCGCCGCCGTGGCGCTGTGGGGGCTCGTCCTCGCACCGCTCGGCTGGATACTCGCCCCAATGCTGCTCGGCGTGGTACACGCCGCGCCGGACGTGCGGGTCCAGGCCCTGCCCTTCCTGCGCATCATGTTCGTCGGGAGCCTCGGGACGCTGTGCTTCTTCATGGTCGGCGGCGCGCTGCGAGCTGCCGGCGATGCCCGCACACCGCTGCGGCTCGGCATCCTGCTGACGGTCCTGAACGTCGGATGCAACATCACCTTTATCACGGGACTCGGACCGTTTCCGCGCCTCGGCACCGCGGGAGCGGCGGTCGGGACGACTGTCGCGGGACTCGTCTCGAGCGGCCTCGCGATCTACCTGCTCTTCACGGGCTCGCTGCCGGTACTGTGGCACCGCGGCATGAACTGGCGTCCCGACTGGCGCATCATCCGGGCGCTGTTCCGCTTCGGCCTGCCGACCGGGGTGCAAGGGGTCGTGATGAACATCGCCGGCGTGTGGCTCCTGCGCTTCATCGGATCGCTGGCGCTCTCCGGCCAGGCGCAGGCCGCCTTTGCGGTCGGCTATACCGAGCTGTTCTCGTTCATCACCTGGACCTCTGTCGGCCTGATGGGGGCGGCGGCGACGGTGGCGGGCCAGAATCTCGGAGCCAAGCAGCCGGAACGGTCGATTCAGGGTGTGCACACCGCGGCCGGGATCGGCCTCGGCCTCGCGGCGCTGATCGGCGTGTTGTTCCTGACGATTCCGCGGGCGCTGCTCGGGCTCTTCGGGATGACCGATCCTGTAGTAGTAGCCTTGGGGACGCAGCTGCTGAGCTTCCTCAGCGTGTCGGGACTGTTCGTCACCGTCGCGCTCACCTACACGGGGGGACTCCAGGGCACCGGCGACACGCGTTCCCCGCTCTTCATCTCGATCGTGTCGCAGATCGTGGTCCCGCTCGGGCTCTGCACCTTCTGGCAATCGACACGCGGCCTGCACCCGACCGACATCTGGACGGCGATCCTGTGCGGCCACGTCACGCGCTGCGCGCTCAGCGTGCTGCGGTTTCGCCAGGGGAAGTGGCGTACGATCAGAGTGGAGATCGAACCGCCGGCGGCGGCATGACGCTCAGCGGAAATCGGGTCCATCGCCGCGATCGTCGACTACGAACCGGTCGCGTGCAGGCATGACCACCTGCGGCAGCGTGCGGGCGTCGATCACCGCGGTGTCGGCGATGATCTCGTTGCGCCACAGCACATAGGCGACGACTCCGTACACCTCGTCCGGCGTCAGCGAGCCGGGTGCATTGAGCGGCATCGCCCGGTTGATGTAGTCGTAGAGCGTGGTGGCGAACGGCCAGTAATTCCCGACCGTCTTCACGAGCCTCGGGTCGCGGCCGAACGGAAAACCCTGCCGCGGCTCCCGCCCCACGAGCCTGGGATAGGGCCAGCGGGCCTCGGTGCCGGTCGCGCCGTGGCACATCGCGCACCGGGCCGCGTAGACAGCCGCACCTGCTTGCGCGGTGCCGCTCCCCGGCGGCAGGCCGAGACCGTCCGGTCGCACATCGATGTCCCACGCCGCAATCTCGGGCGCCGTTGCGGATCTCCCGAAACCGAATGTCGGCGGTAATCCCGGCTGCGCGCCGCCCCGGCCACCGCGCCCGCAACCCCAGCCGGACAGCGCGATGAGGACGACGGCGACGCCACGCACCCCTCAGCCCTCTAGTCCAAAGAACACTTCGCCGTCGCTGCGCACGTGCCAAGCCCGGATGTGATTGAAGTGATAGCTCGTTCCGGCGCCCCTCGCCCGGCGCAGCTGGTCCAGCGTCGGCTGCACGGAGCCCGTTTGGTCCACGGCGCGGCTCATCAGCATCGCGTCGCGGCCATCCCACTTCCAGAGATACCGGAAGAGCGTGTGACACTTGGGAAGCACCGGCTGCTGCAGCTCGGCCGCGGCCCAGCTGCGCCCGCCGTCGGTGCTCACGTCCACTCGCGTAATCAGCCCTCGGCCGCTCCACGCGATCCCGGTGATCTCCCACCACCCCGTGTCGGGAAGCACGACCGGGAACGCCGGGAATGTGATGATCGATTTCGCGTCCATGACGAAGCTGAACATGCGGGCGGTGTCGTTCGGCAGCGGATCGGTATACCGGGCCGTCTCCTCCCGGGTCATGAACGGACGATCGGCGACCTCGATCCGGCGAATCCATTTGACGTTCGCGTTGGCTTCCCAGCCGGGCAGGAAGAGCCGGGCCGGATACCCCTGCTCGGGGCGCAGCGCCTCGCCGTTCTGGCCGTAGGCGATCAGCGCGTCGTCCCAGGCTTTTTCGATCGGGATGCTGCGCGACATGACGGCTGCATCGCCCCCCTCGGCGAGGAACCATGTGGCGCCGGGCTTCACCCCGACTTCGCGGAACAGCGTCGCGAGGGGCACGCCGATCCATTCGCTCGTGCTCGTCAACCCGTCGACCAGCTGGGGGGAAAAATCCGGCCGGATACCACGAAAGCTCAGCGTGCCGTTGCCCCCGCACTCGAGAAAATGCAGGCGTGCCACGCTGGGGAAGCGCTCGAGGGCCGCGAGATCGAAGACCATCGGGCGCTCGACCATGCCGTGGATCAGCAGCTTATACCGCTGCGGATCGATGGCCGGGACGCCGGCGTGGTGACGCTCGAAATGGAGATCCGCGGGCGTGATGATCCCGTAGAGATCCTGCAGCGGGGTGAGGGAGCTGTCCTGGGTGACGATGCGCCGCGGCTGCTCGTACGGCGAGCGTTGACCGAGGGCGCGCATTGGGGCGCCCGGAATCTTCGTCGGGTCCGGCGCCACGGCGCCGCCCGGCGCCCCTCCGTTCCCGCGATGCGCTCCCACCTGCTGGAGCGCGTGGGCACCGAGGACACCAGCCGCCCCGGCGAGCAGGGAACGGCGGGAAATCGGAACGTCGCTCATAGGGAAGGCGCCTTAGAGCTGCTCGAGCAGCCGCACGATCGTGGCGGCGTCGCCTCCCGTCGCATAGACGATCCGCCCCGTGCCATCGAGCACGTAGACGAGGTTCGGGTGCGTCACTTCTCCTGTGTGCGGATCGCGAGTCCGCGGAACGTTCCAGCGATCGAGCACCGCTTCGACGTCCGCCACCGACCCACTCACCACCGAGCCATCCGCCGGCAGGCCCCAGAGTCCGGCCATGGCGGGGAGACGCGAGGGAGTGTCGCGCCAGGGGTCGAGGGTCACCACCACGATCGCCGGATGCAGCTCCGGCGTCCGGTCGTGGGCACGGATCACTTCCGCAACGACGATGGGGCACACCGTCTCACAGTGCGCATACGCGAACGTGACCAGCGCGGGCCGGCCTGCGAGCCGCTCGAGCGTAATCGTCGACCCGCGCTGATCCACCAGGCCCAGAGGGGGCGCGGGCCGGTCGAGCGGCGTGGTGATCGAGGGGACGCCCGGTTCGGACCCGGTATCGAGCGCCCACCCCACACGCGCCACCGTCGCGAGCAGTGCCACCACGATACCGGCACTGACGGCGCGCAGCGCAACCCTGCCGGCACGCAGCAAGCCAAGCCGGTGCAGCGCCGCGCGGATCGTGGGGGCGCCAACGGACCCGATCAGTAACAGCGTGATCATCAGGGGTTCGCCGGTGAGCATCATCCAGCCGAACGGCGTGGGGAGGCCGTTGTCGGCAGTGCCGAAGCAGATGACACGCGCACGCAGCAGCGCGGGGGGCGCACTGGCCGGCAGCGGCCAGAGCGCGAACCCCCACCACGCCGCCGACACCAGGAGAATGGTGCCCAGGGCGGCGAGCACCCCCCAGTCCTTGAACGTCAGCCGATCTTCCACACGACCGACAGCAGCTTCCAGTTGATGAAGTAGTACACGATGAACGCCGCCAGGAACACGAACACCAGGACGAGCGTCCCCGGAGCGCGCTTCGACTGCTCACCAGGAGGAATAGGCCTGGGGGGCGTGACGATCCCCGGCGGCAACCCCGCGCCCACGAGCTGATCCCCCGTGAGCCGCTCGCCGAAGAACACCGACCACACCGTCACGAGGATGTAGATCCCGCCGCCCACCGCCGCGAGCAGGCCCCCCAGCGCCATGATCCCCATGACGAGATTGACGGCGGGGTTGAACTGCACGTCGAACGGCGCGCCCGAGAACGTAATGTCCCAGTGACGGCGCGGAACGCCGAACGACCCGGCGAACGTCATCATCACCGAAAAAATCAGCATCCCGATCGCGAACAGCCACGGTTGGATCTTCGCCAGCGGATAGAACGCGATCCGCCTGCGGAAGATCAGCGGGATCACGTAATAGGTGAGCCCCATGAAGGCGAGCGCCGTGCCGCTCACGACCGTGGCGTGGAAATGCCCCGGGATCCGCAGTGTGTTATGGGCGATGATGTTGATCTGCTCGGTCCCGAAGGTGACCCCGGTGATACCACCCACGAAGCCGAAGACGACGACGGAGAACACCAGCGCGGCGAAGCCGGGGTCACTCCAGGGCGCCTTGCGCAGCCACTCGAACATGCCCTTGGTCAGGCCGCGCGCACGTTGTCCAACCTCGAGGCCGGCCGGGACCGTGAAGCCGTGGACCATCGAAGCGAGCACGGCCATATACATGAAGTAGCTCGTGTTCCACATCTTCCACGCGGGGCCCATCCCCGGATCCACCAGCAGGTGGTGCGCCGAGGCCATCGAGATGAAAAAGATGTAGAGGCCGAAGGCTCCGCGACTCACTTTTTCGTTCAGCACCACGGCGCCCACGGTCAGCGCGCCGAGCAGGTACCACACCGACACCATCGCAGCGACGTTGATCTGCTGCGAGGCGTGTCCCAGGCCCCACCACACCATGCGGTACACCTCGGGGTCGACCTTCATTAAGCCGAGCGACCAGAGGTAGGTCGGGATGTAGATCGCGGCGCCGTGGCCGAGCGTCAGGACGGCGATGATGGCAGCGGCGATGGCACCGAAGGTGACGAGCGGAACCGAACCCTGGTAGGTGTGCTCGCGTTTGGCGATGACCAGGGTGCCGAAGAAGATGCACACGACGACCAGCGCCCCGACCGCGAACAGGATGACGCCGAGATAGAACCAGGACGTAGCCTGCAGCGGCACGTAGGACGTGAACAAAACGTCCGCGTGGCCGGTCCACATCGTCACTTCGACCATCACGGCGCCGAGCACCATCAACACGAACGACGCCCACGCGATGCGCGGAGTCGCGACGCGACTGTTGAGGATGACGGCGCTGGCGAAATACAGGATCGCCATCTCGAAGAAAATGATGAAGAAGATCAGCATGCTCATCCCGTGGACGGTCAGAATCCGATAGAACCAGTCCGCGGGGAGCAGGTGCACCGCCTGCCAGCGCGTGAGCAGTACCAGGATCGCGGCGATGCCGCCGATCAGCAACGCGACTGTTGCGGCGACGGCGTTCGCCTTGATCAGCGCTTCCGCCGTGCTGTTGATCTTCAGGTGCGTCCGCGGACAGATGCGGAAGTCGGCGGGCGCGGCGGTGGCGGTCATGGGGCACCTCCGGAGTCCACCACGACCTTGCCCACCATGGTATGGTGGCCGATGCCGCAGAATTCGTCGCACACGATGCGGAAGTCTCCCGCCTCGGTGGGAACGACGCGCAGGGCGTAGTCATAACCCGGGACGACCTGGAAATTCACGTTCACCGGGTTGAGGTTGAACCCGTGGTTCACGTCGAGCGACGAGAGGTGCAGCGTATACGCGACCCCCTTCTGGAGCTTGAGGATCGGGGTCCAGCGCCACATCTGCGCGAGCACGTAGATATCGCTGCCGGCCGGCGGCGCGACGATCGGAAAGCCGGCCTCCTCCCCCACTTTGTACTGCCGAATGAACTCCTGGACGCGCTGGTAGTAGCGAGTCGGCTCGACGCGGTGGCGGATTCCCGACGGATTCTGTTCGCCCTTGAGGTACCACAGCGGCATCATGGCGAACAGGATCAGACACCACACGAACGCGATCGTCACCCAGAGGCGTTCGACGCCGTGAATGGGAGTCCACCAGATGCGCGGCGGCGCATCAATGCCGGTATGCATGGTGTAATCCTCGGCTCAGGGAAGGGGGGCCGGCTTGAGCGACAGGATTTCGTAGAGTCCCCACGCCGTGTAGAAGACGACCATCACGACGATACCTGCCGCGAGCAGCAGGAAGGGGTTGTCGAGGATGCGTTGCGCCAGCGGCACCGGCTCCTCCGCGACGCCCTTCTGGGGTTGATCCGCCATGAGACGCTCCTTTGCTGGTTACGCTGCGATCACCGCTCCTCCCACGAGCTCGGCCAGTGTCGTCTCCCGGAAAAAGATCGCCATCCGGTCGGCCACCTCTTTCCAGCGCGCGTGCGCCGCACAGGGGGCGCGATCGGTGCACTGCGCTCGCCCGAGGAGGCAGTGGCGCTTTTCGCCGAGACTGCCGAACGGGCCCACTACCTGCACCAGATACAGGCCATCCGGCCTTCTGGCCAGTTGGAATCCGCCGGACTTGCCGCGCGTCGAGCGTAACACGCCCTGGCGGGTGAGGGCATGCAGGATCTTCGACAGATAGTTGCGGGGAATGTCGAGCGCTTCGGCGATCTCTCCGACCTGGACGAGACGGCCCCGGCCGTGCTCGGCCAGGTAGAGCGCGGCGCGAAGCGCATATTCTGCGGTGTGCGACAGCATAATCTTGTATTTATCATGATAATATGATATTTAGCGCGAGCAAGTCGGAGCGGGGGCATACAATGTCGCAATCCGGCCGACGCAGCGGCCTGCGTCGGATCCTGGCGTGGATCGATGGCGCCTGCAATCGCCTGTACGGGTGGCGGTTCAACCCGTTCTACCACAGCGGCGCGCTGGTCGTCATGCTGTTCGTGGTGCTGCTCATCACCGGCATCTATCTGCTGTTCTTCTACCGTATCGGCGCGCCTTACACGTCGATCGCCGCCCTCACCGACGAGCCGTGGCTGGGGCGCTGGATCCGCGGACTGCACCGCTACGCCTCGGACGCCGCCGTCGTGGCAGCGGGCTTCCACCTGTTCCGCATGTTCGTGCAGCGCCGCAGCTGGGGGCCACGCACGCTCGCCTGGGTGTCGGGCCTGCTCCTCCTCGCACTGGTACTCGTGTGTGGGTGGACGGGCTATGTGATGGTGTGGGACGTGCAGGCCCAGGAGTTGACGCAGGTGGGAGCGCGGCTCTTCGATCTGCTGCCGATTTTCGGAGAGCCGATCAGCCGGGCGTTCACCGGCGAGCATCCCCTGCCCGGTTCTTTCTTCTTCCTCAACCTGTTCGCCCACATCGCGCTGCCGATCGGGCTCTTCATTCTCGTGTGGGTGCACGTATCCAGGCTCGCGCGTCCCGGGCTGTTTCCCCCGAAGCGGCTGACCTGGGGAATCGTCGGCGGCCTGACGGCGCTGGCGGTGCTCTGGCCCGTGCAGATGACGCCGCAGGCCGATTTGTTCGCGATCCCGGGCCAGGTCGTGTACGACTGGTTCTACTCCTTCTGGCTGCCGTGGAGCCGGTCGTTGTCACCAGCAGCACTCGCCACCGCAACATTGATCGTCGCCGTCGTGGCGCTCATGGTCCCGCTGCTCACACGCCCCGCCCGGGCGCGGCGCCTGCCGCCGTCGCTCGTGGATGAACGCCTCTGCACGGGGTGTGAGCAGTGCTATCTCGATTGCCCCTATGAGGCGATCACCATGCTCGATCGCGAGGATGCCGCGGCGACGGGCAAGTCTCCACGCGTCGCCCGCGTCGACCCCGCCCTGTGCGTCAGCTGCGGGATCTGCGCCGGCTCGTGTGCGCCGATGGGCGTAGGGCCGGAGGGACGAACCGGCCGCGCCCAGCTCGGGACGGTGCGGGACTTCATCGCGGCACGCCAGCCGGTGGGGCGGATCGTGCTGGTGGCCTGCGAGCGGGGCGGCGGCGGCATCGCGGACCGCTCGGAGTTCGAGGGCGCCCTGGTGTATCCCGTGAGCTGCGGCGGGAACCTGCATACCTCCGTGGTCGAATACCTGTTGCGCGCCGGGGCCGGGGGCGTGTTGATCGTGTCGTGTCCACCGCGCGACTGCTGGAATCGCGAAGGGCCCAAATGGTTGGAGCAGCGCTTGTACCACGAGCGGGAAGCGGAGCTGCGCGAGCGCGTGGACCGTCGCCGCGTGCGGCTCGTCTACGCGTCCGCGGGAGATCGCCAGGTCGTACAGACCGCCATTCGTGAGCTCGAGAACGCGCTCGCAGCGCTGGAGACCGCGTCGCCCGAGCGCGACATCGATCTCGACCGGCTGTGCGAGGTTCCGGAACCGGTGGCGGAGAGCACGCGGTGAGCCGCCTGCTGCGGATCGCAGCCGGCGTGGGCGCGCTCGTGGGCGTGCTCGCCATCCTCCGGATCGGATCGTTTCTCTCGTACATCGCGGAGCGGCACCCGGAAGGGGTCGTCCGGCTGGCCTGGCGCGCACGCGGCGAGCACGTTCGGGAATGCCGCCATCGCTCGGCGGAAGAGCTCGCCAAGCTGCCCCCCCACATGCGCCAGGAAGAGGTGTGCGAGGGCCGCGTACTTCCCTACCGGCTGGTCGTCATGCTCGACGGCACGGAGCGGATCAACCGCGAGGTGCGCGGCGCGGGCGCGCGCGAAGACCGGCCGCTCTACGTGACGGAAGACCTGGCGGTCGCGCCGGGCCCTCACCATGTCAGCGTCAGTTTCGCACTGGAGGGTGCAGCCACCGCGGCCGCGGAGACCGACGCGCACGCCACGCCGTCGCGCCTGACGCTCGACACCACCGTCACGCTCGCGGAGCGTCGCGTCCTGCTCGTGACCTACGATGAAGACCGGAAGACGTTGATCAGCCGCTACTAGCCTCCCGCCATCGCCCCCACCACGAGAAACGGTTCGGCGCCCGACTGCACGGGCTCCGGCAGGGGCGTGTCCGGCGCATCATGCGAGAGGTCGCGAGCACACGCGTAGAAGCGCACGAACGGCCGTCGCCTGAAGGTGTCGTGATCGCGCATCGTGCCGCGGAGCACCGGATAGCGGGCTTCGAGCGCGTCCAGCACGGCACGCTGTGTAACGGGCGACCCCTCCGGCAGCTGCAGCGCGACTTCGTCGGCAACACCGGCGAGCGTCTTGAGATGGGTCGGCAGCGCGACGCGAATCATGCCAGCGTCTGCACCTCGACCGACAGCACGGGAGGCAGATCGTGCACGATCGCCGACCAGCTGTCGCCGCTATCGGGCGAGACGTACACCTGACCGCCCGTCGTCCCGAAATAGATCCCGCACGCGTCGAGCGCGTCGACGGCCATCGCGTCGCGCAACACGTTCACGTAGCAGTCGCGCTGCGGCAGTCCTTTGGTGAGCGCTTCCCACTCGTTGCCGCCGGTGCGGCTGCGATAGACGCGCAGCTTGCCGTCGGGAGGATAGTGGTAGGAATCGCTCGTGATCGGAACGACGTAGACCGTCTCCGGCTCGTGCGCATGCACGTCGATCGGAAACCCGAAATCGGTGGGGAGGTTCCCGCTCACCTCGCGCCACGTGTCGCCGGCGTCGTCGGAGCGCATGACGTCCCAGTGTTTCTGCATGAACAGCACGTTGGGCCGCGCGCGGTGCTGCGCGATGCGATGCACGCAGTGCCCGACCTCGGCCTCCGGATCCGGGATGCCCTGGGACTTGAGCCCGCGGTTGATCGGTTTCCAGCTCGCACCTGCGTCATCGGTGCGGAACGCCCCCGCCGCCGAGATCGCGACGAACATCCGCCGGGGATTGCCCGGATCGATGAGGATCGTATGGAGACACATCCCGCCGGCGCCGGGCGCCCAGTGCGGGCCCGTGCTGTGCCCGCGCAGCGCCGGCAGTTCCTGCCACGACCGGCCGCCGTCCGCGGAACGGAACAATGCCGCGTCTTCGACGCCGGCGTACACAGTGTCGGGGTCGGTCAACGAGGGCTCGAGGTGCCAAACACGCTTGAACTCCCAGGGGTGCTGCGTGCCGTCGTACCACTGGTGCGTCGTGAGCGGCTTGCCCTCCCCCGCGGAAACGTTGTAGACGAACTTGTTGCTCTCGCCGGCCGGCATTCCCCCCGGCCCCTTCGACACGCCGCCGCCCGGAGCGTTCCACGTCTTCCCTCCGTCATCCGAGCGCTGAATCACCTGTCCGAACCATCCCGAGGACTGCGAGGCGTAGAGTCGATTGGGGTCGGCCGGTGATCCCTTGATGTGGTACATCTCCCAGCCGGCGAACAAGGGACCTGAAACGTCCCATTTCTGACGTTTGCCGCCCGACGAGAGGATGAACGCACCCTTCCGCGTGCCGACGAGAACGCGAACGCTGGTCATGCACAAACCCCTTTCCCTTCAGTAGGCACGGATGCCAGACTTTGCGCCCGACAGGATTCCGAGTCTATCTCACATCGCATGGAAGATCAACAACTTATAGTGGATGTCGATCGCGGAGGCGCTCGTTCGTCGCAGGGGTAGAGAGGCAAATGGCTGCTCCACCAGATCACCACAGGAGGACGACGATGCGGTTCATGGTCCTGGTTCCTGCCAACAAGGAGTCGGAAGCCGGCGTCCTGCCGGACGAAAAGATCCTCGCCGCGATGGGGAAGTTCAACGAGGAGATGGTCAAGGCCGGCGTCATGCTCTCCGCCGAAGGGCTGCACGCGACCTCGAAAGGAGCGCGCATCAAGTACTCCGAAGGGAAGACCACCGTCACTGACGGACCGTTCACCGAATCGAAGGAGCTGATCGCCGGGTTCTGGCTCATCCAGGTGAAGGACAAGGACGAGGCGATCGCCTGGATGAAGCGTGCGCCTTTCGGCGGCGGGGTGGAGATCGAGATCCGTCAGGTGTTCGAGATGGACGACCTGGGACCTGGACTGACTCCCGAGCTGAAGGCCCGCGAGGCGCGGCTGCGTGCGCAGGTCGGCGCCGAAAAGAAGGGACGGTAAGGCGATGCGCTCCCTTTCGACCACCATCGCGATCGACACCCCGCACATCACCCACAGTGTGACCCAGTCGACCGCCGTGCTGCACCTGACGATTCCGCGCGCTGAGATTCGCAGCGTAATGGGCCCCGGATACCGGGAAGTGATGGACGCGGTGCGGGCGCAGGAGTTGACGCCGGCGGGTCCGTGGTTCACCCATCACCTGCGGTGGGTCCCCGACACCTTCGATTTCGAAATCGGGATTCCGGTCGCGCAGCCGTTCGCCGCAACCGGCCGCGTGAAACCCGGCCACCTGCCCGCCACACGCATGGCGCGCACGGTGTATCGGGGCTCGTACGAGCGCCTGGGCGACGCCTGGGGCGAATTCATGCAGTGGATCGAAACCGCCGGGCACACGCCGGGCCCCGACTTCTGGGAAGTCTATGCCGTCGGCCCCGAGATCAACCCCGACCCGGGTGCGTGGCGGACGGAGCTCAACCGGCCTGTGGCGTAGCGAATGACCATGCAGCGACATGCGGATACGCACCGAGCGATCGAGGCGGTGTGGCGGATCGAATCCACCCGCCTCATCGGCGGCCTCGCGCGCATGGTGCAAGACGTCGGGCTCGCCGAAGACCTGGCACAAGACGCCCTGGTCGCCGCGCTCGAGCGCTGGCCCGAGTCCGGCGTGCCGGATAACCCGGGCGCCTGGCTCATGGCTACGGCGAAGCATCGGGCGATCGATCTGCTGCGCCGCCGCAAGATGCTCGAGACCAAGCACGACGCCCTGGGCCACGAGCTCGAGGCACAGCAGCAGGGCACGGCCCCCGATCTCGATCTGGTGGACGACGATTTCGGCGACGACATCCTGCGCCTCATCTTCACCACCTGCCACCCGGTCCTCTCCCCCGAGGCACGGGTGGCGCTCACCCTGCGCCTGCTCGGCGGGCTCGCGACCGACGAGATCGCGCGCGCCTTTCTCCTGCCCGAGGCGACGATCGCTCAGCGCATCGTCCGAGCGAAACGGACGCTGCGCGAAGCCCATGTTCCCTTCGAGGTGCCGCGCGGGGCCGACCGCGCGTCGCGCCTGGCGTCGGTGCTCGAGGTGATCTACCTCGTGTTCAACGAAGGCTATGCGGCGACGGCGGGCGAGCACTGGGCGCGCCCGGCGTTGTGCGAGGACGCGGTGCGGCTCGCGCGCGTGCTCGCCGAGCTCGTCCCGCAGGAACCCGAGGCGCACGGCCTCGCAGCGCTGCTCGAGATCCAGAGCTCGCGCCTGCGTGCCCGCCTCGGCCCGACCGGGGAGCCGATCCTGTTGCTCGATCAGGACCGGGCGCGCTGGGACCACCTGCTGATTCGCCGCGGGCTTGCAGCGCTGGAGCGCGCCGAAGCTCTGGGCGGGGCGTACGGTCCCTACACCGTGCAAGCCGCGATCGCGGCCTGCCACGCCCGCGCTCGCACCGCCGAAGAAACGGACTGGACCCGCATCAGCGCGTTGTACGACGCCCTCGCCCAGCTCACGCCGTCGCCCGTCGTGGAGCTGAACCGCGGCGTCGCCTACGCGATGGCGTTCGGCCCGGCGGCGGGACTCGAGATCGTCGATCCACTGCGGACCGAGCCGTCGCTCAAGGACTACCATCTCCTCCCGGCAGTACGGGCAGACTTTCTGACGAAACTGGGACGCCGGGAAGAAGCCCGCGCGGAGCTTGAAAGGGCCGCGCATCTCACGCGCAACGCACGTGAGAGGGAGCTGCTGATGCAGCGGGCGGAGTCGTTGAAGCAGGTGTAGACGTGCGTCTCGGCGTCTATTCCGTGCGTAGGGTCTGCGCTGGATCTATCTGCACCGCCCGCCACGCCGGGACTCCGCACGCCACCAGCGCCACGGCCCCGAGCAGCACCGTCACGCCGACATAGGTGGCGGGATCGAGCGGCGACACACCAAACAGCAACGAAACGAGGGCCCGGCTCGCCAGCCCCGCCCCGACGAGGCCGATCGCCACGCCGAACCCGGTGAGGCCCATCCCCTGGCGCACCACGAGCGACAGGATCTCCAGGCGCGAGGCGCCGAGCGCGGCACGGACGCCGATCTCGCGCCGCCGCTCCGTCACGCCGCCCGCGAGAATCCCGTAGATCCCCGTCGCAGCGAGCAGCAGCGCGACCAGCGCGAACGCTGCGAAGACGATCATCGTGAAATGCCGCACAGCGGTCGACGCGGCGACCCAGGCGTTCATCGTGCCGACCCGCACGATCGGTTGATCCTTGTCGACCGACCAGACGGCCTGCTTCAGCGCAGGGACGAGCGCGGTCAGCGCGCTTCCCGTCCCCTGCCCTCGCACCACGAGCCAGCGCGCGTGATCGGCCCACACCCACTGCGGCGCGGCGACGTACAGGGCGTCCTCCGTCCCCGCGAACAACGACGACTGCTTCACGTCGCCCACGACGCCGACGATCGTCAGCCAGCTCGTGTCCGGTCCGAAGCGCAGGCGCCGGCCCAATGGATCGGCGCCGGGGAAGGCACGGCGGGCGTACGACTCGCTGATGATGACGGCGCGAGTCGCGCCGGCGGCGTCCGTCCGTTCGAGGAGACGGCCGCGTAACAGCGGAATCCGCAGGGCCGCGAAGTAGTCTCCAGTCACGGCATAGCGAATCGCCGGATCCCCGTTGTGGGTGTCGCCGCCCGCGGCCTCGAGCGCCACGCCGTACGCATCCGGCATCCCGCCCGAGAGGGGGAGCTGGCTCGTGAGCGCTGCGTCGCTCACGCCCGGCACCTGGCGCACGGCGTCGAGCACCCGGGCGTAGTAGCGGTGGGTGACGCTGTCGGCGTCGAACCGGGGACCGGCCACCTGCACCTGCAGCGTCAGCACCCGCGTCGGATCGAAGCCGGAGGGTAGCGCCACCACGCGCTGCAGCGAGTGGACCAGGAGCCCGGCGCCCACGAGCAGAACGAGCGCCAGCGAGACCTCGAGCACGACGAGAATGCGGCGCGTACGATGGTGGCCCGCGGAGCGGCGCGACGCCTGCTGCAACCCCGCGTTGAGATTGCTGCGCGACACGTGCAGCGCCGGCACGAACCCGACGGCGATCCCGATCAGCGTCGTGATCGCGAGCGCGAAGAGAAATGCGGGCGCGTCCAATCTGATCGCGGTGATGCGCGGCAGGTCCGCCGGACCGAGTGCGACGAGGGCCCGCACGCCAAATGCCGCGACGGCGATGCCGGCGGCGCCGCCCACCAAGGCGAGCAGCACGCTCTCCGTGAGCAGCTGCCGCATGAGCCGGGGGCGCGCCGCACCGAGTGCCGCGCGCACCGCGAACTCGCCTGCGCGCTCGGCGCCGCGCGCGAGCAGCAGGTTGGTCACGTTGCCGCAGGCGATGAGCAGCAGCAGGAGGACCGCGCCGAGTACGCTGAGCAGCGGCGCGCGGACCCCCTCGGTCACCTTGTCCTGGAGTCGAGTGAGCTGAAGACCGTCCAGGAGCGACGCCCAGGGCGGCCGCGTGAACCCCGCTGCCGGAGTGTGCGCGATGCCCGCGATCTCGCGGCGCGCCCCGTCCACACTCACGCCGGAGCGCAGCCGGCCGATCAGGCGGAGGTGATGGCCCCATTCGCGACCGTCGAAGCTCGGCAGCGCGGGATCGTACTGCAGCAGCGTCCAGACGTCGGCGGAAGGGGCCAGCACATTCTCGAACCCCCGTGGCAGCACGCCGATCACGGTATACAGGGATCCGTCGAGGGTGACGCTCCGGCCGATGGCGTTCGAGTCCGCCCCCAGACGGCGGCGGAACAAGGCGTCGCTGACGATCGCGGTTTTCGCGCCGCCCGGCCGATCGTCGGCGGGATCGAAGTCGCGTCCCAATGCAGGGCCCAACCCCAGCGCCCGGAAATAGCCCGCACTCACCTGCTGGCCATTCAGGCGCTCGGGCTCGGCAGTCCCGGTGATCGTCGGTTGCCAGGGCTTCAGCACCGCGAGGGTGTCGCAGGAGCGGCTGCGCAGCGCGAGCTCGCGATACGTACCGAACGTCACGTCGATCGGGGCGCCGCCCTGACCGTGATCGTCGATGACGAGAATGCGGCCGGCCTCTGGATACGGCAGCGGCTCGAAGAGAATCGGGTTGACGGCGCTGAAGATCGCGGTGGTGGCGCCGATCGCCAGCGCCAGGGTCAACACGGTGACGGCCGTGAATCCCGGAGCGGCCCGCAGCCGGCGGACGGCATAGCGCAGGTCGGCGAGGGCGCTGTCGATCACGCGCTCCCACCCCGCCTCGCGCATCTGCTCGCGCACGCCCGTGACGTTCCCCAGCTCGAGCCGCGCTGCCCGCCGAGCGTCGTCCGGCGACAGACCGCGGGCCCGATGGGCGGCGCCGGCCTGCTCGAGGTAGTCCGCCACTTCATCGGCGACGTCCTGATCCGCGGCGCGCCGCTGGAACAGGGCGCGCAAGCCCCGGGTCACCTGGCGCCACACCATGTCACCCCTCTGCCTTGAGCAGACGCGCGACGGCGGCCACGCGACGCGTCCAGTCCGCCGCTTCCACATCGAGCTGTTTCCGGCCCGCACGCGTGAGCGCATAGTACTTTGCGCGGCGCGCGTTCTCGGTCTCGCGCCACTCCGCGTCGAGCCACCCGGCGCGCTCGAGCCGCTGCAACGCCGTGAGCAACGATCCCGGGTTGACCTTGAAGACGCCGCGCGACACCTGCTCGATGCGGCGGGCGATGCCGAAGCCGTGCAAGGGCTGCAGGCTCAGCGTTTTGAGAATGAGCAGGTCCAGGGTGCCCTGGATGACGTCGGTATTGATCTCTTCCATCGGCATCAGTGTACTGCCCTCTCATCTTGATCGTCAAGATGTGAACGTCAACGGCTAGTCAGGAGGGAGACGCTGGAGATGGCGAGGAAGATGCGTCTCCCTAGGCGGCTGGGCGTCTCCCATACTAGAATGAGCCGCATGGCCCCAACTGACCGTACCCGCGTCTTTCACCAGTTGCACCAGTCCGGCTGCTTCGTCATCCCCAACCCCTGGGACCGCGGCAGTGCGCGCCTCCTCGCGCAGCTCGGCTTCCCTGCCCTCGCCACCACCAGCTCGGGCTTCGCCTGGACCATGGCCCGTCCCGACAATGGCGTGACGCTGGAGCAGGCGCTCGCCCACTACCGCGCGCTCGCCGACGCGGTCGACATCCCGGTCTCGGCGGATTTCGAGCATGGCTTCGCCGACGCACCGGAGGGGGTCGCCGCGAACGTCACCGCCGCCGCACGCACGGGGATCGCCGGATTGTCGATCGAGGATTCGACGGGAGACACTGCACGTCCGCTCTACCTGTTCGAGCTGTCCGTCGAACGTATCCGCGCGGCGCGTGCCGCAATCGATGCGTCGGGGACCGGCCTGCTCCTGACCGGACGCTCTGAAGGGTTCATCGTGGGACGTCCCGACCTGGCGGAAACGATCAGCCGCCTGACCGCCTATGCGGAGGCGGGCGCCGATTGCCTCTTCGCTCCGGGGATCAAGAGCGTGGCCGACATCTCGGCGGTGGTCCGCGCCGTGGCCCCGAAACCCGTCAACGTGCTCGTGGGGGGCGACTGGACGACGGTGTCGCAACTGGCGGAGCTGGGGGTGCGCCGCATCAGCACCGGCGGCGCGCTGGCGCGCGCGGCGTGGGCCGGCTTTCTCACCGCGGCGAAAGAGATCGCCACCCAGGGGACATTCGGGAGCCTCGCCAAAGCGGTGCCACTCTCCGGAGACATGAACGGCGCGTTCTCGTAGACTGGGACGACCACACGTAGACGCACAGATGGACTTGGACAGGCACTGCTGGACGCACAGACGCACCGGGGAGAACGGCAAAAAAAAGAGACCAGGTGGGCTTCCCTGGCCTCATTTGTTCTCTCTTCACCCCTGTGCGTCTGCTGCGTCTATGCGTCTAGTCGTCCGATGCCCTGGCCCGGATTCGAACCGGGACGCCTTACGGCACTGCCCCCTCAAGACAGCGTGTCTACCAGTTTCACCACCAGGGCGGTGGAAGAAACGTAGACGGGCGCCACAACGCGGTCAAGCGAAACGCCGCAGGTCCAATGTCGCCCCTTCACCGCCGTCTTACTTGATTGCCCCTTTCGGATACACCGCGGTCTTCGCAATCATGTCGTGAATCGCCTGGCGCTTCACGCCGAGCGTGAAGAAGCAGCCGACGAAGATGACCAGTCCCGCCAGGTTCCCCAGCATCCCCAGCACCGGAATGCTCGCGAGCAACGCGAGGATCTTGAGGACGGAGCTCGAGTTCTTCACGAGATAGCGAAACAGCAGCTTGCCGACGCCCGCCGCCGTCCCGTCGTCGTTCGCGATCCGGATTCCCAGAACGAACTTGCCCAGGGTGTACCCCGTGAAGCCCTCGAGGAGGAAGTACACGGCGCAGATGAGGGCGAACGCGATGAGGAATCCAGCGATCGCTCCG
>DASSIL010000306.1:0-3544 GCA_035691925.1 Gemmatimonadales bacterium
GTGCCGTGATATTCGCCGTTGAAGCGCAGCATGACCGTCTCGATGCCCCGGTATTTCAATGCGGAGAAGTACTCTTCCGTCTGCGGGATCGGCGTGCGCAGATCGAGCTCACCGGTCATGAGCAGCGTCGGCGTCGTCACATTCCCGACGTACATCAGCGACGACTGTTTGAGCCACTGGTCGGGCTTCTCCCAGAACGGCGCGTCGAAAAAGTTGTACGTAAAGAAGGGAATGTCCGTCTCGCCGGCCATGCTGATCCAGTCGATCACCGGACAGCGGACCGCGGCGGCCGCGAAGCGATGCGTATGGCCGATCACCCACGACGACAGCACGCCGCCCCCTGAGCACCCCGAGACGTACATCCGTGTCGTATCGATGATGCCGCGCCCGACGACCGTATCCACGCCGGCCATCAGGTCGTCATAGTCGACGCCCGGGTAGGCGTGGAAAATGGCATTGCCGAACGCCGAGCCGTACCCGGTCGAGCCGCGCGGATTCACGTAGAGCACGACATACCCGTTGGCGGCGAAGTTCTGGAACATGTAGCTGAAGCCCACGTTGTAGTTCCCGTGCGGCCCGCCGTGAATCTCGAGGATCAACGGATACTTGCGGGCCCGGTCGAACGACGGCGGCTTCACGATCCACGCCTGTACGCGCGACCCGCCGCTCGAGCCGTAGTCGATCTCCTCCACCTGGGCGAGCTTCATCCGGCCGAGGATGTCGTCATTGACACTGGTCAGGCGGGCCACGGGCTCGGGCTTTCTCAGGTTGTAGCGCACGATGTCGGCTGGATGCGTCGGATCGCTGCGGGTCCCGACGGCGTTCAAATTCCGGTCGAGCGAGTTGAGGGTGAGCATTTGCGGGCCGGTGGTGACGCTCCTCGGGGCCCCCGTGAGCCCGGCGAACCAGATGTTGCGCGAGCCATGATCGTCGGCGGCGAAGTACACGCCGCTGCCGTCGGGCGCCCACCGGGTGCCGCCAGGATCGCGGTCCAGATCCCCGGAGATCTTCCGCATCGCGCCGCCGTCCGCCCCCATGACCCAGAGATCGGCAGCACGGTAGCTGGCGTTGGTCGAGTCGTAGCCGGTGATGGCGATCGACTTGCCGTCGGGCGAAACGACGGGACTGGTCCACACTCCCGGCCGGGTCGTCAGCGGCCGCACCGCCCCGCTCGCGACGGTGACCAGGTAGACCGCCGAACTCCGATAGTTGTGATCAGCCGCGGGATCCTTGTAGCCGTCCACCACCACCGACCTGCCGTCCGGCATCCAGTCGTAGCCGACGGTGCTGGTGAGCCCGTCGAACCGCGCCCCCACGCTCCAGTCGCCGCTCGTGAGCGGGCGCGCCGTGCCGCCATCCGCCGACACGAGGAAGAGGTGGAGGTAGCCGTCTTCCATGAAGCCGCGCCGGTCCTGCCGGTAATGCATCCGGTCCACCACGCGGGGGGCGGGCGTCCAGTTCGCCCCCGTGGGCGGCTTCGGCATGCTGATGTCCCATGGTGTGGCATGACGCACCAGCATCGCGAACGACAGCCACTTCCCGTCGGGCGACCAGCGCAAGTCGCTCGGCATCTCCACGAGGTGCGTCACCTGCGAAGTCGCCCCCTCGGCGTCCATCCAGCGCACGAACAGCTGCGTCCCCTTCGGCTCGCCGTCGGCGAAGTAGGCGATCCGCGACCCGTCGGGGGACCAGCGGGCGTTCGAGCCCTTGGTGAGGAAGCGATTCCTCGAGCCGTCGGCCCCCATGACCCACAGCGACGACTCCCACTTGTCTTCCAGGCGATTCACCCACGAGCGCGTATAGATGATCTGCGATCCGTCGGGTGAGAGCTGCGGATCGGCCGCCTGCTCGAAATCGAGGTAGTGGTCGACGGTGAGCAGGGTGTCGGAGGCGGTCTCCTGCGCACAAAGAGCGGGGGCACGGGACCCGAGCGCAATCAACACGATCGGGATTCGCAGCAGATGTTTCATGGCATTCCTCCGGCTGACGGCCGATGGCGGAGAACTGTAACTGATAGCTGATAGCTGATCGCGCTTCCCTCCGCTAGTTCACCACCCCCGCGGCCCACTCGATGCCGCCGACGAGGTGGGCGAGAAACGGGCGCTCGGCGTAGCTGCAGGCCGTGTGTCCCATCGCCGTGTACCAGGCGCGCCCGCCGTCGAAGGTGTGGAACCAGCTGATCGGATGGGGCGACCCCATCGTGCCGCCGCTGTAGGTCGACTCCGCCACCACTGCGAGCTCCGTCACACCGGCCGGCGGCGCCGTGAAGTTGTACCACTCATCCGTCCGGACCCACGGTGTCACGAGACCACGCGTGGAGGCGTGCGCCGGGTCGACGATCAGCACCGTGGCCCGTTGAATGGCCGGGTGGGCCTTGAAGGTCGCGCCGAGCAGCGCGTGGTACCACGGCCAGCCGTATTCGGTGTCGGAGGCGGAATGCACGCCGGCGAAGCCATGACCGGCCTCGATGTAACGCTGGAACGCCGCCTGCTGGGCGGAATCGAGCACGTCGCCCGTCGTATTGAGGAACAGCACCGCAGCGAAGCGGGCGAGGTTGGCATCGCTGAACGCCGCGGCATCCTCGGTCGCCTCGACCGCGAAGTTGTTGTACGCGCCGAGCACCTGGACGGCGGCGATCGCTGCGGGTATCGACGCGTGCCGGAATCCCAGGGTCCGCGTGAAGACGAGGAGATGAAATGGAGCGTGGGCAACCGGCGTAGGAATCAGACCGACCGTATCAGGAGCGGCGCAGACTTCGGGCTTGAGAGCCGTGGAGCCGGAACTGCACGCGATTCCGAATGCGGCGAGCGACGTCAGCAGGAAGTTACGCCGGCTCGCCGCTACGAGCCGCGACTGCAGTCGCGGAATCATGGTGCGCTGCATCAGCGCTGCCCCGTTTGTTCAGTCCAGGTGAACGTTGATCAGCGGGAGCACCCGAAGCAAGCCGCGATTGTTGCGCGCGTTGTTGATGAGGCCGAGTTGGACGCCGTGCAGGCGCTTGGCGTAGTTGTAGACGCCGATCGCGAGGCCGAACTGGTCTCCCTTCATGCGATTGTACCCGGCGATCGATACGCCGCGCATGTCCCAGGTGCGCGTCCGGATCGCCGACACCGCGAGACCCTGAATCAGCGGCGCCTCGACGTGGACTCCGCCGATCGCTACTCCTGCGATCCGCGTGCCCCCCACCACGGCGAGACCCGCGATCGCGGCGCCGCGCAGCGGTCCGTCCGAGACGATGGCGAGCCCGGCAGTAGTGATGCCGGTGTTCGGTCCGCTGGAGACGACCGCCAGCCCGCCGGCCGTAATCCCGCGGATCGAGTGGTCCGCGACGACGGCCAGTCCCCCGATGGTCACACCGCCGAGGTGTCCATTCGTCACCGTCGCGAGCCCGCCGGCGGACACGCCGTACAGCGAGCCGTTCGCGACCACGGCGAGCCCACCAACGTTGAGCCCGCGCATCCGCCCGTTCGCCACGGCTGCGAGTCCGCCGAGGTTGATGCCGTCCATCCGTCCGTTGGCGACGAGCCCGAGCCCCGCGGCGTTC
>DASSIL010000307.1:0-2498 GCA_035691925.1 Gemmatimonadales bacterium
ATCGTCGCGGTGCGCTGTTGGTGTTCCACCGCGGGATGTGGTGACCCAACTGCCGCGGGCAGCTCGGGGAGCTGCGCGACCAGATGCCGCGATTCGATGCCCAACGGTTTGCCGTGGCGGTCGTCCTCGCACAGGCGTGCGACAGGATCGCCGGCGCGCTCGCGCGCTACGGGGTCACGTATCCGTTCCCGCTGTTGGGCGATCCGGACCGGCGGGTGATCAAGCGATACGGCGTGTGGCATCCGTTGGGCGTCGCGTCGTTCAATACCGCGCACCCGGCCTCGTTCCTCATCGACGCCGCCGAGCGGCGCATCCGGTACGCGTTCGTGGGCAGCACGCAGTTCGCGCGGGCGCCGCTCGATGCGCTGGTGGCCGTGGCCGCGGCGCAGTCCGGATCGGCTGCCTAACCGTCACCCCGTCTCGCCTGTGTTCGACACGATTCTGATCGCCAATCGCGGCGAGATCGCGCTGCGCATCGTGCGGGCGTGCCGCGAGCTCGGCGTCGCCTCGGTGGCCGTGTACTCGCACGCCGATGCCCATGCCCCGCACGTGCTCGAGGCCGATGAGGCCGTGCGGCTCGGGCCGCCGCCGTCGGCGGAGAGCTATCTGCGCGCCGACCTCCTCGTCGCGGCCGCCCAACGCACGGGCGCGCAGGCCATCCATCCGGGATACGGATTCCTGGCCGAGCGCGAGCACTTCGCGCGCGCCGTGCGCGATGCGGGGCTCGTGTTCATCGGACCTCCGCCCGAAGCGATCGCGGCGATGGGCAGCAAGACCGAAGCGCGCCGCCTCGCCATCGCCGCGAACGTCCCGGTGGTGCCGGGAACGACCGAGTTGCTGCGCGATGCCCGCGAAGCCCGCGAGATCGCTGAGCGGTTCGGGTTCCCGGTGTTGCTCAAAGCCGCGGCGGGCGGAGGCGGGAAGGGCATGCGCGTGGTGCGCGAGGCCGGCGAGCTGGCGTCGTCGCTCGACGCGGCCCGCCGCGAAGCGAAGAACGCCTTCGGCGACGATGCGGTCTACGTCGAGAAATACATCGCCGGGCCGCGCCACGTGGAGATCCAGGTGCTGGGCGATGCGCACGGCACCATGCTCTCGTTAGGCGAACGCGAGTGCTCGGTGCAGCGGCGCCATCAGAAGATGCTCGAGGAGGCGCCGAGCGTCGCGGTGACCCCCGAGCTCCGGCGGCGCATGGGTGAGACCGCGGTGCGCGCCGCGCAGGCGGCGGGCTACGTCAACGCCGGCACGTGCGAATTCCTGCTCGACGCCCAGGGCGCGTTCTATTTCCTGGAGATGAACACGCGGCTCCAGGTGGAGCACCCGGTCACCGAGCTCGTCACCGGCATCGACATCGTGCAGTGGCAGATCCGCATCGCGGCAGGCGAACGCCTGCCGTTCCGGCAAGACGACATTTCGCCTAACGGATGGGCGATCGAATGCCGGATCACGAGCGAGGATCCGGCCAACGGGTTCCTGCCGGGCACGGGGCGGATCTCGTTCCTGCGGCTGCCGTCCGGACCGGGCGTGCGCTGGGACGGCGGCATCGGCGTGGGCAGCGAAGTCGGCCTCCACTACGATCCGATGCTCGCCAAGCTCATCGTGCACGCGCCGACGCGCGACGCGGCGATTGCCCGGATGCACCGCGCGCTGCTCGAGCTCACGATCCAGGGTGTGGAGACGTCGCGCGACTTTCATCTGCGGGTGATGGAAGACGACGAGTTCCGCCGCGGCGCGATCGACATCCAGTGGTTGGAGCGGCGGCTGGCGTCGCTCACCAACGGCCGGCCGCCGGCCGAGGGCGAGATGGCGGCGATCATCGCCGCCGCGCTGTTGGCCGAGCAGGAGCGGGTGCGCCGCGCGCCATCGGTGCACGCGGGTGCGCCTAACGGAGCGGCAGTCGACGACCGCGCGGCGTGGCGCCTGGCGGCGCGCCGCGAGGGGTTGGTGGAAGGCTGATGCCGGTCGCATCGCTGCGCATCGACTCGATCGCCGCCGGCGGCGATGGCGTTGCGCGCGCCGATGGGATGGTGGTGTTCGTGCCGCGCACCGCGCCCGGCGACGTGGCGCGCGTGTCGTACGAGCCCAAGGGACGGTTTGCGCGCGGGACGCTGATCGCGCTCGAAAGCGGCTCGCCCGATCGCGTCGCACCGGCGTGCGCGCATTACGAGGGCGACCGCTGTGGCGGGTGCCAGTTGCAGCACCTGACCTACGATGCCCAACGCCGCGCCAAAGCCGACATCGTCCGCGACGCGATGGTTCGCATCGCTCGGCGCGCCGACACCGCGCCTCCGGCGGTGCGCCCTGCGCCCTCGCCGTGGCGCTATCGGCGCAAGCTCACGCTCGCGCTCCGCGCCCGCGGGCGACGGTGGACGGCCGGCCTGCACCCCTACGACCAACCGGCCCGCGTGTTCCCGCTCCGCGAGTGCCCGATTACGGAAGATCGCGTGCTCGCGGCGTGGCGCGAGGTGCTGGCGGCGTCCGACGCGCTGCCTAACGCCGCC
>DASSIL010000308.1:0-2212 GCA_035691925.1 Gemmatimonadales bacterium
TTGCCCCTGCTCTGGATCGCCGTGCTGCGCGAGCGGCTGCACGCGTCCCTCGCCGCGACCAGCGGGGTGCAGACGCCCGCCGAGGTCGTGAAGTACCTGCTCGCCGGGGCGGACGCGGTCATGACGACGTCCGCGCTACTCAAGAACGGCGTCTCCCACCTGCGGACGCTGGTCGATGGATTAGCCGGCTGGATGGAGGACCAGGGCTACGCGTCGGTGGCCCAGATGCGCGGGGCGATGAGCCAGCGCAACGTCGCCGATCCCGAGGCATTCGAGCGCACGAACTACGTGCGCATCCTGCAGAGCTGGCGCTAGGCTCGCGTCCGGCTACGCGCCGCGGAGCGCGTTGACGATGTTCAGGCGAGCGGCCCGGACCGCCGGCAGAAACCCGCCCACAATCCCCATCACCAGAGCGAAGGCCAGCGCATAGCCGACCACGGTCGGAGACAGGGCAAACCCGAAGCCGATCTCGGAAAAATTCGAGAAGTTCAACGTCGACACGCGCGCGAAAGACAGGAACGCCGCCAGCAGGAGTCCCGCGCCCCCGCCTACGAGCCCCAGCAGGATCGATTCGACGAGGAACGCGGCGAGCACGCTACGGCGGCGGAAGCCAAGAGCCCGCATGGTGCCCACCTCGACGACGCGATTCGCCACCGCGGCGTACATCGTGATCATCGCCCCGATCATCGCGCCGAAGGAGAAGATCACCGTGATTATCGTCCCCAGAACCTTGATGAAGCTACCGAGGTTCTGGGACTGCTCACGGTAGAAGTCGCGCTCGCGCTTGGGCTCGATGTACTGGGTGCGCGGGTCGGCGGCGAGCCGCGCCTTGAGGGCGTCGAACTGACCGGGGTCCCGCATGCGGAACGTCACGGACGAGTAGGAGGGGCGTCCGAACGCCTGCATCACCTGGTCCACGTCGCCCCAGATCTCCGATTCGAACCCGGATCCACCCGCGTCGAACAATCCGACGACGGTCCAGCGGTCACCGCCGAACGGCACGACGCTGCCGAGCCCGATCCCATCAAAGCGCGACGCGATGTTCTTGCCGACGACGATCTCGTGCGTCCCGAACGTGAACATGCGGCCCTGGACGATGTGGACGCTCTGCCGCAATTCCACCCCGTGCGGCGACGTCCCTCGCACGGTGACGTTTCCCATCGCGCGGCTGCCCTTCTTGTACAGGTTGATCACCAGGTTCATGTCGCGCGAGATGAGCGGCCGGCCGTCGGCTGCCGGCGCCACCTCGGGCGCGGTCTCGAGAACCTCCGCCGACCCGCGATCCACCTGACTCACGAGCTCCGAGTTCGCCGACTTGCGCAGCACGATCACGTTGTCGGTCGAGCCGGTATCGACGAGCGTGTTCTGCAGACCCTGCGCCAGCATCAACACCCCCGCGAACACGAACACGACGAGGGTGAGACCGGACAGCGTGAGAACCGTGGTGAGCCGCCGGGCCCACAGGCTGCGCCAGATGTAGGAGAACGGGATTTTCATCGCACTATCCGACCATCCGCAGTCCGTTGACGATCGGGAGCCGCACGGCACGCAAGGCGGGCAGCGCCGCCGCGGCAAGCCCGGCGAGAGCCGCCACCCCGATCACAAGCACCGCGGTGAACGCCGACACGCCGATCACCGGGAACATGGTGGGCACGGCATGCCCGACCCCCTGCACGACCGGGAACGTCAGCGCCAGGCCGAGCGCGCCGCCGGCGAGGCCGATGATCAGCGACTCGCCGAGGATGAAGGTGGCGACATGACGGCCCGTGAAGCCGAGTGTCTTCAGGATCGCGTACTCCCGGGTGCGCTCGCGCACCGCCATCACGATGGTATTCCCGAGGACGAGCAGGATGATGCCGATGATCACGAACGAGATCACCTGCAACGAGGTGATGATCGCACTCGACATCGAGACAAACCCCTGCTGGAAGGCGCGCTCGCTCTCGGTTTTCGTCGGGGCCTGGGAATTGGTGAACTGCGTGTCCACCGTCGCCGCCACCGCGGGCATGTCCCCCGCGTTCGCGATCTTCAGGACATACCACCCGGCGTCCACATTGCGCCCCGGCTCGCGCTGCTTCACCTGCTCATTCAGGTAATCCCACTGAAAGAACATCTGCGTCTCGTCGACCGTCGGATCCTTCCCCGCGTAAATGCCGCGCACGACGAAATCCCAGGAACCGGGGAAGATGTCCCCGTCCAGGGTGATCACGTC
>DASSIL010000309.1:0-12710 GCA_035691925.1 Gemmatimonadales bacterium
AGCGCCAAAGGCCGGGTGCTCGCCGGGCTGCAGCAGAGCCGGTCTTCGGTACAGGACTACCTCCAAACCGACGCGGCAACGAACCCCGGCAACTCCGGCGGCCCGCTGGTCGATGCCCGGGGACAAGTGGTCGGCATCAACTCCGCGATCGCGAGCGGAACGGGGTTCTATATCGGTTACGGCCTGGCGATCCCGATCAATCTGGCCCGGCCGGTGATGGACCAGCTGATTCGGACGGGCCGCGTCGCGCAGACGGCACCGGGCCTTTCCCTCCAGGCGCTCGAGGGAGCGCCCGGCGGGATGGATCGTACGGTCGCCACGGCGAGTGCAACGGTGCGCGCGTATCCATCCCGGCTGCCGCAACACGCCTTGTGGTACGGTGGGACGCTGGCGCCGGTGACCGTCTTCGCTCCTGCACCGCGACGCCACGACTCAACCGCGGTAGCGCAAACGCAATCCATCCAGACACGCCGTTAACTAACCTGCCAAGGAGGACGAGCCATGTATTCCCCCACCCTGATCGAGTCCAGACGCGCGAAGCGCGGGAGGGGCTTCCTGGGTCTCGGCCTCGTCTCCTTCGCCATCCACGCCGCGGTGATCGCCGGCGCTGCCTACACCGCGCTCCGCGCCGGCGGACACGACGACTCGGTTCTGGTCGACACGAATCTCGTGTTCTTCGATGCGCCGCGGCCGCAGCCTGCGCTGCACGTGGCGCAGCCCGTGCTGCTCGTCCAGCCGCTGCAAGGCTTGCAGACGCTCGCTGTGCAAGCGGTGGTGCCCACCATCCCCGGGGTGGATCTCCAGGAGCACTTCGATTTGAAGGATTTGACGGGCGGCGGTGTGGAGGGCGGCGCGGCGAGCGCCAGTGCTACAGATAGCGTTACGGGAGCCGACCAGGTGTATTCGGAAGGGGCAGTGGAGGAGCGGCCCAAGGTGCTCTCAGCCCAGCCGCCTCCGTATCCGGCGATGCTGCGGGACGCGGGAATCCAAGGCCGCGTTCTCTTGGAAGTGGTTCTCGACACCACCGGTCGCGCCGAGCCGAGCTCGATCAAGATCGTCCAGAGCCCCAGCCCGGGGTTCGACGGACCCGTGACGCGTTGGGCCCTCAGGGCCCTGTTTCGTCCGGCACGGCTGCATGGGCGTGCCGTCCGGGTGCTGATTCAGATACCCATCGATTACTCCGCGGCAACGTCCAGTCGAGGAGACTGAACGTTTGCACCGCGGCAGTCATCGCGAGCTTTGCTCTCAATAGGTCGGGGCGAGAGGATTTGAACCTCCGACCTCCTGGTCCCGAACCAGGCGCGCTAACCGGACTGCGCTACGCCCCGAAACGACCACCATGCACCATGCGCCCAGGAGGAGTCGAACCCCCAGCCTTCTGATCCGTAGTCAGACGCTCTATCCAGTTGAGCTATGGGCGCCACTATCAACCAGCCGGGATTGAGGCGATAGACGTCGAGTTCCTGGTAGACGCCAAGCCGCCGAGCCGCTGAGTGGTCACGAGGAGTGAGGGATCGGGGACGTTCATTGCTTGTCCCAACACCCGCCGCCTCAAACCCACTCGGCGGCTCGGCGGCTCAGCGTCTCCCTGTTCACTCGGCGTCTCCCAGCTCAATCCCAGCTGGGACTTAGGTGGGCGGTACTAGATTCGAACTAGTGACCTCTACGATGTCAACGTAGCGCTCTAACCAGCTGAGCTAACCGCCCTAACGGCTAGACGCACCGACGCAGCAGACGCGTGAGACGCACAGTGACTCGCTCGGGACCCCTGTGCGTCTGTGTGTCTGCTGCGTCCGTGCGTCTAGAAGTAGCGGGGGTGGGATTTGAACCCACGACCTCCGGGTTATGAGCCCGGCGAGCTACCAGACTGCTCCACCCCGCGTCGCTTGTGTCCTGCACCCTTCCGTGGAGAGCGGGAAACGGGACTCGAACCCGCGACCCCAACCTTGGCAAGGTTGTGCTCTACCAACTGAGCTATTCCCGCAACCGGCCCCGCCCGAATCTAACCTCTCCCCTGTTCCCTACAAACCACTGTGCGTCTGGGCGTCCGTTACTGTCTCCTGACCCCTACAAACCACTGTGCGTCTGGGCGTCTGTTACTGTCCCCTCTCCCCCAGCCTTTCAGTGGAGGCGAGGGGGATCGAACCCCTGACCTCGTGAATGCCATTCACGCGCTCTCCCAACTGAGCTACGCCCCCGCTATATTGGCGCCCCGCGGAGCCTCCCGACGGGAACACGGCATGTTATCGGGGCGTTCCGGTAGTGTCAAGTTGTAAATGAACTTTTAGCGCCGTGAGCTGTATCACCCCGGCGATTCCCCGAGCCCATTGCCATGACCAAGTCCAAGCGCCGTACCAAAACTCCGCCGGCGGTCGCCAAGCCTGCGTCCAAGCACGCCCGCGCCCAGGCTGCCAAGCGCGGCGCGGCGCCGAAGCGTGCCCCGGCCAAGGCTCCCGCGGCCTCCGGGGCGAAGCCCGGACGCAAGCGGGGGCGGCGCCGCGGTCTGCTCGCCGGCCTCGGCCCCGAGCACGAGCGCGACATCCTCGATCAGTACCTGCACGAGGTGAGCAAGACGCCGTTGCTCACCCAGAAGGAAGAGATCGCCCTCGCCCGCAAGGTGCGGGCCGGTGACCAGGAGTGCATGCAGGAGCTGGTCAAGCGCAACCTGCGCTTCGTCATCTCCGTCGCCAAAAAGTACCAGAACCGGGGTCTCCCCCTCACCGACCTCATCGGCGAGGGGAACGTCGGGCTGCTCACCGCCGCCCGGAAGTTCGATCCCGATCAGGGGGTGAAGTTCATCTCCTATGCGGTCTGGTGGATCCGGCAGGCGATTCTCGCCGCGCTGGCGCGCCAGGGCCGGACGGTGCGCGTGCCGCTGAACCGCACCGCCGACCTCTCGCGCATCGTGCGGACGGCCGAGTACCTGCGCCAGACGCTGCGGCGCGAGCCGACGCCCGAGGAGATCGCCGACGCGACGAAGCTGTCCCTCGAGGTGGTGCAGTCGCTGGCGGCGCTGAACACCGGCGACGTCCGGCTCGACGCCCCGCTCGATCCCGACGGCGACCGCTCCCTGATCGAGCGCTTCATCGCCGAGGATCTTCCCGACACGGAAGATCAGGCGATGGACCGGTTCCTCTCGGACGAGATCGAGAGCGCCTTGAACACGCTGCAGCGGCGCGATGCGAAGGTGCTGCGTCTCTACTTCGGTCTCGACGGCGGGCGCGAGCATACGCTGGAAGAGATCGGCGGCATGCTCGGTGTCACGCGCGAGCGGGTGCGGCAGCTGCGCGACCGGGCGCTCAAGCGGCTGCGCGAGGGAGACGTCGGAAAAGCGTTGGCCAGTTTCGCGGCTTAACTACTAGACACGCAGACGCACGAGGGAGAATCGGGAATAGTGAACGGGGGCCAGGTCTACCTGGCCTCCGTTTTCTGTTCACCACGGTGCGTCTGCTGCGTCATTGTCCCGTGCTCTGCTTTACACTAGCTTACAGGCGTGATCGACCGGATCGGCCGATTCGCCGTCGACCGCGTGCGCGCGGCGGGGCGGTTCGGTCACTTCTTGGCGGATCTCGTGCGGGCCGTCCCCGACGTCGCCACCTGGCGGGGCCCGCTGGTCGTCCAGATGCGCAAGATCGGGGTGGATTCGCTCCCGGTTGCGCTCTTCATCGCCGCCTTCACCGGCGTCGTACTGGCGCTGCAGGCCTCCTACACCTTCACGGGCACCGTCCCGCTCTACATCGTCGGCACCGTCGTCGCCAAGACGATGATGCTCGAGCTCGGCCCCGTGCTGACGGGCCTCGCCCTCTCGGGCCGCGTCGGCGCCAGCGTGGCCGCCGAGCTGGGCACGATGCGGGTGACGGAGCAGGTCGACGCCCTCGAGACCCTCGCCTACGACCCGCAGGCCTATCTCGTCCTGCCGCGCGTGCTCGCCGGCACGGTCATGGTGCCGTTGGTCGTCGCCCTCGGCATCGTCGTCGGGATCATGACGGGATGGATCACGAGCCTCAGCCTGCTCCACCTGTCCACGCCGGAATTCATCAAGGGCCTGAAGCTGCTCTATCGGTTCAAGGACACCTGGTTCGGGCTCGCCAAGAGCGCCTCCTTCGGCATGACGATCACGCTCGTCGGGTGCCGGCTCGGTCTCGACACCTGGGGCGGCGCCGAAGGGGTGGGGCGCAGCACGACGCGCGCGGTCGTCATCTCGGCGGTGCTGATTCTGATGCTGGACGCCTTTTGGGCGGTGGTACTCTTGTGATCCAGTTCAAGGATCTGCGCAAGGCGTTTAACGGGCGGCCCGTGCTCGACGGCTTCTCGCTCGACGTCAAGGATGGCGAGACGATGGTGATCATCGGTTTCTCCGGCAGCGGCAAGAGCGTCGCCCTGAAACACGTCGTGGGGTTGTTGCAGCCCGATGGCGGGGACGTCATCGTTGACGGGCGGGCCGTGTCACAGCTCGACCGTCAGGCGTTGACCGCGCTGCGCGGCGAGATCGGCTACGTCTTCCAGTTCGCCGCGCTGTTCGATTCGCTCACCGTGGAGGCGAACGTCGGGCTGGGGCTGGTGCGCCGGCGGCTGCCGGAGCGCGAGATCGCGACCCGGGTGCACGACGCCTTGCGGCTCGTGGACCTCCAGGACACCGAGTCCCGCTACCCCGCGGAGCTGTCCGGCGGAATGCGGAAGCGGGTGGGTATCGCCCGTGCCATCGCGCTCCGGCCGCGCTACATCTTGTATGACGAGCCGACGACCGGGCTCGATCCGGTGACCGCGGCGGTCATGGACCAGCTGATGGTGCGAACCCGGGAGCAGCTGGGTGTCACGGGGATCGTCGTCACGCATGACATGCGCAGCGCCTATACCGTGGGAGACCGCATCGCGATGCTGTACGAGGGGCGGGTCCGGCAGGTGGGCACGGTGCGGGAGATTCAGGAAACCTCCGATCCAATCGTGCGACAGTTCATCGAAGGACGGCCAGCGTGAGACGCCAGAATGAGTTGGCCGTCGGGCTCGTGGTGATCGCGGCCGCGACGGCGGTGGTCGGCGGCGCCCTGTGGCTCTCCGGCGCCCGACTCGGCGGGACGGAGAAGCTCTACACGGCGCGCTTCCGGACGGTGGGCGGGCTCGGGGCGGGGAACCCGGTGGTGCTGCGCGGCGTACGGGTGGGCCAGGTCCAGGCGATCCGGCTCGCCCAGGGGAACTGGGTGGAGACCGACCTCAGGATCTCGGCCGGCGTGACGCTGCCGCAGCATCCCGCCGTGATCGCCGCGTCGGCCTCGTTGTTCGGGGAGTGGGCGGCGACGCTGATCTCGATGGATCAGCCGCTCTCGGACCCCAACGTGCGCACGGCGCTGACCGAAGCGCAGGCGATGGGCGGCGGCCGCTGGCCCGGGGCGACACTCCCCGACATCGGCCAGCTCACCGCTCAGGCGAGCCGCATCGCGGGCGACATCGCCTCCGTCGCCAACCGCGTGCAGAGCGCCTTCGACTCCGAGGCGGTGGCGGAGCTGCGCCGCTCGCTCAAGGACTTTGGGGAGATCTCCGACCGCATTGCGCGCGTCACCAACGAGCAGGCCGACGTCATCGGACGTGTGGGGACGAACCTCGGCAAGGGATCGGACGCCCTGGCGCGCGCCGCCAGCACCATGGAGGGGGCCCTGGGGCGAATCGATACCGCGACCAATCAGGGGCAGCTCGCGACCATCCTCAATAACGCCGCGGCGGCGAGCCAGGATGTGCGGGCGACCTCGCAGGACGTGCGCGACCTGATCGGCGCGGCACACAAGAACCAGGAGAGCATGGTGCATACCCTGGTCGCCGCCGACACGGTGCTTTCCCGCATCGCCAATCGCAACGGAACCCTTGGGCTCCTCGTGGCCGACTCGGCGTTGTATCGTGAGACGACCCTCACCATGATTCAGCTGCGGCAACTGTTGTCGGATATTCAGGCGAATCCACGGAAATATTTCTCCTTCTCGGTGTTCTAGAATGCCGATGAAACGCCGCCAACCCCGGGCGCAGCGCGAAACCAGCGCCGGCGGCGTCGTCTTCCGACGCAGCGCCGACGGGCAGGTTGTCTACCTGCTGATCCGCGACTCCTACCGCAATTGGGGATTCCCCAAGGGGCACCTGGAAAGTGGCGAGCCGCCCGCGGATGCGGGCCGCCGTGAAGTCGCCGAGGAGACGGGGCTCGTGGACCTCACGCTGCACGGTCCGATTCGCGTGATCGACTGGTACTTTCGCTTCCGCGGCAAGACGATCCACAAGTACTGCCACTTCTTCCTCTTCGAATCCCGCTCGGGCGAGCCGGTGCCCCAGGTCGATGAGGGGATCACCGAGTGTGCCTGGCACCCGGCGGAGGGCGCCCTCGACACGATTTCCTACGACAACGCCCGCGGCGTGCTGCGCCGCGCAGCGGAAATGGTGCGGGCCCTCTCGGCGGTTTCGAACGGCGAGCCGCGCAGACCGTGACTCCGGTCGTTCCCGTCTACCACCAGCGCAGCGAAGCTCGCCGGGCGTTCATGCGGGGCTATCCGCGCCGCCTCGGCACGGTGCGCTGTTGCCGCACGCCGCAGAGCGTCGAGCGGCTGCTCGCCGCCCGGCTCGTCGACGCGGTCGTCGTGGATGTCAAAGCGGCGCCGGAGGTGTGGTTGCCGCTCCCCGAACGGTTCCCGCGGATCCCGGTGTTCGCGCTGTCGGCGTTCCGGCCCGATGATGGGCCGCTCGTGGCCGACTGCCAGCGAGCGGGGTTCGCCGGGGTCCTCGTCGAGCCGGTCGACCACGCCGTCGCGGGGGAATGGGTGGCGCGGCGCACGGCGCAGGTGGCCCGGCGTCGCGCCCTGGGCGACGCCCCGCGGCTCCTCAGGCTCACCGATGCGCTGCAGCTGCGCGCCTGGGAAGAGGTCTGGCGCCGCGTCGCCGAGCCGACCAAGACCTGCGATCTCGCCCGCGCGCTGCGCATGACCCGCGAGCACCTGTCGCGCCAGTTTGCCGCGGGAGGCGCGCCGAACCTCAAGCGCGTGATCGATCTGGTGCGTACGGCGTGTGCCGCCGACCTGCTCGCCAATCCCGGCTACACGGTCGGGAACGTGGCGCGCATCCTCGCCTATGCCTCCGCCAGTCATCTGGCGGGCGCCGCCCGGCGCGTCGCGGGGGCCTCGACCCAGGAGCTGCGCTCGCTGGGCCCGCGGGGGGTGCTCGCCGCCTTTATAAGAGGAAGGACGAGGTCGAGGCCGTAACGGCACTTAGTGCGGGGGTGGCGGTGCTCGAGACTATGTGATAATTTTCACAAGCTAACCACCTGAACGGATCCGTCATGGCAAGCGATACCATCCTCCGTCCCGGCGAACTCAAAGACATCCTCCTCAAGGAGATCCAGGCAGCCGATCTCGCGGCAATCGACGTGCGCGAGGTGGGTACGGTGCTGGAGGTGAAGGACGGCATCGCCCGGATCTACGGCCTGACACAGGCGATGGCCGGAGAGATGCTCGAGTTCAGCTCCTCGGAGACCGGCGAGAAGGTCACCGGCCTCGCCCTGAACCTCGAGGAAGACAACATCGGCGCCGTCATCCTCGGCGACTACCTGCAGCTGCGGGAAGGCGACGAGGTACGCCGCACCTCCCGCGTGCTCGAGGTGCCGGTGGGGAAGGCGATGGTCGGGCGGGTGGTCGACGCCCTGGGACGGCCGGTAGACGGCCTCGGACCGATCCGCACCACGGCGACCCGGAAGGTGGAGGTCGTGGCGCCCGGCATCATCAAGCGCCAGCCGGTGAAGGAGCCGCTGCAGACGGGGATCAAGGCGATCGATTCGATGATCCCGATCGGCCGGGGCCAGCGCGAGCTGATCATCGGCGATCGGGGGACGGGGAAGACGGCGATCGCGGTGGACACGATCATCAACCAGAAGGGTCAGGGGGTGACCTGCGTCTACATCGCCATCGGGCAGAAGAACTCGACGGTGGCGGGGGTGGTCGAGCGGCTGAAGGAGCACGGCGCGATGGACTACACCATCGTCGTCGTCGCCTCGGCGTCCGAGCCCGCCCCGATGCAGTACATCGCGCCCTACTCGGGGTGCACGATGGCCGAGTACTTCATGTACGAGGAGAAGACGGCCACGCTGTGCATCTACGACGACCTGTCGAAGCAGGCGGCGGCGTACCGCCAGCTCTCCCTGGTGCTGCGGCGTCCTCCCGGCCGCGAGGCGTATCCCGGCGACGTCTTCTACCTGCACAGCCGGCTGCTCGAGCGGGCCGCCAAGCTGTCGGACGAGATGGGCGGTGGCTCGCTCACGGCGCTGCCGATCATCGAGACGCAGGCGGGCGACGTGTCGGCCTACATTCCGACCAACGTCATCTCGATCACCGACGGGCAGATCTTTCTCGAGACGGACCTGTTCTATTCGAACATCCGCCCCGCGGTCAACGCCGGCATTTCGGTGTCACGCGTCGGCGGCAACGCCCAGATCAAGGCAATGAAGCAGGTCGCGGGCCGCTTGCGGCTCGATCTGGCGCAGTACCGGGAGCTCGAGGCGTTCGCGCAGTTCGGCTCCGAGCTCGACTCCGCGACGCAGAAGCAGCTGTCGCGCGGCGCGCGCATCGTCGAGGTCCTGAAGCAGCCGCAGTACAAGCCGATGCCGGTGCAACAGCAGGTGATGATCATCTTCGCCGTCACCAACGGCTACCTCGATGACGTCGACGTCGCGAACGTCCGTGCCTGGGAAGCGGGCTTCCACGAATTCATCGCCGCGCAACACGCGTCGCTCGCCGAGGAGATCCGCACCAAGAAGGCGCTGTCCGACGATGTGACGGCGCGGCTGCGCAAGGCGATCGAGCAGTACAAGGCGATGGGGAGCCGCTAAGTGGCGAAGGCGCGCGAGCTGCGCCGGCGGATTCGCTCGGTGCAGAGCACCCGCCAGATCACGCGCACCATGGAGATGGTTTCCACCTCCAAGCTGAAGCGCGCGCAGGACCGGGTGGTGGGCGCCCGGCCCTACGCCGCCGCGCTGGCCGAGGTCATGGCCGAGCTGTACGCGCCGGAGCTCGCCGAGGATTTCCCGTTGCTGCGGCAGCCCGAAGGCGGGAAGATTCGCCGGGCGGCGCTCGTCGTGATCACCTCGAACCGCGGGCTGTGCGGTGCGTTCAACGCCAACCTGATCCGCGAGGCGCGGCGCCGCATCACGGAGCTCGAGAGCGGCGGGGCGGTGGTGGAGCTGCATCTCGTCGGCAGAAAGGGCGTCAACTTCTTCCGTTTCAGCAAGCGCACGGTCGCGTCGGCCCGGATCGATATCGGCGACCGGCCCACCGCGGCCCACGCCGAGCAGGTCATCGAGCCGCTGATGCAGCAGTTCGCCTCCGGTCAGCTCGATGCGGTCGACGTGGTGTTCGCGAAGTTCAACAGCGCGGTGTCGACGCCGCCGACGACGCTGCGGATCCTGCCGGTGACTCCGCCGAAGTTGGAACGCGGGAACGTTGGAAAGGCGGAACGTTCCACCATTCCACCTTTCCAGCATTCCACCTTCTTCATCCTGCGCCCCTCGGCAGCGGCGATTCTGGAAAAGCTGCTCCCGCTGTACGTGAGGAATCAGGTCTACCGCGCCTTGGTCGAGACGGCGGCGGCGGAGCACGGCGCGCGGCGCACGGCGATGAAGAACGCCACCGATTCGGCGGGCGACATGCTGGACCTCCTGCGACGGACGTTCAATCGCGCACGCCAGGCGCAGATTACGCAGGAAATCGCAGAGATCGTTGGTGGGGCAGAGGCTCTGCAGGGATAACAAAAGCGCTATCAGCTATCAGCCATCAGCTATCAGCTGTGCCGATAGCTGACAGCTGAGAGCTGAAGGCTGACAGCCAAAGGGACTTACATGGCGACGCAGACGAAGGAATCCAGCAAGAAGACGGCGGGCGCGACGCAGCGCGTGGGCAAAGTCATTCAAGTCATCGGCCCGGTGCTCGACGTGGAGTTCGAGCCGGAACACCTGCCCGAGCTCTACAACGCGCTCGTGATCGAGCAGCCGGGCGGGAACGGGGTGCCGCCGCTGAAGCTCGTGGCCGAGGTGCAGCAGCATATCGGGCGCAATCAGGTGCGCGCGGTGGCGATGAGCTCGACCGACGGCGTCGTGCGCGGCATGGAGGTCGTGGACTCGGGCGGCCCGATCACCGTGCCGGTGGGGAAGGCCGCCCTCGGACGGATCCTTAACGTGCTGGGCGAGCCGGTGGACGAGGGCGCGCCGATTCCGGCGAGCGCCGAGCGCTGGCCGATCCATCGCGAGACCCCGAAGTTCGTCGATCTGGAGCCCAAGACCGAGGTGTTCGAAACGGGCATCAAGGTCATCGACCTGATCGCGCCGTTCGTGAAAGGCGGGAAGATCGGCCTGTTCGGCGGCGCCGGCGTGGGCAAGACGGTCGTCATCCAGGAGCTGATCAACAATGTCGCCAAGGGGCACGGCGGCAAGTCGGTGTTCTGCGGCGTGGGCGAGCGGACCCGCGAGGGCAACGATCTCTACCTCGAGTTCAAGGAAGCGGGCATTCTCGAGAACGTCGCGCTGATCTACGGCCAGATGAACGAGCCGCCCGGCGCGCGACTGCGCGTCGGCCTGTCCGGCCTCACCGTCGCCGAGTACTTCCGCGACGTGGAAGGCCAGGACGTGCTCGTCTTCATCGACAACATCTTCCGGTTCACGCAGGCAGGCTCCGAGGTATCGGCGCTGCTCGGCCGCATGCCCTCGGCGGTGGGGTATCAGCCGACGCTCGCCACCGAAATGGGCGAGCTGCAGGAGCGCATCACGTCGACCCGCAAAGGGTCGATTACCTCCGTGCAGGCGATTTACGTGCCGGCCGACGATCTCACCGATCCCGCGCCGGCCACCGCGTTCTCCCATCTCGACGCGACGGTGGTGCTCGATCGTGCCATCGTGGAGCTCGGGATCTACCCCGCGGTGAATCCGCTGTCGTCGTCCAGCCGTATTCTCGACGCGCAGTATCTCGGGGAGCGGCACTACAAGGTGGCGACCGAGGTGCAACGCATCCTGCAGCGCTACAAGGACCTGCAGGACATTATCGCGATTCTCGGGATGGATGAGCTGTCGGAAGAGGACAAGATTCTGGTGGCGCGCGCGCGGCGGGTGCAGCGTTTCCTGTCGCAACCGTTCTTCGTCGCCTCGCAGTTCACCGGGCGCGAGGGGAAGTACGTGAAGCTGGAGGACACGATCGCGTCGTTCGAGCGCGTCGTCGCGGGGGAGTTCGATCAGCTGCCCGAGCAGGCGTTCTACATGGTGGGCGGGATCGAAGACGTGGTCGAGCAGGCCAAGCAGCTGGCGTCGGCCTGATGCGCGTGACGGTGATTGCCCCCGACCGGGCGCTGTTCGACGGGGACGCGACCAGCGTCGTGGCCCCGGCGTACGACGGCCTGGTGGGCATTCTCCCCGGGCACGCCCCGTTCTTGACGGTGCTGGGGACCGGCGCGCTCACGATCCCACACGGGAGCGCGAGCAGCCGGTTCACCGTGCAGGGTGGTTTTCTGCAAGTCGTCGGCGATACCGTGCGGGTTGTTGCCGAACACGCCGACACATAACTCAACCTCGGAGGGTTGGATGAAGCGCGTCGTACTCTCTTTGCTTGCACTGATCGCGATCGCCGGCGCCGGCTCGTTGTCGGCGCAGGGCATGCGGTTCGGGATCGGTGGCGGGTTGGTGCTGCCGACGGGTGATTACAAGAAGGTCGACAAGATGGGCTGGCTCGTCGGAGCCGATGCGACCTACTGGCTGATGGGTGCCCCGGTCGGCATCCGCGTCGAGGGGAGCTACAGCCAGACGAGCCACAAGGACCAGGGCGGTGTCGCGGTCGATGGGAACTCCAAGATTATCGGCGGCATGGCTGACGTCGTGTACGCCTTCGGAACGGACAAGGACCAGATCCGTCCGTACATCCTCGGCGGTATCGGGATCTTCAACGTCAAGGTGACGAGCCCATCGTTCGGCATCGACACGTCGGAAACGAAGGTCGGGTTCGGGGGCGGCGTCGGTGTGGCGTTCAAGCTCGGCACGGGCGGCACGCGCTTTTTTGTCGAAGGCAAGTACGTCACCGTGAGCACGTCGGGCACTTCGACGACGTTCCTGCCGATCCGCGCCGGCTTCCGGTTCGGCAAGTAAGCAGCGCAGCAGGATGGGCCATCCCCCGGGCGCTCCCGAGCGTCCGGGGGATGTTTCGTTTCTGTGGTTGGCGATCCATTTTGGGTCGAGCGGAGTTCTATAGAGGAACCCACTCAGGAGGGAACGTCCCCATGCCGCACGCTTTCCACCGCGTCGCGCTGACCGCCACCCTGGCGCTGGCCCCCTCGCTCGCGGCCGCACAGCACACCATGAGCCACATGGAGAATCCGAAGCACGAGGTCGGTGTCGACCTCATCGGGTTCTATCAGCATCAGTCGCTCTCCGGCCAGAGCTTCAATCACGTCGTCGTCATGACCCCGGTCGATCTGCGCGCCGGATTCCTTTCGGGCGACAAGCTGAGCGTCGAAGCGCGTCTCGTGTTCGCATACGACAGCAAGGGTGGAGTCGACACGCTGACGTTGTCGCCGAAGTCGTCGTACGTGTTCAATCCCGACATCAACCTGTTGTGGGGGTTCGAGAGCAATAAGCACGGCCCCTACTTCACCGCGGGCGCCGGGTTGAATCTCCAGAACTTCGGAGTCTCGACGACGCAGTTCGGATTCAACGG
>DASSIL010000310.1:0-6701 GCA_035691925.1 Gemmatimonadales bacterium
TGCGCCGTGATCCGCTGCAGGCTCCCGAACAGCGCGTTCGATGAGGTGTCGCTGCCGGTGAGCGCGACCCCGAGCCAGCCGAGGTAGGTGCCGAAGAAGGGGAACAGCCAGCCGGTCCGCGTGAACGCCAGCCCCAACACGGCATCGAGTCCCGAGTAGCGGGTGGTGAACCCCAATCCCAGCATGAATGAGATGGCGACGACCGCCAGCTTCATGCGTCGCACGGTGCCCCAGAAGATCGCGGCGAGTTGGCGTGGACTGACGCCGAGCAGCAAGCCGGCGACGATCGCGGCGACGAAGCATCCGGTTCCCGTCGCCGACAGCCAGTTGAAGTCGAATCGCGCGGCTTCCGGGGCCGGCTGCGTCACCACCGGAGCGGCGCGCGTAACGGCATCATGTAGATAAGGGACGTTCCAGATCGGCGTCGTAACCCGGTTCATCAGTCCCTTGATCGACGGCAGCCCCCACACGAGCACGACGATCGAGAGGATCGCGAACGGCATCCAGGCCCGGAGGATCTCGCGCGCGGTGTGACCGGCTGTTCCACCCACCGTCCCCGCTCGTTCGTCGACGAAGCGCCAGGTGCGCCGCGGGCGCCAGAAGCGGAAGAAGACCAGGGTCGCGACGAGGGAGATGACGCCGGCCGCGATATCGACGAGATTGGCGTCGACGTGGTTGGACCAGAGGTACTGCGTCACGCTGAAAGAACCCCCCACCACCAGGATGGCCGGAAGGACCTCGAGTGTTTCCCGCCACCCCACCATCGCCCGCACCAACCAGAAGGGCACGATCAAGCCGGTGATGGGGAGGATGCGGCCGATCATCGCGCTCAGGTCGGACTCGGGCAGGCCGGACACGGCGGCCAGGGTGTGCACCGGCGTGCCGATCGACCCCCAAGCGACGGGCGAAGTGTTGGCGATCAGATTCAACGCGGCGGCATAGAAGGGTCGGAATCCGAGCCCGATCATGAACGCGCCGGCGATCGCCACCGGCGCGCCGAATCCCGCCGCCCCTTCGATCACCGCGCCGAAGCAGAACGCCACGAGCAGCAGCTGGAGCCGGCGGTCGGCGGTGATGCCCGCCACCGATTCCTTCATGATCTCGAATTGGCCCGTGTAGACCGAGATGTCATAAAGGAAGACCGCCGCCAACACGATCCAGGCGATCTTCAACATCCCGAAGCCGACGCCGAAGAGGAAGCTCATCCCGGCGAGCGGCAGCGGCATCCCGAAGATCGTGACGGCAACGATGATCGCGGTCGCCGCACCGGCCATCGCACACCAGTGCGGCTTCACCCGGAACCCGGCCAAGAGCCCGAGGAGCACGAGGATCGGGAGTGCCGCGACCAGCGTGGACAGTACCCAGCTGTGCAGCGGGTCGTAGCTTTGGGTCCACGTCATGGGAAGAACGTGCGGTCGATCCGCGGCCACCGCAATTGCCAGAGCTCCCCCCTACACCCACCTTTGGGAGCGATGACCAGACCCGCGCGCGTCGCATCGCCCCGCGTCATCAACATCGAGGACCTGCGGCGCCTGGCCCGGCGTCGCCTCCCCAGGGTGATCTTCGACTACCTGGACGGCGGCGCCGAAGGCGAGGTCACGCTGCGGGAGAACCGCCGCGCCTTCGAGGCCGTGACCTTCCGGCCACGTCACGCCGTCGTAAGCCCCGAGGCCGATCTGCGGACAACGGTGCTCGGCACGGAACTGGCGCTTCCCGTGCTGCTCGCCCCCGTCGGCTACAGCCGACTGATGCACCGGGACGGCGAGCCCGCGGCCGCCCAGGCGGCCGGCGCCGCGGGCAGCGTCTACATCCTCTCTACCATGTCCGGCTACGAGCTCGAGACTGTCAAGGCGGCGTCTTCAGGCCCGCTGTGGTACCAGGTCTATCTCGTCGGCGGCCGCGGTCCGGCCGAGGCGGCCATCGCGCGCGCTCGTACGGCGGGCTACTCGGCGCTCGTGGTGACGATCGACACGGCCCTGGCGGGGATGCGCGAGCGCGATCTCAAGAACGGCGTGCCCCAGCTGCTGGGCAGCAGCATCCTGGCCAGGATCCCGTTCCTGCCCCAGCTGCTCGCGCGTCCCCGTTGGCTTACCGCGTTCTTGCTCGACGGCGGCATCCCCAGGCTGCCCAACGTCGTCATCCCCGGCCGGGGGCCGATGCCGCTCGTCGACGTCACCACCGCGCTGGCCCGCGGCGCGGTCGCGTGGGACGATTTGCGGTGGCTACGGGAAGCGTGGGGTGGCCCGATGGTCGTCAAGGGCGTGCTCACGGCCGATGACGCCCGGCGCGCCGTCGACGCAGGCGCCGCCGCGGTGGTCGTCTCCAATCACGGCGGACGCCAGCTCGACGGCCTTCCTGCATCGCTGCAACGGCTTCCCGAGGTCGTGACCGCCGTGCGCGGTCAGGCCGAGGTGTTGATGGATGGCGGCATCCGTCGCGGCAGCGACGTCATCAAGGCGATCTGCCTGGGGGCCCGGGCGGTGCTGGTAGGACGGGCCTACGCCTACGGCCTCGCCGCCGCCGGCAGCGACGGGGTTGCGCGTGCACTCGACATCCTACGGGCCGATTTGGAGCGCACGCTCCGGCTACTCGGGTGTCCCTCGATCACCGCGCTGGATCGGTCGTTCATCGACGGGGACGGTAGGGGACGGTTGGGGACGGTAGGAGACGGTTGGGGACGGTAGGAGACGGTAGGGGACGGTAGGGGTGACGCACAATCAACGGCGGTGGGTATAGCGGTGTGGGAGGTAGGCATGAGAAGCACATCCGTGGTCATCGTCGCTACAATCGCGTTGCTCGGCTGTGGATCGTCGCTGCACCCGCTGGAGCCGCTCCTGGTAGGCACCTGGGGTGGCGACAATGCCGGCCTCATTGCCACCGATTCGAGTGCCCACGTCCACATCGGCTGCACCGTCGGCGACGTCCACCACCAGCTGATCGCCGACTCATCGGGTCGGTTCGATGTCCAGGGCATCTACAACATCACGGCCTATCCGGTGTACCGGGGCCCCGACCATCCCGCGCGCTTCAGCGGCCAGATCGCCGGCCGCGTGATGTCGTTGACGGTCACCCTGACTGATACGGCTGTCACGCTCGGCCCGGTGCTGCTCACGTTTGGCAAGGAGCCGAGGATGGGTCCCTGCCCAATCTGTCGAACACCCAAAGCTGTCTCTGCGCTGCACGGAGGCTCGCGTTAAGAACGGGCGAGACGGTGGAAGAATGCATAGATGGCTGCAGCTTGGCGTCCGACTGCACGCTTGCGCTGGGTCGGGGCGTTGCATGTGTAGGTTCGATACTCGGCCTCGTGCAGGATCTGCATGAGCAAGTCGCCCGCGTCCGACCAGGAAGGTCGATCCCGGCGAAGGGCCCCTGCCGAGGAGGCTCACGGCTCTTCGTCGCCGTGCTCCTGGTTTTCGGCGTCCTGCTGATTGCTTTGAGCGCGCGGGGCGTTCGCGGCCCGATTTCGTAGCGCGGCGCGTACCGGGTTCGCGCAGGCCGGTGCAGCGACCGGCGCCGCCGTCAGCCCCACCGGCTTCAGATTGTTGCGCGTCGCCACACCGTTGAACGTCTCGATCGCTCCGCCCGGGCCATTGATGCCGCGCCATGTCGCCGCCGCCTTTGTGAGATCGCGGCACGTTGCTTCATAGGCTGCAAGCATCGCGGGCGTCGGCGCCATGTCGGCGGTCTCGAGGGCGTTGATCTGCCCGCCCAGCGTCCCATTCACCCCGACGAACGTAGGTGGCGGTGGCGGACCTGCCCGGAAGCCGCCGAACCCCCGGCCCCCGTCGGGGTTACCGCCCACCGCCGCCAGCGTCGAGTCGAGCGTCTTGGCCGCCGTCACGACGACCGCCGGCAACGTCGATACCGTGTCGGCGACGACGGCAGCGCGCGCCGCCGCGACCTGCTGATAGCCGTCCCACGACGCCCGCATCCCCGCCACGGTCTTCGCCTGCAGGCCGTACTGCACCTGCACGTCGGCCAGACCCGCGGGAGAGCGCGGGTCGTTCACTACGGTTATCGGTCGCCGGTATTCGGTACCGGCGACGGTGAGGCGAATCGTATAGGTGCCTGGCGGCACCAAGGGGCCCTGCGGCGAGGGCGGCGTGAGACCGGGATTGGCATTGATCTCGAAGCTGTGCGAGAACGCCGGTGGATCGTCGGTGCGGAGATCCCAGTTCACCCGGTTGAGCCCCGCCGCTTTGGAGAGCCGTAGCGGGGCGGCAAGCCAGAAGTTGGGTTCGGGAGGCTGCGCCGCCTCCTTCACCGGCGCCACGGCCGCGCTCGTGAGATGACGGACAACCGAGCCGTGCGCATCGAGCACGTCGAGTGTGATCTCACCCGCCGGCTCGGACGCCAGATAGTAGTAGATCAGGCCGCCATCGGGCGGGTTGAGGGCGTGCGGCACCTCGGGCGGGAACGGCGTGTCGTTGCCGACGTTGCGGCGCACGCGCGTCGCCTCTCCCGGCGTGAACAGATGCACCGGCTCGCTCGCCAGGGTGCCCGTCATCTGACGCAGCGGCGAGATGTCGTCCAGCACCCAGATGCCCCGCCCGTAGGTCCCGACGATGAGATCGTTGTCGTGCACCACGATGTCGCGGTACGAGGTGTTGGGCAGGTTCTGCTGCAGCGGCTGCCAGTGATCGCCGTCGTCGAACGAGACGTACACGCCGCTCTCCGTCCCCGCGAACAACAACCCCCGCGTCTTCGGGTCCTCCCGGATCACGCGCGCGAACGAGCCACTCGGCTGGCCGGTCGCGAAGCCGGTCGTGATCAGGGTCCATGTCTTGCCGTAGTCGTGCGTCCGATAGAAGTACGGCGTGTAGTCGCCGGTGACATGCAAGGAGAGTGCGACGTACGCCGTGGCGGGATCGAAGTGCGACGCGTCGATCGCCAGGATGTCGGCGCGGCTCGCCACACCCGGGATACTGGGAATCGTCACGTCCTCCCAGGTCTTGCCTTCATCCTGGGTCAGCTTGATCAAGCCGTTTTGCGTGCCGATCCAGATCACACCGCGCTTCACCGTCGAGAGCGCCATCGACTGGATCGCGCCGCCGACCAGGTATCCCGGCTTGCCGCGCAGGCTGTCGGGAGTCGGCACCGTGTCCTTGGGGAAGCCGAGATCGGGCGACAGCTTCGTCCAGTGCACGCCGCCGTCGGTCGTCGACATAAGAAAGTTGAGGCCGGTGATCAGCTCGCGCGGATTCCACGGCGCGAAGGCGATCGGCTGTGAGATCGTCGTCCGGCCTTTCAGATCGGGATCGACGTTGGGACTCACGTTGATCCACTGCTCGCTCGGATAGGTGATCTTGAAGACGCCGACGCCCGTGGCATAGACGATGTCGGGATTCGTGGGATCCGGCGCTTCGCTGCCCCATTCCCATCCGGGGACGGGGTTCCAGTCGAGCGGCGTAATGGCCCCCTGATTGCCACGCGAGCGGATGCGGATCGCGCCGGCGTCCTGCTGCGAGGCGTAGATCCACGCCGGATACGAGTTGTCCACGGCGAGGTGGTAGACCTGCTCCGTCGACTGATTGTACCACGAGCTCCATGTGCCGCCGCCGTCGAGCGTGACCACCGCCCCCTGATCGAGGCCGAGCAGCATGCGCTGCCCGTTCGTCGGATCGATCCACAGCTGTTGCGGATCGTCGCCGCCGGGGGCGCCCTTGAAGCCGGTGAAGGTGTTGCCGCCGTCCGTCGACTGGTAGCTCGCGGTGTTGATCGTGTAGACGACGTCGGGATTCTGCGGGTCGACGTAGACGCCGCAGTTGTAGCCGCCCTGGCCGTTGGCGATGCGCTTGTCGGCGGCGTCCATCTGGCGCCAGGTCGTCCCGCCGTCGTCCGAGCGATAGAGCCCGAAGTTGCCGATCAGAAACATGCGAAGGGCGTTGGTATGCATCGCGATGGCGACCGAGGTCCGGCCGTTCATCCGGGGCAGCCCGCCGCCCGTGATCTCGCGCCACGTCACACCTTCATCGGTCGACTTGAAGAGCCGCGTTTGCGTCGCCGCGTTCTGCGCGCCGGTGATCCCGCCTGTGGGGCCGAACCGCGCCGGACCCGTGATGGGCGTCGCGTAGTGCCGTACCGTGGTCGCGAGCAGCACGTCGGGACGGTCGAACGCCCACGTGATCTTCTGGGCGCCGGTCGAATCGTCGACGTACAGCGTCTTGGTCCACGACTTCCCGCCGTCGGTTGACCGGTAGACGCCGCGCGTTTCGGATTTCTTGTGGACATCGCCCTGTGCGGCGAGCAGCACGATGTTCGGGTCCTTGGGGTCGACGAGAATCGCGGGGATCTGTTTCGTGTCGCCGAGGCCGAGGTGCTGCCATGTTCTCCCGGCGTCCGTGGACTTGTAGACGCCGTTGCCTTCGTTGATGCCCCCGCCGGTGATCAGGTCCCCCATGCCGACGTAGATCACGTTCGGGTCCGAAGGAGCGACCTCGACCGCTCCGACCGATGACGCTTCCTCTATGGAGTCGAAGATCGGGGTCCACACCTCACCGGCGCTGGTCGTCTTCCAGACGCCGCCGAGCGGTAGTCCCATGTAGAAGACGCCGGGCTGTCCGATGGCCCCGGAGACGGCGGCGACCCGGCCCGCGCGGAACGGCCCGATGTTACGCCAGACGAGGCCGGAGAGCAGTGACGACGGGACGGGGCCGGGCGCGCCGGCCGGAGCGGCGCCGATCAGGGCGAAGCAGAAGGAA
>DASSIL010000311.1:0-14245 GCA_035691925.1 Gemmatimonadales bacterium
CATCCTCACCCACGCTCCCGGCAACGGCGCCCCGATCGGCGGCGTCAAGGTCATCGCCGACGGCGGCTGGTTCGCCGCACGGCCTTCGGGCACGGAGGATATCTACAAGATTTATGCGGAGAGCTTTCGTGGGGGGGATCACCTGCGGCGCATCGTGCAGGAGGCGCAAGGAATCGTCGATGACGCACTTCGGTAGGCAAGCGGGTTTGGCGCCGTCCGACGCGCTGGTGCTGTTCGGCGTGACGGGCGATCTCGCCCACAAGATGATCTTCCCGGCGCTGTACGGCATGGCGAAACGAGGCGTGCTCGAGGTCCCGGTGGTGGGCGTCGCCAACTCACCGTGGACCCTGAAGCAGCTCCACGCGCGCGCCACGGACGCCATCCGTCAGGCGGGCCGGATCGACAATCGGCGGGCGCTGCAGCAGCTGCTCTCGTTGCTGCGCTATGTCAGCGGCGACTACCACGACCCGGGGACGTTCACCGCGCTGCGGCAGGCGCTCGGCCGCGCCCGGCGTCCGGCGCACTACCTCGCCATTCCCCCGGTGTTGTTCGAGACCGTGATCAAGAGTCTGGGCGCTGCCGGGTTGGCCGACCACGCGCGCGTCATCGTCGAGAAGCCGTTCGGCCGCGATCTGGCTTCGGCGCGAGAGCTCAATCGCGTCGCGCGGTCGGTCTTTCCGGAAGATTCGATCTTCCGCATCGATCACTTCCTCGGTAAGGAAGCGATCATGAACATCCTCTACTTCCGCTTCGCCAATTCGTTTCTGGAGCCGATCTGGAACCGCAACTACGTGGCCAGCGTCCAGATCACGCTCTCCGAGGATTTCGGCGTGAATGGGCGCGGCGCGTTCTACGAGACGGTCGGCTGTTTACGCGACGTAGTCCAGAACCACCTGTTCCAGATCGTGGCGTTGCTGGCGATGGAGCCGCCGTCGTACCGGGGCTTTGGCGCGGTGCACAGCGAGAAGGCGGCGGTATTCCAGGCGATGCGCCCCCTCAAGGCGGCCGACCTGGTGCGCGGCCAGTACGCCGGGTACCGCACGGAGCCGGACGTCGCGCCGAACTCCGACGTCGAGACGTTCTGCGCCGTGCGGCTCTTCATCGACTCGTGGCGCTGGGAGGGGGTGCCCTGGTACCTGCGCTCCGGCAAGGTGCTCCCCGAGAAAGCCGCCGAGGTGTTGGTCCAGCTCAAGCCGCCGCCGCAACGGCTCTTCGCCGACTCCGCGCCGGTGGGCGGTCGCGCCAACTATCTGCGCTTCCGGCTCTCGCCCACCTCCGCGGTCGCGCTGGCCGCGCGCGTCAAGACCGCCGGGAAGGAATTCGTGGGCGAGCAGGGCGAGCTGTATCTGGTGGAAGAGCAGCCGGGGGAGGAGGCGCCGTACGAGCGGCTGTTGAGCGATGCCATGGCCGGTGACGGCGCCTTGTTCACCCGTGAGGACGCGGTGGAGGCCGCATGGGCGGTGGTCGATCGCGTTCTCAAGACGCACCGCCCGGTCCGGCCCTACAAACCGGGGAGCTGGGGGCCCAAAGAGGCGGACGCGCTGATCGCGGGGGACGGTGGTTGGCACAACCCGACGCCGGACGAGGGGACCGCATGACGGCGCCGCATGACATGGTCGTGCTCCTCGACTGCGACAACACGCTGCTCGACAACGATACCGTAGGGGCCGATCTCAGCGCCCATCTCGCGCGTGAATTCGGAGTCGAGAGCCGGGACCGGTACTGGGCGATCCTCGAGCAGCTGCGTACCGAGCTGGGCTACGTGGACTACCTGGGTGCGTTGCAGCGCTACCGGCTCGGAGCCGAAGGCGACACTCGCTTGCTGCTGATGTCTGCATTCCTGGTGGACTATCCGTTTGCCACCCGGTTGTATCCCGGGGCCTTCGACGCGATCCGGCATCTGCGCACGTGGGGATTGACGGTCATCCTGTCGGATGGCGATGTCGTCTTCCAGCCGCGCAAGATCCAGCGCTCGGGGCTGTGGGCAGCGGTGGAGGGTCGAGTCCTGATCTACATCCACAAGGAACGGATGCTGGACGCGGTGGCCGAGCGGTACCCGGCACGGCACTATGTCATGGTGGACGACAAGCTCCGCATCCTGGCGGCGATGAAACGAGCGTGGCAAGACCGAGTGACGACGATCTTCACCCGCCAGGGCCACTACGCGCTCGATCCCGCGAACATCCTCGCCTATCCCGCGGCCGACGTCACGGTCGAGCGCATCGGCGATTTGGTCACCTCCGATCTATCCGCCTTGCCTGGCGCGCCCCGCGCCGGACATCGGCGGGGGGAGCACCCATGAAAGCCACACAACAGCTGCAGGATCTGGGTCAAAGCCTCTGGCTCGACAACATCACCCGTGGCCTCCTGACGGACGGCACGCTGCAGCGCTACATCGACGAGTGTTCGGTGACCGGTCTCACCTCCAATCCCACCATCTTCGATCACGCCATCAGGAACGGCAGCTGGTACGATGCCGCCATCCGCCAGGGGACGGTCGAGGGCAAATCGGGTGAGGCCTTGTTCTTCGAGCTGGCGCTGCAGGACCTGACCCGGGCCGCCGACCTCTTTCGCCCGGTGTACGACCGCACCGGTGGCGCGGACGGTTGGGTGTCGTTGGAGGTGTCGCCCTTGCTGGCCAACGATACCGCGAGCACGATCGCGGCCGCGGGTCAGCTGCACGCGCGCGGGCAGCGCGACAACCTCTTCATCAAGATTCCGGGTACCACGGAGGGCGTTCCCGCCATCGAGGCGTCGATCTACGCTGGCGTGCCGATCAATGTGACGCTGCTGTTCTCCGCCGCGCAGTACCTCGCGGCAGCCGAGGCATACATGCGGGGGATCGAACGCCGGCTCGCGGCCGGTCTCGACCCGCGGATCGGCTCCGTGGCGTCCCTGTTCGTCAGCCGGTGGGACGTGGCGATCGCGGATACGGTGCCGCCGGAACTCCGCAATCGTCTGGGGATCGCCATCGCCAAGCGCACCTACAAGGTCTACCGCGCCCTGCTGGCGTCGCCGCGCTGGAGCCGCCTCGCCGCCGCCGGCGCTCGACCGCAGCGTCTCCTCTGGGCCAGCACGGGCACCAAGGATCCCACCGCCTCGGATACGCTCTACGTCGAAGCGCTGGCGGCACCGGACACTATCGACACGATTCCCGACAAGACCCTGCTGGCGTTCGCCGACCACGGCCAGGTTCGAGGGACGATGCCGGTGGACGGCGGCGATGCCGAGGACGTAATCGCCGCCTGCGCCCGGGCCGGGGTGAACGATACCGAGCTCGCGGCGCGGCTGCAGCGCGAGGGCGCGGACTCCTTCGACAAGTCGTGGAAGGACCTGCTGGAATGCCTCGCCGGCAAGAGCGCCCAGCTGGAGCAGGTCGCATGACGGCGAGTCGGACGGTGCCGCCTCGAGCCGTGATCGAGCGGCCGGCGTGGAAGGCGTTGGCGCGGCATCGAGCGCAAATGAACGATCGGCACCTGCGGACGATGTTCGCGGAGGACCCGGGACGCGGTGAACGGCTCAGCGCGCAGGCCGCAGGACTCTATCTCGACTACTCGAAGCATCGCATCACCGACGAGACGCTCGCGCTGCTACGACAGCTCGCCGTCGAGAGCGGCCTGTCCGAGCGGATCGAGGCCATGTTTGCGGGCCGGAAGATCAACGTGACCGAACAACGCGCTGCGCTCCATGTCGCCCTGCGGGCCCCGGCCGGAGCGCGAATCCTGACGGACGGGACGGACGTCGTGCCCGAAGTGCAATCGGTCCTCGACCGTATGGCGGCGTTCTCCGAGGAGATCCGCAGCGGTCGTTGGCGCGGTCATACGGGCCGGCCCATCAAGAGCGTCATCAACATCGGCATTGGCGGCTCCGACCTCGGGCCGGTGATGGCCTACGAAGCGTTGCGGCACTACAGCCGGCGCGACATGACCTTCCGCTTCGTCTCCAACGTAGACGGCACGGACTTCGCGGAAGCCACACGCGACCTCGACCCCGCGGAGACGCTGTTCATCGTCTGTTCCAAGACGTTCACGACGCTCGAGACGCTGACCAACGCGCACACCGCCCGCGCCTGGTGTCTGCGTGCGCTCGGCGACGAGAGGGCGGTGCGCCGGCACTTTGTCGCCGTCTCGACCAACGAGGCGGGCGTCGTCAAGTTCGGCATCGACCCCGCCAACATGTTCGGCTTCTGGGATTGGGTCGGCGGGCGCTATTCCATGGACTCGGCGATCGGGCTCTCCACGATGCTGGCGGTGGGTCCGGCGCACTTCCGCGAGCTGCTCGCCGGGTTCCACGCGATGGATGAGCATTTCCGCACCGCGCCCTTCGAGCGGAACCTGCCCGTGCTCATGGGGCTTCTGGCGGTCTGGTACGCCGATTTCTGGGACGCGCGGACGGTCGCGATCCTGCCGTATGACCAGTACCTGAAGCGCTTTCCCGCCTATCTCCAGCAACTGGCCATGGAAAGCAACGGCAAGCACGTCACCCTCGAGGGCGTCCCGGTCGACTACCACACCTGCCCCGTGCTGTGGGGCGAGCCGGGGACCAACGGGCAGCATTCGTTCTATCAGTTGTTGCATCAGGGGACGGAGCTCATCCCGTGTGATTTCATCGGCTTCTGTCGGTCCCTCAACCCTCTGGACGGTCATCACGACCTCCTGATGGCCAACGTGATCGCGCAGACCGAGGCGCTCGCCTTCGGCAAGACGGCGGGGGAGGTCGAGGCGGAAGGGACGCCGGCCTGGCTGGTGCCGCACCGTGTCTTCGAGGGCAACCGGCCGACCACCACGATTCTCGCCGATGTGTTGACGCCGGCGACGCTGGGGTCGCTCGTCGCGCTCTACGAGCACAGCGTGTTCACGCAGGGCGTCATCTGGAACATCGACTCGTTCGATCAATGGGGCGTGGAGCTCGGCAAGGTGCTGGCCCAACGGATCACGGACGAGCTGCGGGGTGGTACGCCCGCTGGTGCCCACGACAGCTCGACCACCGCGCTGATCCGCCGCTACCTGGCCGCGCGGGAGAGGACCGGATGACGGTCCCGCAGCGCGGCTCCATCGACGATCTCTGCGTCAACACCATCCGCGTGCTCAGCATCGACGCCGTCGAGCGGGCGGCTTCTGGTCATCCGGGGATGCCGATGGGCGCCGCCCCGATGGCCTATGTGCTGTGGACGCGACATCTGCGCCATGACCCGTCACAGCCGCAATGGCCGAATCGGGACCGGTTCGTGCTCTCGGCGGGGCACGGCAGCATGTTGCTCTACAGCCTGCTGTTTCTGACGGGGTACGATCTGACGCTCGACGACCTCGAGCACTTCCGCCGCTGGGACAGCCGAACCCCGGGGCATCCTGAGCGGGGGAGCAGCGCCGGCATCGAGGTAACCACGGGGCCGCTCGGCCAGGGATTCGGCAATGCCGTCGGGATGGCGATCGCGGAGCGCTGGCTGGCCGCCACCTTCAACCGACCGGGCCACTCCATCGTGGACCACCGGACCTACGTCATCGCGAGCGACGGCGACCTGATGGAAGGCGTAGCCGCCGAAGCGGCGTCGCTCGCCGGCGACCTTCATCTCAGCCGGCTGATCGTACTCTACGATGCGAACCGCATTACCCTCTCCGCCACCACCAACGTCACCTTCTCCGAAGACGTCGGCGCGCGCTTCGCGGCGTACGGCTGGCACGTCCAGCACGTGGACGGGATGGACCTGGCCGCGGTCGACGCGGCGCTCGGAGCCGCTCGCGCCGAGGAGGACCGGCCATCGCTCATCGTGGCGCGCACCCACATCGGGTTCGGAAGTCCCCACAAGCAGGACACGTTCCAGGCCCACGGAGAGCCGCTGGGCAAGGAGGAAACCCAGCTGACGAAGCGGGCCTACGGCTGGCCGGAAGACCGGACGTTCTATGTGCCGGAGGAGGCGCAGCGGGAATTTGCCAAGGTCCGCGCCCGTGGCGCGGCGTTGCGGAGCGATTGGCAACAGGCGATGGACGCGTATCGCGCCGCGCATGGGGACCTCGCCAGCGCCTTGGAGCGCGGGATGGCAGGCGCACTGCCCGCGGGATGGGATGCCGGGCTTCCCGTGTTCACGCCTAAGGACGGCGACACGGCTACGCGAGACGCCGGAGGGAAGGCGATCGCGGTGCTCGCGGAGTCGGTGCCGAATCTGGTCGGTGGGTCGGCCGACCTCGATCCGTCCACCCGTACCATGATGAAGGGAAAGGGAGACTTTCAGAGCACCGCTGTAGCGGAGGCGGGCCAAACGCCGCCGACGCAAGGCATGGCCGGCGGGCTGTGGGGGTATGCGGGACGGAACCTCCATTTTGGGATCCGCGAGCATGCGATGACCGCGATCCTCACGGGGATGGCGCATCACGGCGGTGTGATTCCATTCGGCGCGACCTTCCTGACGTTCTCCGATTACATGCGCCCGAGCATCCGGCTGGCCGCGCTGAGCGCGGCACACGTGATCTACGTGTGGACCCACGACAGCATCGCACTCGGCGAAGATGGCCCAACGCATCAACCGGTCGAGCAGCTCGCCAGCCTGCGGGCGATGCCGAACATGCTGCTGCTTCGGCCGGCCGACGCGAATGAAACCGTTGAGGCATGGCGGATCGCGATGCAGCACACGGCCGGGCCGGTGGGGTTGGTGCTCACCCGCCAGAAGATTCCGGTGCTCGACCGGACCACCCTCGCCCCGGCCGCCGGCACCGCCCGCGGGGCGTACGTCCTGATCGATGCGGGTGAGGGATTGCCGCAGGTCATTCTCATCGCGACCGGCTCCGAGGTGTCGCTCGCGCTCGACGCGCACCGGCAGCTCGCCGGCGCAGGCATTCGGAGCCGTGTCGTATCGATGCCGTCGTGGGAGCTGTTCGAAGCGCAAGCGCCCGAGTACCGGCAGGCGGTGTTGCCGCCAGCGGTGCAGGCGAGGGTCAGCGTCGAAGCGGGGTCGCCGTTCGGCTGGGAACGCTACGTCGGGCTGGGCGGCGCGATTATCGGCGTGGACCGATTCGGCGCGTCGGCTCCTGGGCCCGAGGTGATGGCGCGGTACGGGTTCACGGTGGAGCACATTGTCGCGACGGCAAAGGCGGTGCTCGCCCGGTAACTCGTCTGCCTGCACCCCTGTATCCAGGGCTGGTCAGGCATTGCCGAGTGGGGTGGGCTTCCGTTGAGGCGGCCGCTGCCGTCACTTGCGATCGACCGTGACGGGCAGCGGTCACGACATCTACGAGGACCAGCCTGACGCGGTCGTGGCCGCCGTCAAGGTGAGTGGCCCGGGATTGCTGGTGGCTTCAGGGCATTCTGGATCGCCAGCCGGACGAACACCCGTGATTCCTTCGGCAGCGCCGCGCTGAGCGCGGCCCGTGCGCTCGCACCGCCCACCTTGGCCGCGTCCCGCACTGCCGCCTGCGCGAACAACGGATCGGGATCGGCCACGAGGCGCAGCGCCACCTGCGACGCGCGCGCACTGTCACCCGTCGCCGCCAGGGCATCGAGCGCCGCGGTGCGCAGGTTGCGATCCTCGCTCGGCGCCGTGAGCCGCTCGAGCGCATCCTCCGCCTTGGCATCGCGGCTCCGGCCGAGGTAATTGACGGCCGTAAAGCGGATGCCCAGCGGCTCGTCGGGCTGCGCGGCTTTCACCAGCAGATCGAGCGATTCGGGCGCCTTGAGGCGACCCAGCGTGCTGAGCGACACCTGCTTCACCTGGTTGTTCGGATCGGTCTGGAAGAGCGCCGGCGCCAGCGCCACCGCGGTGGACGGATCGAGTCCGCGCAGCGTGGCGAGCGCCGTCGCCCGCGTCGGGCCGTCGGCATCCTTGAGGGCCGCGAGGACCACGGCGTGGGTGGCGTCCGTCGAATCGTGCGTCATCGCCGCCAGCGCCTCCTGGCGCAGCGTCGCCTCGTGCTCGTTCAACACGACGAAGCGCCGCGCCTCGGCGGCGGTCGAGTCGTGCTGCTCCGCGAGCTGCTGCAGCGCCCAGCGGCGCCCCCGCACATCGAGATCGTGCTTCGCCATCTGCGCCAGCTCGGCGCCAGAGAGATCGCCCTGTACGGTGCCGAGCAGCCAGCCACCCTCGTCGAACCGGAACGACAAGGGCTCCGAGGGCAGGGGGATCGCGAACGTTTCGCTCTGCTTTGAAACCATGATTTCGTGGCGCACGACCGAATCCCGGGTGATCACACGGACCGTTGCCGGGAAGCGGAACAGCGGATGGAGCGAATCGATCGGTTGCGTTTCCTGCACGGTGACGTGGAGCGTCTTGGTCGGCGCATCCCAGTGGCGCGCGAACTTCACCTGCGGGTAGCCGATGCCGTAGGCCCACTGGTCGAAGAACCAGTCGAGATCGCAGTTACAGGTCTTTTCCATCGCGATCGCGTAGTCCGGCGTCGTGACCGGCTTGAAGGCATTGTCGACGAGGAAGCGATGCATCCCCGCCCAGAACAGCGAATCGCCGAGCAGGCGGCGCAGCTGATGGGCGACCTGCGCGCCCTTGGGGTAGACGTGGCCGCTGAAGAACAGCGCGATCGGGTCGGTGCCCTGGTACTTCCCCCACACCAGCGCACGCACCTCGTTCTTGTCGGCATCCATCGCGGCCTGCTGCTGGTCGCCCCACTCGAGGTCCGCCGCGTCCCAGCCACGCGTCTTCTCGTTCTGCACCGACTCCATGTAGGTGGTGATGCCCTCGTTGAGCCAGATGTCGGCCCAGTCGGCGGTCGTCGTGAGGTCGCCGAACCACTGGTGTGCCAGCTCGTGCGCGACGAGGCCGCGCGCGTCCCCCTCGGGCATGCTCCCCGCCGGCGTCAGCGCGAGGTCGGTCTGCGTCGTCGCCGAAACGTTCTCCATCCCGCCGTAGGTGAAGTCGGGGATGATCGACTGATCGTACTTGGCCCACTGGAAGGGCACGCCGAGCACCTGCGAGTACACCTCGATCATCGCCGGCGTCTCGCCGAAGGAGCGCCACGCGGCCTGCACGGTGTCGGGATAGGTGTAGTACTCGACGGGAATACCGCGCCACTGGTCCTTCAGGATCACGAACGGTCCGATGACGACCGAATAGAGGTAGGTCGAAGTAGGCCGCTCCTGGGTCCAGTGCCACACCTTCTGCTTTCCGGCCGGGGCGGGTGTGACGTCCACGAGTCGCCCGTTCGACAACACCACCAGTCCGGAGTCGGCCGTGACGTAGAAATCCCAGGTCGTCTTGTCGTTCGAGAAATCGTAGGTCGGGATCCAGGCGCGCGTCTCCGTCGCTTCGCCCTGGCTCCAGATCACGTTGCGGCGCGGCACGAAGTACAGCCCGCGCTCGGGGAAGCCGTGGTAGGTGAGGGTGAACTCGACGGTATCGCCCACGGCGGCCCGCCGCCCCAGGCGTACGGTGACGTGGCTCGTATCGAACACGAACCGGAGGGCGCGCCCGCGAGCGTCGGTGGCCCGGTCGATCGTCAGGTTTTCGGCATCGAGTCGCACGCTGTCCGTCGCGCTGGTGATCGCGACCCGTGTCGTCACCTCGCCCAGGAGCTCCCGCTTCGGCGGGTCGAAGTGGATGCGCATCGTCTGGTGCAGCAGGTCGAAGCGGCGTGGCTCCTGCGGCCAGACGCGTGGCGGGACGTAGGCGCCCACGACGCCGGTGGGGCGCTGGGCGGCGAGCGGCGCGGCGCCGAGCGCGAGCACGGCGAGCCGAACGAAACGGGACTGCATCGTGGCCTCCCTGGTGTTGGCCTCACCCCCTGTCCCCCTCTCCCTGCGGGAGCGGGGGAACGAAGGTCGGGGCGTGTGAGACGACTACCGGGATGACGGCCTCACCGGTTCGACGGCGGTGCTGGCGGCGCTGGCTCCGGCGTAATGCTCGCGCGGAACTCCTTGCTGTTCTTCGTGATCGAGTCGGCGATCGCGATGGCGCGCGTGGCGGCCGCGGGATCGCTCTTCTGCACCGCCTGCGCGAGCACTTCGTACATCAACCCGTAGGTCACGAGAATGCCTTCCGAAGGGCGGTCGACCCAGCCGCGCGGCCGCGCCCGCGCCGCGGCGGCATAATGGTAGACGTCGAACGCCAGCGCCTTGGAGCGCGGGACGTTCACGTAGCCGAATCCAGCCAGTCCCTGAATACTGTCGTTCTGCACCATCGGGTTGGGGCGCAGCGCGCGGGCGAAGCCGTTGCCTTCGAGCCACGGGGTGAGACCGAATTCGTCGGCGTAGGTCCCCACGGTACGGGAGAAATAGATCGGCCGCTTCCCCAGCTGATCCTTGATGGCGCCCAGAACCACGACGTCGGCCCGCTCGAGGTAGCCCTGTCCCTGGCCGATCGGATGCACCTGTTCGGGATCGAGCGTCACTTGTACGCCTCCGAAGGTGAGCACCGATTTCTTGTCGAGCGGATAGTAGAGCTGCATGCTGTCGAGCTGCATGTCGGAGAAGCTCAGCACCTTGCCCTCCGGCTTGGGCCAGGTGCGGTTGCGATAGATCGCCGGACCGGCAGCGGCATCGTAGGTCTCGACCGGCCGGCGCTGCATCTGGCGCAGGTACCAGTCGGTGTTGGCGAGCGACAGGTTGATGATCACGACATCGCGCCGGATGCCCTCGACCTCCTGGGCGTACCACAGGGGGAAGGTGTCGTTGTCGCCCGCCGTCACGAGGATGCCGTACGGCTCGACGGAATTCAGGAGATCGGCGGCGAAGTCGCGCGCCAGCGTCTCCTTGGCGCGGCTCGCGGTCAGGTGGTTCGTGTACAGCGGGATCAGGGCCAGCAGCAGGACCGGCACCGCGAAGCTCCAGCGCTGCACCTCGTCCGGCACGCGGTCCTGCAGAAAGTCCGATAGCCACTCCATCAACGTCGCGAGTCCCATGCCGACCCAGATTCCCCACAAGGCGAACGAGCAGATGAAGAAGTAGTCGCGCTCGCGCACCTCACGCGCCACGGTCTCGACCGGCTGCGAGAAGCCGGTCTTGAAATTCAGGTAGAAGATCAGGAGGAAGGTGAGAAAGAACAGCAGCGCAACCATCCCGATCGCCTGACGGCGGTCGGCCCTCCAGTGGCGATGGGCGCCCAAGAGGCCCAGGAACCCGAACAGGAGCGCGAGGCCGCGGCGCACGCCGTCGTTGAGCACGTCGCGCCCGAACTGCCAGCCATAGTACTGGAAGTAGTTGAGAATCTGTTGCAGAAACAGGAGCGGCGTCCGCCCGGGGTTCCCCGGTCCGTCGGGGTAGCGCGGGTCGGAGAAGATCGACGGCTTGCCGTACTGCTTGCGCTGCAGCACGTCGAAGAACGATTGCCAGGTGGTCGGCTCCCCTTCGTTGATCGCGGGATAGTGGTGCGCCCGGATGGGGAGGAACACGAACACCGAGAGTCCCACGACCATGACGCCGAAAAGGGCGAGGGTAAAACGCCAGTGGCCGGTAAAGAAGGATACGGCCAGCACGATGAGGAACGTGGCGGCTGCGGAGTAGATCAGGCCGTTGCTTTCCATTCCCAGCGAAACGAGCATCGCCAGGACGGCGCTGTACGCGAACCACAACATCCATTCCGTGGTGCTTCCCTCCTGGGTGGGCGCGCGGCGATTGAGCAGCGGCGGAAACAGGAGGACCCACGGCACCGCACCGGCGAGGACGCCCATCATGTGGTTCGTGGACGTCAGCGCGAGCAGGTACATGATCAGGAGCAGGTAGTGATCGTGCGCGGCGCCGGGCTCCTGATCGTCCCATCGCACGATGAACCACAGAATCAGCGCGATCGACAGCAGGCTCAGCGTGTACACCTTTTCGTTCACCACCGACTGGTTCCAGACGGTGAACGCCGTGGCGCTCACCAGGGCGCCGGCCAGCGCCGCGAGGCGGCGCGGCGTGCGCACCGGCACGATGGGGCGGAGGAACCGCTCGCCCACGAGGAACCAGCACGCCGCCGCGACGGCGCTCGTCACGGCCGCGAACAGGTTGATGCGCATCGCGTACCCCGCCACGAACGGGATCATCCCCCAGACGTGGGCCAGCATCGTGAACAACGGATTGCCGGGTGGATGCGGGATGCCGAGCACCTTGGCGGCGGCGATGTATTCGGAGGTGTCCCAGAACTGGGTCGTCGGCGCCAGCGTCGCCACATAGAGGGCGAGCGTGCCGAGGAAGACGAAGAGGGCCCAGAGATAGGGCGGACGTTCCTGCGTCGGTATCGTCGCGTCGGTCATGTCGGGTCGGTCGAGGGTGAGCGGGTCAACGCGCTGGTGGAGCGGTCGGCCGCGTCGGTGCCGGTGGTGTCAGGTCGAACGGGTAATCGGTGTTCGCCAGGGCGCCGCGGGCCAGCGCGAGCGCGCGCGCGGCCTGCGCCGGATTGGCGTCGTGCAGCAGCTCCGCCAGGGTATCGTAGGTCAAGATGTACGGCAGCAGGCTGTTTTCCGATGCACGGTCCACCCATCCTTTGGGTCGTTGACGGGCTGCGCTCGCGCCGTGGTACACCTCGAATGCCAGCCGCGTGGTCCGCGGCACGTTCACGAAGCGGCGCTGCACCTGGCTCACCTGAACCGAATCCGTCGGCGTGACTGCGGTCGTCGTCAGGCGCCGCAACATCCCTTCGGTCACGAGATACGGCCCCAGGCCGAGCTGCTCCGGATAGTTCGCGGTGGTGCCCGAAAAATAGATCGGCCGCCGGCCGGCCTGCTGCTTGACCATCTCGAGAATCGCCAGGTCGACCCGCGAAAGGTAGCCGGGGATGGGGAGTTGGGCGGGATCGATCGAGACGTCGATGGCCCCGAGCCGCCCGGACAGCGGGTGAGCGAGCGGGGTGTATTCGGGCAGCGTATCGGTTTGGGCGCGGTAGTAATTGGCGAGCCAGGGCGTGGCGGGCTTCGGCCAGACGCGGTCGCGATACAGCGCGGGGGCGGCGCTCGGGTCGAACGACGCGAGCGCCCGGGTGTTCATCTGCTTCAAATACCATCCCAGATTGCCGAGGGACGTCACGAGGACCGTCACGTCGCGCCGCACGCCGTCGACCTCCTGGGCATACCACAGCGGGAACGTGTCGTTGTCCCCGGCCGTGACGATGACGGCGTAGGGATCGGCCGATTGCAGGACGTCGTAGGCGTAGTCGCGCGCCAGGGTCTCGTTGCGGCGCGACGCGCTCTGCCGATTGCCGGCGAGCGGGATCAGGGCGAGGAGCACGAGCGGCAACGCAACCGCCCACCGCGTGACCGGCGACCCGCGAGGCGTGCTCGCGTGGTCACGTCCACGGACGAGCGTTTCGCCGATGGCCGCCAGTCCCATCCCAACCCAGACCCCCCACGCCGAGAACGACCCGATGAAGAAGTAGTCGCGCTCGCGTACCTCGTGGGCGAGGCCGGGAGCGGTAAACGGCTGCGAGAATCCCCATTTGAAGTTGAGGTAGAAGACGAGCAGCACGGTGAGCGTCCCGATGAGTGCCGTCATCGTGGCGGCGCTCCTGCGGTCGGCCCGCCAATGGCGCCGCGCACCGATGATCCCGAGACTCGCGAACACGACGGCGAGCACCAGCTGCACCGGAGCCGGCCAATCGCGTCCCCACTGCCAGGTGAAGTACTGGAGGTAGTTGAGGCTTTGCTGTCCGAAGAGCAGCAGCGAACGTCCCGGGTTCATCGGCCCGGCGGGGTACATCGGGTTATCGAGCAGTGAGGGCTTGCCGAATTGCGCGCGCGTCACCACGTCGTGGAGCGCCGGCCAGGTGATCGGGTTGCCCTCGTTCAAGTACGGATCGAGGTGCGCGCGGATCGGCAGGAAGAGGTAGGCCGAAGCCGCCATCACGATGACCCCCGCCAGCGCGGCCAGGAACCGGGGCCGCAGCACCACGCGGGGCTCCGTCCAGAGCACGAGGACGAGCACCGCCGGAGCGACGAGCACGCCCATCTGATGGTTGGCGCTCGTCAAGACGAGGAGGTACGCGATCACGAGGAGCGGTCGATCGGATCTCTCTCCGGACGGGGTCTCGGCCCAGCGCAGCGCGATCCACAGGATGAGCGCCACCGAGAGCAGGCTCACCGTGTAGACCTTCTCATTCACCACCGACTGGTTCCAGACGCTGAACGCCGTCGCCCCGACGAGCGTCCCGGCGATCGCGGCGACACGACGTGGCAGCGCGGCGGGAATGATCGGACGGAGCCAGCTGTCGCCGATGAGAAACCAGAACCCCGCGGCCAGGGCACTCGTCACCGCCGCGAGGATGTTGATCCGCGCCCCGTAGTCGGCGGCCAGCGGAATCAGCCCCCACACATGGGCGAGCAGCACGAACAGCGGA
>DASSIL010000312.1:0-4524 GCA_035691925.1 Gemmatimonadales bacterium
CACGGCAGCGTGGCGATGCTGGGCGACGGGGTGAACGATGCCCCCGCGCTCGCCGAGGCCACCGTGGGCATCGCAATGGGCGCTGCCGGATCGCCTGCGACAATTGAAACGGCCGATGTGGCCCTCATGGCAGACGATCTCACGAAGCTTCCCTACGCTGTTCGTCTCGCGCGTCGGGCACGGCGGACAATCCGATTCAATCTTGCGCTCGCGCTGGGCCTCAAGCTTGTGCTTGCGATCGGGGCTGTGATGGGCGTCGTCAGTCTGGGTGTGGCCGTGCTCGTGGGCGACATGGGCGGCTCACTCGCGGTGACGGGCAACGCATTGCGCCTCGCGCGCACCCGGGAGTGAGAGCGAACGATCAGGAGGCAGAGGCCCTTTGCAGGCAGGAACCTCGCTATTTCGCTTTCTTCAAAATCAGCACGATCGCCACCTGCCCATCGGTCGGGCCAAACCGGCTCGCGGTCTCGTTCTGGCTCAGAAAGCGCATCTCCTGAACGCTCTCGGCTGCGACCGACTTGAGATAGTCGACGTCGCCGACGTTGAAGTCGTTGACGTACACGCGCACCTTGGCGATCTGGACCGACTGGCCCACCGTCCCGGCGGACTGCATCGTCACGTCCGAGGGGTGGAGCCACATCGGCCGCAGCCGGGACACGGCGTCATACGCCGTCGTGATCTGCGCGCCGTTGTCGATTTCGGCGGCGGTCAGCACATTCTTCTGAAAGCGCTGCGCCACCAGCGGACGGCCCAGGACCAGGGCGGCGATGGTAAGCGTGGCAACGTGAAGCGTTCGCATGGATCCCCCTGAGTCACGTAGAGTCGGCCGGCGCCAACACCCGTAACATAGGGCGTCCCCCGACGTCGGCGAGGGGCAGGTAGACTCGGTGCGTGGCGGGGTCCACTGCCACGGAATGCGCCTGGGGCGCCTTGAGCCAGCCCAATGGCCGCAGCGCGCCCTCCCGCTCCTCGAACACCGCTACGATGCCGGACTCCGCGGCGACGTAGAGCCGCCCCAGACCGGGATCGAACGCCAACACGTCAGGATCATGGCCGACGGGAAGCACCTGCCGCAGCTGCAAGGTCTGGAGGTCGAGGACCCCCACCGTCGCGCTCTCCTCACCGGTAACAAAGGCGACGCGGTGCGGGGCATCGATGAAGAACCCGTGGGGGTAGGCGACCGCCCGGCTCAGCGTGATGCGACGGACGACCCGGGACGTGACCGGGTCGATGACCGCCATCTCATTGGTGGTTTGCACGGCCACCAGCACACAGTGTGACCCGGCGTCGTATTGCGTGTTGCCGGCCTCTCCTCCGAGCTCGATGCGAGCGACCACGGTGTTCGTCGCGGCGTCGATCACGAAGTCGCGCCGCCCCGATTCGTCGGACACGAATACGCGGCGCACCTCGGGAGCGTAGGCGATCCCGTCGGGAAATGCCGGTCCGGATATTCGGGTGACGATGCGGAGGGCGGAGTCGTCCACGACGGCCACTGCGTGGTCACCCGTCGCCGAAGCGTAAACGCGGTGCTCGGGCGGCACCGCCAGCACGCCCGTCACGCGGGGAAATCCATCGAGGGTGGCGATGACGCGTCCGGCCCGCACATCGAACACGACGAGGTGCCCCGCCCCCATGTGCGAGATGAACAGCCTGCCGGATACCGGCTCGTAACTCTGGTAGTCGAACCGTGAGGCGCTGCCGGGCAGCGGGAGGTCGGTCACGACCCGGAGCGGCGCCGCCGTCCGCGGCGGGGCCGGGATCGTCCCCGACCACTGGGCTTGCACTGGGTCACCCGCCAGCGAGCACGTCGGAGCCGGAGACTGTATGAGTGCCGCCAGGAGAGAGAAGATCATTGTTTCCTCAAGATCGCACGGAGCGCGGTGGCAAGAGACCAAGCTTGGCTGCTAACCCGCGCATGACGAGCCGCCGAAGGCACCGGCAATCTACTGTGCGGCGAGGGTGGAGGGCTTGTCGAGGCGATATGACGGTTCAGGCGCATGGTCTCCTCCTCGGGGGACCGAGATGTGGTACGCTTTCGACCATGGGCCTCGCACCAGCGGCGCGCTTGCCGCATGCGGACCGGGAATTCGGAGCCGAATTCGGTGTCCGAATTCGGCGAGTAGGCGGGCGCCCAGGGGGTAGCATCTCCCACAGGATGCGACTCACGGCCGACATCTGTCAGCGCGCCTTGCGCGCGCGCGACGCGCGCTTCGACGGGATCTTCTTTGTGGGGATCACGACGACCGGCATCTACTGCCGGCCGGTCTGTCCCTCGCGTGCCGCGATACCGACGCGGCGCCGCTTCTTCGAGTCCGCCGCAGCGGCGGAGCACGCGGGGTACCGCCCCTGTCTGCGCTGCCGGCCCGAGCTCGCCCCGGGACGCGCGGTGATGGACGCCGTTCCGCGCCTGGCGCAGGCCGCCGCACTGCGGATCGCCGCCGGCGCATTGAACGGCCACAGCCTCGCCGAGCTGGCGCGCGAGCTGGGCGTGAGCGAGCGCCATGTGCGCCGCGCGCTCGAGCGGGAGATCGGTGTCTCACCGATCGCGCTGGCCCAGACGCACCGCCTGTTGCTCGCCAAACGCCTGCTGGCCGATACCGATCTCCCGGTGACCCGGATCGCGTTCGCGAGCGGATTTCAGAGCCTGCGCCGCTTCAATGCCGCCTTCCGCGAGCACTACCGCCTGAGCCCGAGCGCCCTGCGTCCGCGTCCGCGCACGATACGCGCCGAAACGGAGCTCGTACGGTTGACGTTGGCGTATCGCCCGCCTCTCGCCTGGGGACCGCTCCTCGCCTTCCTGGAGCGCAGCGCGCTCCCCGGCGTCGAAGCGATCGACGCGGGAGGCTACGGACGGACGATGCAGCTCGACGGCTGCAGCGGCGTCGTCTTCGTCGCCAGTGTCCCCGAGCAGTCGCACCTGAGCGTCGACCTCTCGCCCTCGCTGCTCCCCGTCCTCATGCCGCTGCTCGCGCGCCTGCGGCACCTGTTCGACCTCGACGCCGAGCCCACGGTGATCGACGCCCATCTGACCGAGGGAGGACTCGGTGCCCTCGTCGGGGAGACCCGGGGCCTGCGGACTCCCGGCGCGATCGAGGGGTTCGACGCCGTGCTCAGCGCGCTGCTCCTGGGCGGGGGCCGATGGGGCGCCGTGCCGCGGGAATCGGCGTGGCAGGTGGTGCGGGCGTTCGGCGTGGCGTTGGACAGCGGCTTCCCCGCCCTGTCCCGCATCACCCCGACACCACAGCGGATCGCGGAGGCGGGACCGCAGCGGCTCGCCGCGCTCGGCGTGCCGGAGCGCCGGGCCACCGCATTGGCCGGCGTCGCTCGGGCGCTGGCGGATGGGACGTTGCGACTCGCACCGGGAAGTGATCCTGTGGCCGCGCGCCGCGCCCTCCTGGCGCTCGACGGGATCAGCGAGCGCTGCGCGACGACGATCGTGATGCGGGCGCTGTATTGGCCGGATGCATTCCCCGCCGCCGACCCCGTCTTGCGGCGGGCGGCAGGGATCGCCAGCCCCGCCGAGCTCCGCACCCGCGCGGAGCGGTGGCGCCCCTGGCGGGCCTACGCCGCCATGCACCTGCAGATGGCGGCCGAAAGAACAGAAGGCCGGCGGTCGACACCGGCCTCCACAGACGATCGCGACCGCGTCCTGCCGCTACCGCTCCAACACCAGTAGGGCGAACGTCCCCGGCAGAATCGGCGGTCGCGGGCGCGGCAGATTCGCCGTCGGCGCAGGCATCGGCCCGAAGTCGGCCGTCACGGTATACACCACGTGCGACGAGAGGTCGACTTCCATGGTGCGCGCGCCCCGCTTCGTCGGCACATTCGCGACGACCGTGTAGGTGTCGGGTCCATCCTCGTGCACCACCGTGATGTTGCCGTCGCCCGTCGACGCAAAGGCGAGCTGCGTTCCCGGGTCGAAGCGATTGGCGTCTACGCCCTGACCGATCGGCACCGTCGCGACGACCTTCCCCGCCTGGGCGTCGGAGATCGCCATGACCTGATTGTGGCACCCGCTGAAGAGACGATGATGCTCGCGGTCGATAGCCAGGCCGCTCGGCGACTGACACGGCGCCAGCGACCAGCGCCGCACGACCTTCATCGTGCTGGCGTCGATCTCGTCCACGGCGCTCGAGTCCTCGAGATTGACGTACAGCTTTCCGTCTCCGGCCGACACGCCGAATTCCGGTCCACCGCCGAGGTCGACGGTCCCGATTTTCTTTCCTGAGGCGGCGTCGAGAACGGAGGATGAACGGGAGTCGCCGTTGAAGGTGAAGATGCGTTTGGTTGTGGGGTCGAAGAGCACCGCGTCGGCGTCCGGCGCCGCAATGGTGCGTCCCGTCACCTGGAGCGTCTTCAGATCGAAGATCACGACCGAGCTGTCGCCGCCCGAGGTCGCAAACCCCTTGCCATCGGCGTAATCGAACGCGACGCCATGGGCCCGGTTCAGCCCCGGGATTTCGGCGAGCACTTTGCCGCTCGCGGGATCGATCACCATGACGCGATCCTGACGAGCGACGAACA
>DASSIL010000313.1:0-16673 GCA_035691925.1 Gemmatimonadales bacterium
CATGCCGCATACGCTACGCTGTCTCGTGGTATCCTGCCAGCCAGTTAGATTGCCGCACCATGACCTGTCATGCCTGTGGTGCGACGCTCTCCGAGGGAGCGCGCTATTGCCATAAGTGCGGCGCCAGTACCTCGTCTCCGACAACCGGCTGGCGCGTCGGCCTTCCGTGGGGGATCGCGGGGTTGGCGGTGGGCGCGCTGATCGGCGTCCTGGCGATGCGCGGCAGCGGCGGAGCGGTGGGGTCCGCGGCAGCGCCCCCGCCGAACGCCCCCTTCGCCGCTGGCGGTGCCGCCTCTGGTGGCGCCGCCCCCGATATCAGCCAGATGTCGCCCGAAGAGCGGGCCCAGCGCCTGTTCGACCGCGTCATGCGTCTCGACGAGGCGGGCAAGATCGACAGTGTCCGCTTCTTCCTGCCGATGGCGCTCGGCGCCTACGAGCAACTGCCGGCACTGTCGCTCGACGCACACTTCGACGTCGGTCTCCTCAAGCTCGCGGGGGGAGATCCGAGCGGCGCGCTGGCGCAGGCCGATACGATCCGCCGCGAGGTGACGACGCACCTCTTTGCCGACATCTTGCGCGCCCGGGCGCTCGAGGCGCAGAACAGCACCAGCGCAGCGCGTGAAGCGTACCAGCACTTTCTGAAGAATGAGGCGAGTGAGCGGGCACGGCGTCGGCCCGAGTACACCGACCGGGCGACCCTCCTGGACGCGTTCCACGGCGACGCCCTGAGGCACACCGGGAAGTAGCAAGCCGGCCTTCAGCTCGGCCGGATCCGCGGTTGCGTGATGACGTCGTCGATCCCCGACGCCCGCCGGTTCATGAGCCGGCGGGCGCCGACACTGCCGCGGTGGGTGCGGGACCCTGCTGCGGCACGACGAACCAGAACGTGCTGCCCTGCCCGACCACGCTATCCACGCCGATCGTACCCCCGTGCGCTTCGACCGCGAACTTGCAGAAGGTGAGCCCGAGACCGCTCGAGTGCTTGGTGCCGTGCCGCGCCGCTTCCACCTGCCCGAACTTTTCGAAGATCTTCTCGTGAAACTCCGGTGGAATGCCGGGGCCGGTATCGCTCACGGAAACGCGTACTCCGCCGTTGCTCCCCCGGACGGAGACGCGGATGCGGCCGGACGCCGGAGTGAACTTGATCGCGTTCCCCACGAGATTGGCGATCACCCGCCGCATGACGCCCGGGTCGATCAGCGCCCGCAGCAGGTCGGGCGGCTGCTCGAGCTGCAGCGAGACCCGGCGGGCCGCGGCGCCGATGGCCGTAACGGCGCCGGTCGCGACGACGCCCAGATCGGTGAGCGCCAGCTCAAGCGGCATCTTCCCCGACTCGAGACGGCTCACGTCCAGCAGATCGCTCACCATCTCGGTCATCTCGACGGCGACCTTGCGGGCCTCATCGATCGACTGGGTCATCTCCGGATCGAGCCGGCCCGCTCCATCGAGCTTGAGGAGATCGAGGTAGGCGCGGATCCCGGCCAGGGGTGAGCGCAGATCGTGCACGATCATGTGCACCAGACTGTCGCGCAACAGCTCGAGCCGCTCCAGTCGCCGGTACTGCTGCTCCCCCTCGACGTAGAGCTGGTGCATCCGCACGGCGTTGCGGACGCGGAGCGTCAGGTCGCTCTTGTCGATGGGCTTCGTGACGTAGTCGTTGGCCCCCGCGCCGATGCCGAGCAGCCGCTGGTCTCGCTGACTGAGCGCGGTCACGAGCAGGACGGGGATGGAGGCGGTGGACGGCTCGGCTTTGATGCGGCGGCACACTTCGAACCCATCCATCCCCGGCATGCCGATGTCGAGCAGAACGACGTCGGGGGACGTCGTCGCCACCTGCTGGAGCGCCTCGGAGCCGTCGACCGCCTCGATGACCTCGTGGCCCTGCGCTTCCAGCAGATCGCGCAACAGCAGGCGGTTGGCATCCTGGTCGTCGACGACCAGCACGCGGCCGGTCACCACCTCGCGGCGGCGGAGGGCGGGCTCCGTCACGCGTCGCGCATCGGATGCGTCACCAGTCATCGCCTGGGATGTCAGGGTTGTCCTCCACAAGCAGGTTCCCGTGCCGGCGTGCTCGTCGAGGCGCCCGCGTGCACCGCCGCTGCCCACTCCAACCGCGTCGAACGGTCCCGCGCGATTCGCGGCGCGCCGTACTGCGATCGGCTGCCAGAGACCCTGATCTTCAACTACGGGCTGGGGGTCGACGGTCCTAGGTCGTTTTTCCGACACGGAGGTGCGGGAACGCGACACTGCGCCGCGACCTGTGCCGCTGACTAACTTTGACTGCGGCAGGACCGTAGAATAGGGAAAATTCCGAGCCTGGTCGAAGGGAGGGCAGCCGATGGACACCGCGCCTATTCCCATCCTCGTCGTGGACGACGAGGAGCCGATTCGGAACGCCCTCAAGCGGTTCCTCACCAAACAGGAGTTTCGGGTTCATACGGCGTCCTCTGGCGAGGAGGCGCTAGACCGGCTCCGCGCTGATGACGATGTCGCCCTCATGCTGTGCGACATCCGCATAGCCGGGATGAGCGGCGTCGACATCGTGCCCCAGGCACTCGAGCTCTCCCCCGACCTCGCAATTCTGATGCTCACGGCAGTCAACGACGCGACCACCGCGGCACTGTGCCTGCAGCGCGGCGCCCTGGACTATCTCACCAAACCGGTCGAGTTGCTGGAGCTGGACCGGACCATTCAGCGTGCGCTGAAGCGCCGTGAGATGTTGATTGGCCGGCGCGAGCTCGATCAGCATATCAAGGAAGAGGTCGAGCGCCGCACGCAGGAGTTTCAGCGCGAGCGGGCCCGGCTCGAAAACGTCTCCGTGGCCACCCTCGAGGTGCTGGTCAACGCGCTCGGGGCCAAGGACCCCTACCTCCGCGGACACTCGGCCCGCGTGGCCGATCTGTCGGCCACCATCGCTGCAGCGATGGGCCTGCCCGACGACGAGATCGAGCAGGTCCGCCTCGCGGGCAGGCTCCACGAGAGAGCCCATCATGAGCGTCTACTGGCACATCGAATGCCTGTATTGACCAGAGACTGAACAGAGTCAAACTTGGCGCACCTTTGGAGGGGCCGCGGGTAATGGTGGACGTGCAGTCGATGTCGCCGGGATTGCCGCACGTCGTGTTTCTGGAGCGGGCGTCGCGGGAGCACGACTCTGCTCAGAGCCGGTTCGGCCAGGCGGCGTTTCTCGTGCTCAGGCTCATCGACTTGCTCGGCACCCGGCAGGCCTCGCCGGCCGGAGATGAGTTGTTCGACTATCAGGCCGCCGCCACCGGGCGATATTGCGAGGAGAACCTCGCCCCCAGCCCCCAGACCGAGCAGCTTCTCGAGATCGTCCGCGCCGCCACCTCCGCACACCGCCGTCATCAACCAGGGCACATCGCTTCGTCTCTGCTCGCGCTCGCACGCTCGCTCCAGGAGGAAGCGCGATCCGCGGAAGCGACCGACGTACTGGACACCCTCGAGCGCGTCGCCGGGGCGGCCATCGACGCAGCGGCGGCGATCACCGCTGCGTTCTTGCGGGGCCGGGTAGAGCGCGAAAGTTCGCGCTTCGACTCCGCCGACGCCGCTTACGATCGTGCCGGGGCCCTCGCGGCTGCGGCGGGTGATCGTGCCTCGGTGCTGTTGTCGCGGATCGGCCGGGCGAACACGATGTGGGGGCGTGGCAACCTTTCCGAGGCCGAGCGTTGGTACCGGGAGGTCATCGCTGAGGCGACTCCAGCAGGGTTGACCCAGGTGGAGGCGCAGGCAGAGCACGGATTGGGAGTCGTTCTGGGAACGCGTGGTCAGGTGCCCGACTCCCTGCCACACCTGCTGCGCGCGTTCGCCCTCTACACCGACGAGGACAACCGGCGGCGTTCGCTGCATGACCTGGGATTCTCGCTCACGCGCTTAGGGGAGATCGAAAGCGCCGAACGTGCCTTTCGTTTCTTGGTCGAAAACGATCCGGAAGGCCGCGAGGCACTCGACGCCCGCGTCGAGTTGATGCATTGTGCGTCGTTTCGACGGGATCGCCTGGCCTTCGAGCGCTGGCGCGCCGAGTGCGTTCAGTACCTGTCGCGAATGGCGCCGAATCAGCTCGCCGACTATCACCTGAAACTGGGGATAGGGCTGGCACGATTCGGTCGGTTTGATCGGGCGGTAGCCGAACTGAACCAGGCGTTGTTGATCGCCCGCGCGCACGGACTGCATGCCTTCGAATTCCGTATTGAGCGCATTGTGGCAGGGCTGGATGGCTGCACGCTGGCCGAGTGGGAACGTCAAGGAGCGTCCGAAGCGCCAGCCTGGGCCGCGACGGTCGTGGAGGTGTCGCGCGCCCTGGCTGGCCTCGGTTCATGATTCCTGGTTTCTACTGATGGCAGGTGTTGTTGGTGGAATAATCGCACGTCAGGTCCGCCCGCACCGGGGCCGGCCCCGTAGCGTTCGAGCAAGCCGACGCACCCAGCACGATCCCCACGACCACCAGCCCCACGAGAGCCGAGATCCGGCGGGACATAAAGAGCCTCCAGCGTTGTGAGAGTAGACAGCACTACGGCTGGGGCTCATATTGGACGGGGCAGGCGGGGTTATTGAGGTCGGATTTGCGACAACCTAGGTTGTTCCTGCGACACTGATGCTCGTCCTGGCCGCCGTTCCCGAGTTGCAAGTGCTCCGCCTGCGCCGCGCGGTCGGGGCGCGTTTCGGGTTTGTACCGGCCGGCGCGTGGGGCGAAGTCGTCGACCTCATCTGCCAGCAGCCGATCGAGCTGGCCGTGGTGGATCCGATGCTGTCGGGGGAACCTCGCAGCCAGGAGATCGAACGGCTGCGGCTCCTGTTCCCCTCCCTCCCCGTGCTCCTGTACACGACCTTCACCCCCGCGCTCGCGCCGGTGTTGCTCGCGCTCGGACGCCAGGGCGTGCAGGACGTCGTGTTCTGCCGGCTCGACGATCACCCCGACGGATTGCGCGCCGTGCTGGAGCGCGAGCAAGCGCGCGCCTGCTCGCAGCAGCTGCTGGATCAGATCGCGTCGACCTTCGCGCCGCTGCGTCCCGAGATCCGCTGGTTGCTCGAAGGCGCGCTGCGCGCCCCGGAAGGTGTGCAGACGGTCGAACAGCTGGCTGCGTCCGCCGGGGTGGGCCGCCGCACGTGTGAGCGGTGGTTCACGCGCGCCGCGATGCCCAGCCCGCGTCATTTTCTCGCGGCCGCGCGCGTCCTCTATGCACACCGCCTGTTGCAGGACCCCGGCTTTACGGTCGAAGACGTCGCCAAGCGCCTCGGCTACTCGCAGGTGCGCACCCTGCAGCAGCACGCCCGCTTCTATCTCGGGCTCACGGCGGGCGAAATGCGCCTGTCGTTGACGCCGGACGCCGCCCTGCAGCTCGTCGCACGACGGTTCACCACACTGCCGCGCACCGCCGCCGAATCCGAAGCGTCGTGACGGCTGTCCCGCCGGTCATTCACGTCGCCCATAGCCCCGACTCGGACGACGCGTTCATGTTCTGGGCCCTGGCGGCCGGGCGCATCGACACCGGCGGCCGTCGCTACGTCCACGAGCTCGCCGATATCGAGACCCTGAACCGCCGCGCCCTCGCGGGGGAGCTCGAGGTCACGGCCGTATCGATCCACGCCTATGCCTATCTCGCCGACCGCTACGCCCTGCTCGCTCACGGCGCCAGCATTGGGGACCGCTATGGCCCCCGCATCGTCGCCCGGGAACGCGCCCCGGCCGATCCGCGCGCGGCCCTGGCGGGACGCAGCGTCGCCGTGCCGGGGGAGCTCACGACGGCGTTCCTCGCCTTGCGACTCTACCAGCCGGCCGCCCGCACCGTGGTCGTGCCGTTCGATCAAATCGAGGAGTATGTCGCCGCCGGACGCGCCGACGCGGGACTACTGATCCACGAGGGCCAGCTCACCTTCGCCGACCGGGGCCTCGAGCTGTGGGTCGACCTCGGTGTCTGGTGGGACGACGAGACCGGGTTGCCGCTGCCGCTCGGCGGCAACGTCGTGCGCCGCGACCTCGGGGACGCGACGCTCGGCGCTGTTGCGCGCGACTTGAAAGCGAGCATCGAGTACGGCCTGGCGCATCGCGCCGAGGCGCTGGCGCATGCGCAGACGTTCAGCCGCGGCCTCGACCCCGCGAAGACCGACCGCTTCGTGGGGATGTACGTCAACGATTACACGGTGGACTACGGCGAGCGTGGTCGGCAGGCGGTGCGTGAGCTGCTCGCCCGCGGGCACCGCGCCGGGATCGTGCCCGGACCGATCCCCCTGCACTTCGTGGCGGCCTGATGCCCGGTGACGCCGGTCGGACGACGGCGGTGCTGATCGTGGACGATGAGGAGCCGATACGCAACGCCCTGCAACGGTTCCTCAAGGGACTCGAGCTCCCCAGCTTCACCGCGGCGTCGGGAGCGGAAGCGCTCGAGTTGCTCCGCACGACCCCCGTCGCGCTGATGCTCGCCGACATCCGGATGCCCGGGATGAGCGGCATCGATCTCGTGCCGCAGGCGCTGGCGCTCGATCCCCACCTCGCGGTCGTGATGCTCTCCGCGGTGAACGACGCCACCACCGCCGCGCTCTGCATGCAGCGCGGCGCGATGGACTACCTCATCAAGCCGCTCGATCTCGACGACCTGGAGCGCGCTGTGCAGGGCGCGCTGCGGCGACGCGAGGAACGGCGCGCGATGCGCGAGCTCGATCAGCGCGCCAAGGAGGCGATGGAGCGGGAGCGGGCCAAGGCCGCCCGGCTCACGGTCGCGACCCTCGAGGCGCTGGTGAACGCCATGGAGGCGCGCGACCCCTACCTGCGCGGCCATTCAGCGCGCGTGGCCGACCTCGCCGCGACCATCGCCGCCCATCTTGGGCTGGCGGAAGATGTGGTCGAAGCGGCCCGGCTTGCCGGACGGCTCCACGACATCGGGAAAATCGGCACCCGCGAGAGCGTCCTCAACAAGCAGGGGCCGCTGAGTCCTGAGGAAAACGAACACATCAAGCAACACGTGCTGATCGGCTCCCAGCTCCTGGCGCCGATTGACGAGTTGCGACCCGTACTGGGCGGTGTGCGCAATCACCACGAGCGATGGGACGGCTCGGGGTATCCCGACGGGCTCAAAGGGGAGGAGATCCCGCTGCTCGGGCGCATCATCGGCGCGGCGGAGATCTACGATGCCTTGTCCACCAGCCGTCCGTATCAGGAGAAGATGTCGCCCTACGAGGCGGTCCAACGTATGGGCGAGCTGGTGGGGACGGCACTCGACCCGCGGGTCTACGCATCGCTCGCCGAAGTAGTCCACCGGCGACGCTCACTCGTTTTCCTCGAGGGCGGAGACACACCGCGGCCCTGAAAAGACCAAACCCGGGGGCTTGCGCACCCCGGGCTGGCGGGTCGGGCGAAGTGGCCGTCACACTCCGGCCGCGACCTCTTGTTGCGACAGCGTTTTCTTGTCGCCCCTACTCTACGTATCCTGCGGCGGATTTGTTGCAGACCCGCTGTTTCATCGCCGCACCCACTTTGATGCACCTCCCCGCCAAAGCGTTGCACCCGCCATGGCGTCAGGACCGGCGCACCCGTCCCAGGCGCGACGTGGTGATTGTTTCAATCTGGGACCCGCGACGCAGCACGACCCGCGTATTCGAAAGTCCCCACGCGATGCCGAGGGGACTGAAGACGATTTCCGGGTTCGAGACAGTGAGCGATACTCCCGCCGACGCGGGACCGGCCCAGCGCGCGTACGGCTCCCATCCCCCCGGTCCCTCCCGGTCGATGCGTAACGAGTCAGCGGCGATGCGCAGCCGGGCACGCCCGCCGCGCAGCACCGCCGCGGTACGCGTGACCGCCAGCGCAGTCGTCACATCGCGTGCGGCGCCGTCCGCGGCAATCCAGTCGAGCAGCGGCGCGAGACGCGCGATCGCGAATGTCGTCAGCAACCCCACGAGAGCGAGGACCACGACCAGCTCGAGCAGTGTGTAGCCGCGGCGCATGGGCCAAGTGTAGGCGGTTGTCATGCCGGAGCATCATCGAAATCGCGCCGTGGACAGCGAAATCGCGCGCTCGCCGCACCGCGGCCGCCCCCGGTCTAACCGGCCAGCCAGCGGCGCGCTATGTTGCACAGGATGACCGCCGCGCCGCAGCGCGATCCTCTCCATACCCTGCGAGAGTACCGCAATCTCGCGCCGTGGAACCTGCACGATCTGTCGATTCTCGTCGGGGCCGTGCTCCAGGCGTCCGCGATCACCCCGATCAACGCGGCGGCACGGGCCACGCCGAGCCAGCGCACCATCCGGTTCTACGTCGCGCGCGGGCTGGTGTCTCCGCCCGACGGGCGCGGCACTGCAGCGACCTACACCTACCGCCACTTCCTCCAGCTCCTCTGCATCAAGCTGCGCCAGATGGAAGGCGCGACGCTGGCGGCCATCACGCGGGACATGGAAGAACAGACGGGCGACGTCCTGGAGCGGCGCGCAGCGCAGACGCTGGGCGCAGCGCTGCCCCCGCCCGACCGGTTGTCGTTGCGGGGTGGCGAAGGGTTGCCGCGGGGGCGCTCGGGCCGCGCCATCAACGCGTGGCTGTCGCGCGATGTCGAGCGCGAGCCGGGTGCGCCGTCCAGCTGGCGGCGCATTCCCGTCGCCCGCGGTGTCGAGCTGCATCTCGACGCGGACCATCCACTCGCGCGGCTCGGTCCCGAAGAGGCGGGCGTCGCCGAGGTGGTGCGCCAGGCGCTCGCGAAACTCCTGCCGCAGTGGCCCGCGTAGTACCCATTCTCCACATCCGGGAGTAGCCCATGAGCGGTGTGATCCTGCTGATCATCCTCGGGGTCGTCGTCTTGTACGGCATCGGTGCGTACAACGGCCTGATCAGTCTCAAGAACCAGACGCTCAATGCGTTCAAGCAGATCGACGTCCAGCTGAAGCGGCGCCACGATCTCATTCCCAACCTCGTGAACGCGGTCAAGGGCGCGATGGACTTCGAGAAATCGACGCTCGAGGCGGTGATCCAGGCCCGCAATCAGGCCGTGTCGGCCGGTGCGAACGCCGCTCCCGACGCCATGAAGCAGATGGCGGCGGCCGAGAACCAGCTCACGGCCGCGCTGTCGCGCTTCAACGTGGTCGTCGAGCAGTACCCTCAGCTCAAGGCGACGAGCAACGTCGCGCAGCTGCAGGAGGAGCTCACGTCCACCGAGAACCGGATCAGCTTCTCGCGTCAGGCCTACAACGACACCGCCACGCAGTACAACACGAAGCAGCAGCAATTTCCCACGAACCTGTTCGCCGGGATCGCCAAGGCGACGCCGGCCGAGTTGTGGGAGATCACCGACGAGGGTGAGCGGGCCGTCCCGCAGGTCGATCTCTCCATGAAGCCCAAGGCGTGACGGACGACACCGGGCTCAACCTTTTTCAGCAGCAGGAGGCGAATCGCCGGCGCACCGTCTGGCTGGTGATCGCCTTCGTGTTGTTCTTCGCCTGGCTCGGGTTCGGCGGGGACTTCGCCTACTGGCTGGCGACATCGGACGCCCCACCGGACACGTATCACCACACCTTCCCCTGGTTCGGCCTGATCATGACCGCGATCGGCGCCGGCATCGCCCGCTACGGCTTTGCCACGGGGCCCAACAAGGTGCTCTGGTCGACCGGAGCCGTCGAGGTGGTGGACCCGAAAACCGACAAGGAACGCCAGCTCGTCAACGTCGTCGAGGAAATGGCGATCGCGGCGGGGATACCGCGCCCGCGCATTTGGATCGTGCCCGACGCCGATCCCAACGCCTTCGCCACCGGTCTCGACCAGGGACACGCGCACATCGCGGTAACGCAGGGGTTGCTGGACATTTGCAGCCGCGACGAGCTGCAGGCCGTCATCGCGCACGAGCTCGGGCATGTGAAAAACCTCGACGTGCGCCTCATGACCACGCTCGCCGCGCTCGTCGGCGCCGTAGCGCTGATGCACGACGGCGTGGGCCGGCTGCTCTCCTCGGGCGGCCGGATCGGCGGCTCGCGCGGCGGCGGGAGAGGCAAGGGCGGCGGTGCCCTCGTCATCGTCGTGCTCGTGGTCTGGGTGATCTCCTGGATTCTCGCGCCGATCATCGCCCAGTTTCTGGCGATGGCGGTGAGCCGCAAGCGGGAGTATCTCGCCGACGCGATGGGGGCACAGTTCACCCGCAACCCGATGGCGCTGGCGAGCGCCCTGACCAAGATCGAAGCCGCCGAGGCCCCGACGGCGTCGATCAAGCGCGGCGCCGCTCATCTCTGCATCGCCGATCCGCTGGGACGGCGCGCCAACCTGCACGAGGGCGGCCTGTCCGACCTGTTCGCGACCCACCCGCCGATGGCCGCCCGGATCGCCCGGCTCAAGGGTATGGCCTACCAGCGCCTCAAGGCCGAAGGACAGTTTCCGGCCGCGTGACCGCTCGCGACTGGGCCATCGCTCTCGGAGTGGGGCTCAGCGTAGCGACTGCCGTCGTCTACCTGGCGCGCAACCGGCTCCGCCAGGCCGGCCGCGCCTCCGTCCTGCGGTTTCGCACGCGACTCGCACGCTACCATCTGCAGCAGCGGCGCCGTGTCAAGGAGACGCTGCTCGATGATCCCGTGGTCGGCGCTGCCGTGCAGCAGCACGCTCGCGAGCGCGGGCTGCCCGAAGCACAAGTGTGGCGACTCGTCGCGCGCTACATCAACGAGATCGTGCCGCATCTCAACGTACTCAGCTACTACAAGGTCGGCTACAACGCGGCCAAGATGCTGATCCACCTCCTCTACAAGGTCAGCGTCGACCATCAGGACGAGGCCGCCCTCGGGCGGATCCCCCGGCAGGACGTCGTGGTCTATCTGATGAATCACCGCTCCAACGCCGACTACATCATGGTCGCGTACGTCCTCGCCCGCGGCACGCACGTGAGCTACGCGGTCGGCGAGTGGGCCCGGGCATGGCCGCTCGAGTACGTGTTCAAATCGTTCGGCGCGTATTTCATCCGGCGCCGGTTTCGCGAGCCGCTGTATCATGCCGTGCTCGAGCGCTACGTCCAGCTCATCACCACGAACGGCGTGACGCAGGGCATCTTCCCGGAGGGAGGCCTCACCCGCGACGGCGCGCTGCGACCTCCGAAGCTCGGCTTGCTCGACTATCTCTGCCGTGCCCTGATCGATCCGGCGTTCCAACGGGATATCTGGTTCGTCCCCGTGGCGCTCAACTACGATCGCGTACTGGAGGACCGGTCCCTGATTCGGGAGCTGATCGATCCGGACGACCGGCCGGGCCGAATCGCCCAGCTCACGACCGTGATCTCGTACGTCGCGGCAAACACGTTCCGGCTCCTCACGGGACGACTGCGGCGGTACGGCCACGTGGCCGTGAACTTCGGGACACCGCTCTCGCTGCGGACGTGGCTCGCCGCGGCGCCACCGGGCGTCCTCACCTGGCCGAAGGAGCGCCGCCTCCCCGAGCTGGAGCGGCTGGCGCAGGACATGATGCAGCGCATCGGCGCGATCATTCCCGTCACCCCGGTGCCGTTGGCGGCGGCGGCCCTGCTCTCGTTCCACCAGACGGTGGTGCCGCTGGAGGCGGTGCTCGAGCGGATGGATGTGCTGCGCGACCGGTTGCGCGAGGTCAACGGGAAAGTGGTGCGCGGCGGCGCACGCATCAACGAGATCTGGGATCGCGCCTGGCGCATGCTGCGACTGCGCCGGCTCGTCGTGCGCGACGGCGCGAGCCTCGTGATCCTGCCACGTGGCCGCCCGTTGCTCGAGTACTACGCCAACTCGATCGCGCACCTCGTGCCGATCCGTGCGCCGCGGTTACCCTTCCATAAGGAGCACGATCGCGAGACCGACCTGCCGCGATTGCGCACTGGGGAGTGGGGAGTGGGGAGTGGTACTTGACGGTGCGGCAATGAGGTACGACCCGCACGGAAACGTACCACTCGCTGCTCCCCACTCCCCATATATTTCCCCGCCGATATGTCCCCCCCCTCCACCCGCGTCCTAGACCTCCCATCCCTGCAGCCTGGCGAGCGCGTCCAGGACACCCTGCTGGTGCTCGACGCCGAGCAACGCAGCTTCGAAGGCGGGTGGTGCACCGTGCTGACGTTCGGCAACGCAACCGGCCGTCTCACCAGCGCTCCCTTCTGGGATCGGGAACAGGCGATCGTCGAGGGCGTGCGGCCGGGGCACGTCGTCCAGGTGCTCGGCGAAGTGGCCGACTATCGCGGTCACCGCCAGCTGCGTGTCAGCTCGCTCCGCGTGCTGCCGCCGAGTACCGCGGAGCTGGGGCGGCTGCTGCCAAGTGTCGGGGACGTCACTCGCTATTGGGAAACGGTGGACAGCTGGCGGGGCGAGCTCACCAAACCGCGGCTCAAGGCCGTGCTCGCCCTGTTCTTCGAGGACGCCGACTTCCGCCAGCGCTTCGGAGCGTGCCCGGCCAGTGTCGCCGGACATCACGCCACGCTTGGCGGGCTCCTAGCTCACACCGTCGAGGTCGGCGCCATCGCCAGAACCATCGCGCGCGCCGCGGGAGCGGATGCGGAGCTGGTGCTCGCGGGAGCCCTGCTCCACGACATCGGAAAACTCGACGCGTACCGCTGGGACGGGGTCTTTGGCTACACCGACCAGCACTACCTCCTGGGACATGTCGTCCTCGGCGCGCTGCAGCTGGAGCGGCGCTGCAACGAAGCATCGACACCGCCGTGCACCGCCGATGAGCGGCAGCTGTTACTGCACCTGATTCTGTCGCACCATGGCCGCCTCGAGCACGGCAGCCCGGTGTTGCCGCTGACGCTCGAGGCGGAGGTGCTGCACTGGGCGGACAATGCCAGCGCCAAGACCGCGAGCATGGCGGAGGCACTGCGGGATGCGGACGCCTTTACCGAAGGGCTCATTTCGCAAAAACGGGTTTGGCAGCTGGACCATCGCCGGCCGTACCGCGGATCGAGCGATTGGGGCGGCACCAACCAGGACATGCGGTGACGCTCGACAAGAATCCCCAGGGCCGCTATCTGGGCATGCTCAGCGTCGCGGCCCTCGGTGTCGTGTATGGAGACATCGGGACGAGCCCGCTGTACGCGCTGCATCAGACGTTCTCTGGCACGTCGGGCATCGCGCCCACGCCGGAAAACGTCCTTGGAGTCCTCTCGCTCGTCTTTTGGTCGTTGATCCTCGTCGTCACGATCAAGTACCACATCGTCATCATCCGCGCCGACAACAAGGGCGAGGGGGGCGTGCTGGCGCTGATGGCGCTCGTGCAGGGAAGCCGCCAGGCGCGCGGGCTCCCGCCGCGTCATGTGATGATCATCCTGGGGATCTTCGGGGCCGCGCTGATCTACGCCGATGGGGCGCTCACCCCGGCGATTTCCGTGCTCGGTGCCACTGAGGGACTCGAGGTCGCCACACCGGGGTTGGCGCGCATCGTCGTCCCCCTGACGCTGGTCATCCTGATCGGGTTGTTCTGGTTCCAGAACCACGGCACCGCGCGCATCGGCGCGGTGTTCGGCCCCATCATGCTCGTCTGGTTCTGGACGATCGCGGTGCTCGGCGTCGTAGCGATCATCCGGCAACCGGGCGTGCTGGCGGCGGTGTCGCCGATCCATGCAGTGGAGTTCTTCGCGCAGAACGTCAAGCGGGGATTCATCGTTCTCGGCGCCGTGTTTCTCGTGGTGACGGGGGGCGAGGCACTGTACGCCGACCTGGGCCATTTCGGTCACAAAGCGATTCAGATCGCCTGGTTCTCGACCGCGGGACCCGCCCTGGTCCTCAACTACTTCGGGCAGGGCGCTCTGCTGCTGCACGATCCCGGCGCGGCGGTGAACCCATTCTATCACCTCGCGCCGTCGTGGTTCCTGTATCCGTTGATCGCATTGGCTACCGCCGCGGCGATCATCGCCTCGCAGGCGATCATTTCCGGCGCATTCTCGTTGACGCGGCAGGCCATCCAGCTGGGCTACAGCCCGCGGATGCAGATCGACCACACCTCGTCACGGGAAATCGGCCAGATCTACGTGCCGGCGGTGAACTGGGGGCTGATGCTCCTGACGTGCGCCTTCGTGCTGTACTTCAGGTCGTCTACCAACATCGCCGGCGCCTACGGTGTGGCACTGTCGACACTGATGCTCATGACGACGCTGATGTTCTACGTCATGTCGCGCGAGGTATGGCGCTGGAGTTTTGTGAAGGCCGCGGTGGTCGTCGTGCTGTTCCTGGCAATGGATGTTCCCTTCTTCATCGCCAACGCGATGAAGATCGAGAACGGCGGCTGGATTCCCCTCGCGACCGCCGCGGTGCTCTTCCTGCTCATGTCCACCTGGAAGCGCGGCCGGGAGATCCTGTCGAAGCGTCTCCAGGAGAAATCCGTCCCGCTCAACATCCTCATGGCCGATCTCGCGGCCGACCCCCCGCTGCGCGTCCCCGGCGTGGCGGTGTTCATGTCCGGCAACCTCGGCGGTACGCCGCCGGCGCTGATGCACAATCTCGCCCACAACAAGGTGTTGCACGAAAAGGACGTGTTCCTGACCATCGTGACCGAGGACGTGCCCCACGTCCCTCCGTCCGAGCGGGTCACCGTGAAGCCACTCGGCAAAGGGCTCCAGAACGTGACAGCGCGGTACGGTTTCTTGGACGAACCGACGATTCAGGACGTGATCGAGCGCTGCCGGGAGAAGAAGCTCAGCATCCAGCTCGAAGGGACGACCTTCTTCTTGGGCAAGGAGACGGTGATTTCGACCGATCGGCCCGAGATGGCGAAGTGGCGAGTGCGGCTATTCGCCTTCATGTCCCGTAATGCGTTGAGCGCGACGGCGTTCTTTCAGATCCCCGCCACGCAAGTGTTCGAAGTGGGGGCGCAGGTGGAGCTGTGAACTGCGGCCGAGAAGGGCGCGGAAGGGCGGAACAGGACGGTGGAGGGGCTGTTACCGGAGCAGATCGCCTAATGATTTGAATTCGTAGCCGGCATTGCGGGCGTCGGCGATGATCCCCGGCAACGCCGCCGCGGTGTTGGACCGATCGCCCCGCTCGCTCGTGCCCGCTGGATCGTAGCCATCACCATCGTGCAACAGGATGATCGCCCCGGGCTTCAGCTTGACGCGCACGCGACGGCGAATCTCCTCGGGCGGCGGCCGGTCGGAGTCCCAGACCCCGTAGGTCCATCCCACCGTCCGGTACCGCAGCTGCTTCGCGACGCGGGTGACGAAAGGGTTGCGGTAGCCGTGCGGGGCCCGGAACGCGCGCGGAATCTCTCCCGTAATCTCCACGATGTCCTTGTGCCCGCCCGTCAGCTCGGCTTTGACCGCGCCGGGCCCCAGACGATGCAGCTTGCGATGAGTGCGCGTGTGGTTGCCGATCTCGTGCCCGGCCCTCGCGACGCGACGCGCCATCTCGGGATGGAGCTGAACGGCTGCACCGACGAGAAAGAACGCGGCTGGGACGCGCTCGTGCTCGAGCGTCTCGAGAATCCGGTCGGTGACGCCGGGACGAGGGCCGTCGTCGAACGTGAGGTAAGCCACACGCTCGCGCTTCGACCCGCGACCGATCACCCGGCCGAAGAGCGGACTCGTGGGGTCGTAGGCCCCCCACGCCAGGCCGCCGATCGCCGCCGCGCCGGTGCCGATGAGTGGGATGATCATCGACCTGAGACCCGCCATGCCCGCGCGGCGTCAAACCTTCCCCGCAACGCCCCGTCTCTGACTTTCACCGCCACCTTCCAGGAAAGACGAAGCCCCTGGAACGACCCGAAGGGCCGCCCAGGGGCTTCGCACATCGGTTACCCGGAGCCGGGGGATTGCTCCCTCCGTTCTTCATCCTGCCGCCGCCGGTGGACTGTTGCGTCCGCGGTAGGGCGTACAGGAGCTCCGGCTTCCATCCCCAAGCGACCTGGCCGGGTCGCAAGGTTCACCGCTGCGAGTGCTGCGGGTCAGATCGGGTCGCGGACCGACCTTCCGCACTGCACGTCGAGGCACCGCGTCGACGTGGCTGAGGCACGCGACTGGCCTCAGCGATCCGAGTCGGTGAGATCCTCCCGGATCGACAGGCGCCTGAGCCCTTGTTGCGTCGGCACCTTCCCCGGAATTCCCGCTCGGACTGGTCGTGTAGGCGTGGAAGAGACTTGAGGTCCCAACCCTTCCCCACGCGACGCAGGGGACAATTTATGGATCGGACAATATCCCGCAAGCGCCGATGTTTCTTCGGGTTAGCTCACTGCGATGTGCATCGTGTGTGGATCATAATCGCCATTACGCCCGCGCCTTGCGACGTCCATCCACATGGTGTGGAGTTGTGGATCAACAGCATTCACCTTCCCACATCAGCTCGCGGCCGGCCGTTTCAGCGCCGCCTGCTTCATGAACGCCCGCAACAAGCCGAGATACGACCGCAACGCCTCATCGAGGCGCGCGCCGCGGTAGGGTCCCCAAGCACGCAGGCTGTCGGCGCTCGCACGGGTCGGCGGGTCGGGCGCTGCCCACTCCCGCTCGCAGCGCGCCAGCGTGCGTCGCAGGTCATTGGTCCCGCTCTGCAATCTCGCCTGTTCGACCTTCGCGTGGGGCACAAACACGCCAGCCGTGAGCAACGCCGACACCTGTTCCAGCGCGAGGGCGGCGCCGTGGCAGGACTGTCGCACGCGCGTGGCGCGCACCAGGACGAGATCGGGTGACACGCGCGCGAGATCGATCGGAAACGCCGCGATCGCGCCGCGAACCACGTCCAGGGAATCGGAGACGCCGGTC
>DASSIL010000314.1:0-9250 GCA_035691925.1 Gemmatimonadales bacterium
GCCAAGCATTGACTTGGAGTTATACCGATACCTATACTTCGCGTTCCAAATCGCCGAAGTGGTGGAACTGGTAGACGCGCTGGCTTCAGGAGCCAGTGGGCGCAAGCCCGTGGGGGTTCGAGTCCCCCCTTCGGCATGCAGGTTCAATATCGAGTCAGCCGGGGATCGACCTCCACCGCCCACGCATCGATCCCACCCCGCACACTCCGCACCTTCGAAAAGCCCGCCGCCCGCAGCAGCTCCAGCGCCTGACGCGAGCGCGTACCGTGGTGGCAATACACGAGCACCTCGGCGTGCCCGTCGAGCTCGCGCAATCGGGCCGGCAAGTCGCGGAGCGGCACGTGGCGCGCCCCATCGACGTGTACGATGTCCCACTCGAACAGCTCCCGCACATCGAGCAGCACGACCGAACGATCGCGCCCGCGTGCCGCAGCGGCGTCGGTTGCGGAGATCTCGCCGTTCGCCACGGGGGGAGCGCCGACACCGCAGAATGCTTCGTAGTCGATCAACTGCGTCACGGTGGGGTGCGGACCGCACACCACGCACTCGGGATCCTTGGTGAGCGCGATCTCGCGGAATTGCAGTTTCATGCCGTCGAACAGCAGCAGGCGGCCGATCAACGGAGTTCCGGTGCCGGTCACGAGCTTGATCGCTTCGAGCGCCTGGAGACTGCCGATCACCCCCGGGACCACGCCCACCACCCCGCCCTCGGCGCACGACGGAACGAGCTCGGGAGGCGGCGGTTCACGGTAGAGACAGCGATAACAGGGTCCGCGGCGCGCGTCGAAGACCGACACCTGCCCTTCGAATCGCAGCACGGCGCCGTACACCGTCGGAGCCCCGAGCAACACGCACGCGTCGTTGACGAGATAGCGCGTCGGGAAATTGTCGCTGCCGTCGACCACGACGTCCCACCCCCGCAGGTACTCCAGCGCATTCGCCGCGGTGAGGCGGGCTGCGATCGTCTCGACCTGCACGTGGGGGTTCAGGTCGGCGAGACGGGCTCGCGCCGACTCGAGCTTCGAGGTCCCGACGGCGGCGGTGCCGTGTACGATCTGGCGCTGCAGATTCGACCGGTCCACGACGTCGAAATCGATCAACCCGATGGTGCCGATCCCAGCGGCGGCGAGGTACAGAGCCGCCGGCGAGCCCAGGCCGCCGGCACCAACGAGGAGGACGCGCGCCGCTTTGAGACGCTCCTGTCCCGCGAGACCGATCTCGGGAAGGATCAGGTGACGGGAATAGCGGATCAGCTCGTCGTGGGACAGCATCGCGGCTCCAGCGAAGTATCACCGTGCCGGGCCGCCCGTTCAATGGGCCACGGGATTCCCGAGCTTGGGCGAGACTGCGGCGATGATGAGGCGACGGGGGCGGGCACCGTCACGACGGTCACCCGCCCCCTTGGGTCGCGATACGCTCGAGCCTACTTGACGAGCAGTCCGACGACGATGCCGGCCACGTTCATCCGAATCAGCCACGCCCAGAACGTCGCGTTCATGAGCGCACGGACGCGGTCGTACCACACGCCGGTGCCGACGGTCGAGAGGGCGATCGTCGGCAGCCACAGGACGGTGGCGAACTCCATCCCCGCCAATACACCGCCGCCCTGTACCCAGAGACTGCCCATGAACCGGGAGTACAAGAACGCCAACAGCACACCGAACACCAGCGACAGGAGTGCTGACTTCACCATCATCGGGCTCATGTTCACCGCCTGCCCGGCCGGCGGCTTCGTCATGTACTCATCCATGCCCTTCGTGAACACCTTGGTCCACAGGAAGAAATCCGCGAACCACGCCGCCAGCCCCGCGATCAGCCCCGCGAGCCACCAGCTCATTGCGCCCTCCGGTTTGGATGACGTTGCCTATCCGCCGCCTCCGATGCCGCGCACCCCGATTTCGGTCATGGCACGCAGGTCGAGCACCTCGTCCAGCTCCTTCCCTTTGAGCACGCCCTTCTGGACCAGCAGCTCGCGCACCGAGAGGTTTCGCTCCACCGCCTCCTTCGCGAGTTTCGCCGCTTCGGCGTAGCCGATTTTCGGCGCCAGCGCCGTCACGAGCGCCGGACTGCGATCGAGCCAGTAGGCGCACATCGCCTGGTCGGGTACGATGCCGTCGACGCAGCGCTCCGCCAGAACGCGGCTCGCCGAGGTCAGGATGGCGAGCGTGAAGAACAGATTCTGGGCGATGAGCGGCATCATCACGTTGAGCTCGAGCTGCCCCGCTTCCGCGGCCGCGGCGATTGTCACGTCGTTTCCGATCGCCTGAAAGCAGACCATGTTGACCATTTCCGCAATCGACGGATTGACCTTTCCCGGCATGATGCTCGAGCCGGGCTGCACCGCCGGCAGCCGGATCTCGGCCAGCCCCGTCCGGGGGCCCGAGGCGAGCAGGCGGAGGTCGCTCGCGATCTTTCCCAGATCGACGGCGTAGGTGCGCAAGGCGCCCGAGAGGGCGGTCGCATCGCCCATCGATTGCATCAGCTGCACCCGGTCCGCTCCTTCCCGCACATCGAGCCGCGTGATGGCACGCAGCTGCTTGACCATGAGCCCGGGATACGCAGGCTCGGCATTCAGCCCCGTTCCCACCGCTGTACCGCCGATTCCCAGATCCTTCAAGTCCTCGGCGGCGCGCGCGACGCGCTCGCGGTTCCGCTCGACGGTGTGTCCGTAGGCGGCGAACTCCTGACCGAGGCGGATGGGGGTCGCGTCCTGGAGATGCGTGCGGCCCGATTTCAGCACCTGATCGAACGCCGCGCCCTGCTTCGTCAGCGCTTGACTCAGCTGGTCGAGCACCGGCAGCAACCCGCGCACCAGCGCGAGGGCGCCGAGCCGGATCGCCGTTGGGATCACGTCGTTGGTCGACTGCGCCATGTTCACGTGATCGTTGGGATGCACCGGGGTGTACGACCCGCGCGTCCCGCCGAGCAGCTCGTTGGCGCGGTTCGCCAGCACCTCGTTCGCGTTCATGTTGTGGGAGGTGCCCGCGCCTGCCTGATAGGGATCGACGACGAACTGGTCGCGGTGTTGGCCGGCCAGGACTTCATCGGCCGCGCGGACGATCGCGTCGGCGAGCTTCGGCTCGAGCCGCCCGGTCTCCCGATGCGTGAGCGCGGCGGCTTTCTTGATCCACACGACGGCGTCGACGAAGACGGGCTGCGGAGCGAGCCCCGAGATCGGGAAGTTCTGGCGCGCCCGCTCGGTCTGGACGCCGTAGAGCGCGGCGTTCGGGACCGGCAGCTCACCCAGGGGATCACGTTCGACGCGCGTCGCGCTCATTGCTTCCCTTCCTCCGCGGGTTTGCGTTTGCGCGACCAGCCGATCGTGACGAGCTCCCGCGCGGCCCGCGTTCCAAGTGAATGCACCATCAGGTAGGCGCCCAGAATCGTCAGGAGGATAACCGAATAAAAGCGCCACAGCAGCAGCATCGCCACGCCGCGGGCCCCGAAATCGCCGGCGAACCCGGATAGGAACGCGACTTCGATCCCCCCGCCGCCCGAGGGCAACGGCACGACGAGCGGCGCGGCCAGCAGGGCCAGGGCGCCGAAGAACATCGCCCCGAACGGCGGGGCGTCGTGCATCCCCCACGCCAGCGCCGGCAGGACGAACGCGCGCGCCGCCAGGCTCACGGCGGTGAGTGCCGCGTTCACGATCTGGACCCAGAGCGGCGCCCGCCGCACGTGCGCCCAGGCCACGCGCCACTGGCGCCGCACGCGATGGCGGATCGCTCCCGCCCGCACGAGCCGCTGCGTCAGATAGATGATGAGCAACACAGCGAGCGCCGCGATCTCGATGACGATGAGGTCCGCGGCGATGTGCCGCTTCAGCCACAGCTCGGCGGCGTGTTTCCAGTCGGGCACGTAGTGGAGCAGCAACGCGATCAGCATCAGCAAGAACACCGGCCACTCCCCCGCCACCTCCACCCCGACCGCCACCAGTGCCGTCACCGAACGGATCCCCGCCTCGGTGAGCCCGGCGAACCGTGCCGCCTCGCCGCCGAGCCGATTGGGAGTCAGCGTCGACGCCGCTTCACCATACAGATTCAGCCGCACCGCCGGCCAGAACGGCAAGGCGCCGCCCGCCGTCCACGCCGCGAGCTGGATGCGCCAGGCGCGAACGACGACGTCGATGGCGAGGGCCAGGAGGGCAAGGACGTGGGGAATCAATCAGAGCAATCGCCGAGAGGATAGATGAAGCCGCAGTTGGAGCACGGGTTCTTGCACCCCCACGGCCGCGGGCGCACGACCGCCCCGCAACGCAGACAGGTGGGCGACGGTCGTTCAGGCGGAGCGAAAGGCGCCGGTGAGGAACGGGTTGGTGCCCCGCTCGACACCGATGGTGGTCGTGGGTCCATGGCCGGAGTACACGATGGTCGAATCCGGGAGAACGAGCAACTCCCGCTCGATACCGGCGAGCAGCGTCGTGAGGTCGCCGCCGGGGAGATCGGTCCGCCCGATCGAGCCCTGGAACAGCACGTCGCCGCTGAACACGACGCCCTCGCCGGCCAGCGACACCGAGCCCGGGGAATGTCCCGGCGTGTGCCGGACGTCGAACGTCAAGCCGCCGACGCGGACCGATTCGCCCGGGATCCAGCTCCGGTCCGGCGGCGGCAGGCGCGGCACCGGAGCGAACCCGAACGCCGCCGCCTGCTCCGGAACGTGATCGTACAGCGGGCGGTCGGCGGGATGCAGATAGATCGGCGCGCCGGTCTCGGCGCGGACCCGCGTCACGCCGAGCACGTGGTCGATGTGGGCATGCGTGATCCAGATGCCCACGGGCCGGGCACCGGTCTGGCCGACCTTGTGCTGGATCAGGCCCGCTTCTTCCCCCGGATCGACGATCGCGCACTCCCCGGCGTCCTCGTCCACGACGAGGTAGCAGTTCTCGAGGAACGCGCCGTTCGGGATCTGAATGATCTTCATGACACCGCTGCGGGCTTCGCCGGAGCGAGCTCGCCCGAAGCCCGGAGGCCTGCCAGGTACTTCTCGACCGCAATGGCGGCCGTCGTCGCGTCACCCACCGCGGTCGTGATCTGCCGGGTCACCTGACTGCGCACGTCCCCGGCGGCGAACAGCCCCGGGATCGAGGTCATCATCTTCTCGTCGGTGAGGAAGTAACCGCCCTCGTCGTGACGGTAATGCCCTTCCACCAGCCCGGCGTTGGGACGGAAACCGATAAAGATGAAGACCCCGCCGACGGCGAGCCGGCTCTTCGCCCCCGTGACCGCGTCCTCGAGCTCGAGATGGGTGGTGCCCTTCTCGCTACCGCCGACCTCGAGCACTTTCTTGTTCCACACGACTTCGATCTTGGGATTCGCGAAGGCGCGCTCCTGAAGAATCTTGGAGGCGCGAAACGCGTCGCGGCGGTGGACGATGTACACCTTCTGGGCATAGCGGGTGAGATAGTCGGCCTCCTCCACCGCGGCATCACCGCCCCCGACCACCGCCAGAATCTCTCCTTTGAAGAACGCGCCATCGCACACGGCGCAATACGAGACCCCTTTCCCCGCGTACTCCTTCTCCCCCGGGACGCCGAGTTTCACCGGAGTACCGCCGGCGGTGAGGATCACGGCGGGGGCGCGAAACGTCCGACCGCGCGCCGTGCTCACGTCGAACCAGCCGTCCTCGGCCTTGCGGATCTTCTCGACGGTGTCCGTGATGATCTCGGCGCCGAACTTCTGCGCGTGCGCGTGGAACTTCTGAGCCAGCTCCCACCCCTTGATGCTCTCGTACCCGATGTAGTCCTCGATCAGGTCGGTGTTGAGGAGCTCGCCTCCGGGTGCGCCGCGCTCGATCGTGAGCGCCCGCAGCATGCCCCGCCCGGCGTACATGGCCGCGCACATCCCCGCGGGGCCGGCGCCCACGATGATCACGTCGTAGCTCGACTGTTTCGTCTCAGCCATCGGATCGAAATTCCAGCTGCGGGGGATCCGCCTCCCCCGCCAGGGCCCGCGACAGCGCGTCGCGGAAACGGACCGTTTCGAGCTCCACCGCGGGATGTTGCGGCCCGGCCAGCTTCTCCAACGCCGCCGCCCCGACGACCACGACGCCGTGGCGATTCCCCCGCTCCCGGTGCAGCAGCGCCGCCGCCGCCTGGATCAGCCCCTGCCACACCCGGCGCTCACCTTCGTCAATTATAGAACGCCACACGGTTTCCAGGGCTTCATGCGCGAGCCAGTATTCACCGGTGTTGAAGAGCTCGCGAGCGTGCTCCAGGTGGCGCCGGCGGGCCTCCGGGGGCAAAGCCATCGCTATCAGCTAGTCTCTGTCAGCTGATGGCTGAGAGCTGACAGCTGACGGCTCAGGACCGATGCTCAGGAGATTCACGGCCCCATGACATGCACTGACCGTCGCGACGAGCACCAGGCCGCCCTCCGGCCGCCGTGCCGTGTCCGCGACGATCCGCTCGCCCTCGAGCACCGTGTCGACGGTGAACGTGCCGACGCCGAAGACGTGGTGCCGGCAGACGAAGAGCGCGGGACCGGAGACCGCATCGCCCGCCCGGCGCATTCGTTCGGCGAGCCCACGTACGGCATCGGGCATCTCCCAGGTGCGGGGCGCGCCGATTGCCGGACAGATCGCCGGCTCGATGCAGTGGGTGGGACACACCCAGTCGGCGAACGAAACGTAGCGGGTGTGATCGCCCGCGGTCCGGTCATACGGCGTCGCGAGACTCCCCGGTACCGCGACGACCGCGAGCGCACGGCGTGGAAAGCGCGCCTGGGTCCGCCGGACCACCCACTCGAACATCAGGTGGGACATGTGCGGCGCGGGGACAATGTGATCGCGCGCGGCGTCGCTCGGACCGGGACTCGTGGCGAAGAGGAAGTGATCGAAGAACGCGTCCCATTCGCCGGTCACGAAGGCGCGGTCGGGTCCTTCCGGGAGCTCGCGCCGCGCGCGGCAGTCGGGATCGCGATCCACCACGATCACCTTGCGGTAGTCCGCCTTGCCGCGCGCCTTCGCTTTGGCGAGCTGCGTGGCGTAGAACGTCCCGTAACACCCTCCGCCGACCACGACGACGTCCCGCATGCGAGCCGGAGCGGCCGGTGTCGCCATTTCGCTCATCGAATCAAGCGCCCACCGTCGACCGGCAGCACGACACCGGTGAGGTAGTCGTTTGCGAGAAGGAACAGCACCGCCCGCACGATGTCGTCCGGATGCCCTAGCCGCTGCAGCGGCGTCGTGGCGGCGAGGTGCTCGCGCGCACGCTCCGGCCAGTCGTCGGGCGGCAGGATCGCCCCGGGCGCGATGGCATTGACGGTGACGTCGGGCGCCAGCACCCGTGCCAGTCCCTGCGTCAGCATGACCACCGCCGCTTTGCTGACGTTGAGCGGCAGGTAGGCCGGCCACACCTCGAAGGCGGCCAGATCGGCGATGTTCACGATCTTCCCGCGCTGCGCCCGCAGATGCGGCGCCGCCCCCTGCGACACGAAGAAGGTGGCCGAGAGATTCAAGTCGAGCGCATCATGCCACGCCGCAGCGGTGATGTCGGCGAAGCTCGCCTGGGAGATCACCGCGGCGGAGTTGATGAGGATATCGAGGCGGCCGAAGGTCTGGACTACGCGGTCGGGGAGCGCTTTCGCGATCGCAGCGTCCCGCAGGTCACCGGGGAGGCGCTCGGCACGCCGTCCCGCGGCGCGCGCGGCGCTCACCGTCTCTTCAGCCCCGGCCGACGACGCGTGGTGGTGCACGGCGACGTCGCACCCGGCCCGCGCCAGCCCCACTGCGATCGCCGCCCCCAAGCGGCGCCCCGCTCCCGTGACGAGCGCAACCCGGCCGGCGAGCTCCACGCTCAGTCCGGCGCCGCGAGCAGCGGCAGGACGTGCCCGGTGACCGTGGCCGCCGTATCTGAGGCGAGCCAGAGGATGGTGCGCACCAGGTCGGCCATCTCGACGAAACGCGCTGCGGCGCCCATGTCGCGCACGTTCGTGTCCGTGCGCACCGCTTCCGGGGCGATGGCGTTGACGCGGATCCGGTCTTGCGAGAACTCGCGCGCCAGGGCGCGTGTCAATGCGGCGACGCCGCCCTTTGCCGCAGCGTAGGCGGCCAGGTTCGGCTGCGGTTGGCGTACCGCAATCGAGGCGAAGTTGACGATCGCCCCGCCGCCGCGCCGACGCATTGCCGGGATCGCCGCCTGGCTCATCGCGAATACCGTCCGCAGATTGCTCGCGACCTCCCGATCGAGCGCGCTGACGTCGCTCTCGAGAAAGGGACCGTAGCTCGTCAGCCCCCCGGCGGTGTTGACGAGGACATCGAGCCCGCCGAAGTGTTGCTCCGCGGCAGCGACCGCGGCGCGCGCAGCTGCGGCGTCGCCGAGATCACCGGCCGCAAGCGCCGCACCGATCCCTCGCGCCTCCAGCTCCCGCACCCGGGCTGCGAGCACCTCCTGGTGGCGCGACGCTATGACGACCTGCGCACCGGCCTCACCCAACGCCTGGGCGACGGCAGCCCCGATCTGCCCCGGCTGCCCCACACCGGTCACGAGGGCGACCTTGCCGGCGAATGACGCGCCCGGATCCACTACTTCCCTTGCACCGCGGCGACGATGTCGTCCACCGCAGGGGCCCCGCGCTGGCCGAACCGTACCGTTCCGTCCTTGCCCACGACGTACACGGTGCGGGCGACACTGCGGTCGTCCTCCTTCAGGGCGTGATAGGCCCGGGCGATCGCGCGGTCGGGATCGGAGAGCAACGGAAAATTGAAGCGCATCTTGTCGACGTACTTCTTGTGAGCGTCGATCGACGCGGGATTCACGCCGAAGGGCTGGATTCCGGCTCGCTCGAACTTCGTCATCTCATCGCGCACGGCGGAGAGTTGACGGTTTCACCCGGGGGTATTGTTGCCCGGGTAGAATACGAGGGCGACGGATCCGTGTCCCAGCAGGTCGGCCAGGCGGTAGGTCTTTCCGTCCGACGCCGGAGCTTCGAACGCCGGAGCACGGGAACCAATCGCGAGTGGCTCGCTCATTACGCTTCCTCCTTACGTAGTCTCACTCTACGCCTCATCCAGACGTCTTTGTTTTTCGCGTCTCCAGTGCCTCCAACCACTCCATCGGAACATCCAACCCTCCCAACGCCGCATGCGCTCCCCCCGAATCCCCTTCCCCATGCCAATCCGACCCTCCGGAGACCACGAGGTCGAGCTTGCGCGCCAGTTTGGTGAGTCGCGTTTCCAAGTGGCGCGAATGACTGGGATGGCGCACTTCGATGCCGTCGAGCCCGTCGGCCTGCAACGCCTTGAGCTGCGGCTC
>DASSIL010000315.1:0-13147 GCA_035691925.1 Gemmatimonadales bacterium
CGGAGCGGCGCCGCCGCTTCCTGCTCGAGCCGGGACGCCTGCCGAAACTCATCGCCAACCTCGCCTACGTCGCCCGCACAACCGCTGCCTATGCGCAGCATCCCGTCCCCACCAACCTCGTCTCCTTCCCGAAGGGCGACGCGGGTCGTTGGATCTCGGCGAGCTGGCGCGACAGCCGCGACGGGTACGGGGGCGGGCGCTTCGCGTACGACGTGAATGCCATCTGGGTCCCGAACGCCCTCGCGGGGATCGGTACGATTCTCGACGCGATCAGGCAACTGGGGATCACGCAAGCCACGCTCGAAGCTCTCGCTCCCGCGATCCGCGATTCGGCGCTCGCCGCGTTCGTCGCCGACCGCGGTGCGCTCGAGCATGCCGTGATCACCTGGAACGGCGCCGTGCGGCACTTCCAGGTTGCGCTCGCGCCGGACGATGTCAACGCACGCGTCGAAGCCAAGCTCAAGTCGCTGCCCGCAGACGAGCAGGGATACTGGGACGCCATTTTGGCCACCGCGCTGCCGCCGCAGCAGACCGACTCGTTGCGCTTTCTCGCCGTGTCGCTCGACGGCGACGGGCGGCCGGTCCCGATCGTGAACACCGATCCCGCGATGCGGCTGCTGGTGGTGCGGCTCACCCCCCAGGAGACGCGCGCACAGGTCGAGGCGCTGCTCCGGCCGTATCCGATCGGCCTGTTCGTCGAAGGGCTCGGACCGGTCACGGCCAACGATGCGTACGCGACCAAGGACGTGTGGGACGCGTTCCGGCAGGATGCCTACCATTCGCCGACCGTTGTCTGGGGCAGGGACGTGAACGAGCTGTTGGCGGGGCTCGCGGGCCAGCTGGGCACTGCCGGCGCCGGAGCGGACACGGCGTGGATCGCCGGGGCGCTGCGGACGATCAACGACGCAGTAGAACGCTCGGGGCTGCGCCACGCCGAGCTGTGGAGTTACCGCATCGAGAATGGCAAACTGGTGCCCACGCGCTATGGGACCAGCTCGGATGTCCAGTTGTGGAGTCTGACCGACCTGGCTGTGCAATTCCTCCTCCACCAACCAAGGCCATGACCTCACTCCAACCGTTCGACCTTCTGGTGATCGCGGGCTATTTCCTTATCCTGCTGGGCATCGCCTATTGGGCGGCGAAGAAGGAGAAGAACGTCAGCGCCGACTTCTTCCTCGCCAGCCGCGATGTGGGTTGGCTCGCCGTCGCCGCCAGTCTCTTCGCCTCGAACATCGGTAGCGAGCATCTCGTCGGGCTCGCGGGCTCCGGGGCGGCCGGCGGGCTGGCGGTCGGTCACTTCGAGTGGCTGGCGTGCCTCATTCTGCTGCTTCTGGGGTGGCTGTTCGTGCCGTTCTACTTGAAGACTGGCGTGTATACGATGCCGGAATTCCTGGAGAGGCGCTTCAATCCCGCCTCCCGCACCTACTTCACCTGGGTCTCGATCATCGGCTACGTGCTCACCAAGATCAGCGTGACGCTCTATGCGGGCGGCGTGGTGATGCACGCCGTGACCGGGCTCGAATTCTACAAGAGCGCTATCGTGTTGATCGTCATCACCGGGCTGTACACGGTCCTCGGCGGTCTGCGCGCCGTGATTTACACGGAGGTGATGCAAGCGGTCGTGCTGATCGTGGGCTCGGCGACCCTCGCGATCGTCGGCCTTGCGGCCGTGGGCGGGTGGTCGGGACTCGCGGCCAAGGTACCGGCGGACTTTTTCTCGATGTGGAAGCCGATGAACCACCCCGACTTCCCGTGGACCGGAATCGTGTTCGGCGCCCCGATTCTCGGCATCTGGTACTGGTGTACCGACCAGCACATCGTGCAACGGGTGCTGGCCGCCAAAAACATCTCCGAGGCGAGGAAAGGCACCATTGGAGCCGGCTTCCTGAAAATCCTGCCGGTGTTCATCTTCGTGCTCCCCGGCGTCATCGCCAGCGCGTTGTACGCCGACGTGCACCAGGCCGGCGACACTGCGTTTCCGACGCTCGTGACCCGCCTGTTGCCGGAGGGGATCAAGGGGCTCGTGTTGGCGGGCATGCTCGCCGCCCTGATGAGCTCGCTGGCGTCGGCGTTCAATTCGTGCTCGACACTGCTCACCTGGGACGTGTATCGCAAAATGCGGCCGGGCGCCTCCGAAGCGCAGCTGGTATCTGTGGGGCGCATCTCGACCGTCATCCTGACCGGTCTCGGGCTCGTGTGGATTCCGTTCATCAGCCACATCTCGTCCCAGGTCTACATCTATCTGCAGAGCGTGCAGGCCTACATCGCGCCGCCGATCGCGGCGTGCTTCCTGTTCGGCGTGCTTGACAAGCGCCTCAACGGCACCGGGGCCATGGCGGCGCTGCTGACGGGCCTGGTGCTGGGCGCTGCGCGCCTGATCCTTGAGCTGTCGAAGACCAGCCTCACACCGGGGACACCCATCGCGTGGTTCGCGGGAGTCAACTTCCTGCACTTCGCCGCGCTGCTGTTCGTACTGTGCACTGTAATCCTGATGGTCGTGAGCCGGATGTCGGCGCCCCCGCCCGTGGCAAAGGTGCAGGATGTGACCTACAGCCGTGCGGCCGCGGCGGCGTATCCCGCCACGTCGGGCACGCTCTTCTGGTCGGTCGTGCTGGTGGCGGCGATCGGCATCCTGTGGTTCATTTTCCGTTGACGCGCGACTCCGAGCCGCGGCTCGACTGGGTGGCGGCCCGGGGTGGGGCTAGCATCCCCACCCCCGGCGCCGCGGAGACAGCGATTCCTTAGCCGAGTCGCGGCTCTTAGCCGCGAATGACGAATGAAACGCATTCTGGTCCTCATCTCCATCCTGGCGCTCGTGCTCGGAGCGGTGCTCGTCACGCGCACCCTCGTCTTCCATTCGCGTCAAGCCGTGGTCGTACCGGTACCGGCAGAGCCGCTCGACTCCATGGCGCTGGCCCAGCGGCTGGCGGGCGCACTCACGTTCAAGACCGTGTCCTACCAGGACTCGAGCGCTTTCGATGCACACGAATTCGAGGGCTTCCAGCGCTATCTCGACGACTCATTCCCGAAGGTCCACGCGACGCTCAAACGCGAGCAGGTGAACGGCTACGGCCTGCTGTACCAGTGGACGGGATCCGACTCGTCGCTCGCGCCGCTCGTGCTGCTGGCGCACCAGGACGTCGTGCCGATCGAGCCGGGGACGGAGGGGCATTGGACGGAGCCCCCGTTTGGAGGGCACATCGCCGGCGGGTACGTGTGGGGTCGCGGAGCGCTCGACGACAAGGGCAGTCTCGTCGGGGTGCTCGAGGCGGTCGAGCACCTCCTGGCGAGCGGTGCGAAGCCGCGCCGCACGGTGTACTTGGCGTTCGGATATGACGAGGAAGTGGGGGGCAGGCGTGGGGCCGCCCACATCGCGACCCTCCTCGCCTCTCGCAACGTGCATCCGATGCTCGTGCTCGACGAAGGGGGCGTGCTCGCCACCGGATTGATTCCCGGGGTGTCCCGGCCCGTGGCGCTCGTCGGCGTCGCCGAGAAGGGATACCTGACGGCCGAGCTCACGGTGCAGGCCGCGGGCGGGCACTCCTCCATGCCGCCCGCGGAAACGGCGGTCGGCATACTCGCCGCCGGGATCGCGCGGCTCGAGGCGCGGCCGATGGCGACCGCGATCCGTGGTCCCACAGCCGAGATGTTCGACTACGTGGGGCCGGAGATGCCGTTCGGGCAGCGGCTCGCGATCGCCAACCGCTGGCTCTTTGGCCGGCTCCTCGCGAGCCGGTTTGGCAACACCCCGTACGGCAACGCGATGCTGCGTACCACGACGGCGCCTACCGTCTTTCAGGCCGGCGTGAAGGAAAACGTCTTGCCCTCGTCGGCACGGGCGCTCGTCAACTTCCGCATCCTCCCCGGCGACAGCGTCGCAGGCGTTCTGGCGCACGTACGGGATGTGGTGAACGATTCGCGGATCAACGTGGGCGCCTATCAGACCAGCGTTGCCGAGCCGTCGCCCGTGACGAGCGTGGACGGGGAGCCGTTTCAGCTGCTCTCCCGCACCATCCGGCAGACGATCCCCGGCGCGATCGTGACGCCGTGGCTCGTCGTGGCGGGGACGGACTCGCGGCACTACACCACGCTCACGCCGAACGTGCTGCGGTTCGTGGGGGCGACGATCGGGAGCGACGATCTGCGACGTATCCACGGGACCGACGAGCGGATCGGGGTGCAGGACTACGCGAATGTGGTCCGCGTGTACGTGCAGTTGCTGCGAAACGCCGCGATGTAGGACGGTCGCCCGCATACGTAGCTGCCCGCTTCGGGCGACGTTCGGGCCGAGTTACCTCCGGGGGGGCCCCGCGCTCTTTCTCTGAACGAACGCGCTGGGGTCTCTCGTGCTCGAACTCCCGATGCAGATGCCCGGCGGGCATCTCATCATTCGACATAACGCGCTGTCACTGCTGGTGAACACCGGGTGCCCGGTCTCGATGGGAACCCGGCCATCCCTGCTGTTTCTCGATCGCGAAATCCCCGTCCTGGAACGCTACCACGGCGTCACCGTCCCGGAGTGGAGCGAAGTCATCGGAGTGCACATCGACGGACTGCTCGGCAGCGATGTTCTCGGTCGCTACGCCGTCGCCATCGATCCCGAGGCCGCCCGCGTCACGTTCGACGGGAAACGCGCCGAGCGGTCGCGGGCCCGCGTGGCGCCGCTGAGCGCCGTGGGTGGGCTGCCCGTGGTCGAAGTCGGGCTGGGGGGCAGGCGAATGCGAGTCCTGCTGCACACCGGCGCAACGTTGTCCTGCCTGCGCGACGTCGACACCAAGGACTACCCTTGTGCCGGCGTGGTGCGGGACTGCTATCCCGGTGTGGGGGAGTTCACGACGGAGCTGCGTCGCGTGCCGTTGTCGTTCGGCGACCAGCCGGTCCACCTCGAGTGCGGGCTCATCCCCGCTGAACTGGAGCGGGCGCTGCGCGCGGTGGGCGTTTCCGGTATCGTCGGCACGAACCTGCTACAGGATTTCGCGCTGGCGTGGGGGCCCCACTTCAGCGAATTGGGCATGGTGGCGCGCCGCACCACCTCCCCGCCCTTGAGCCCCGCTCCGTATGCGATGCCGCGACCCATTGCGCCCGCGTGCGGCAGCTCCGTGAGCGGTGAGCGGTCGTGAACTGAAAGTACCGCTCATCGCTTAGCTATAGGCGGGGAATGATTATTGCAGCGGTGTGTGGATGTACCGCTGACCGGGAGTCACTCATGCCGCCGTCCCGCCTCATCCCCTTCATGATGTTGGGAATTCTCGCTTGCGGTTCGGACAAAGCGGCCGGACCCGCCGCCGACCTGACCGGCTCCTGGTCTGGAACTGAGACGCTCAGCGGGAGTGGACTGAGCTGCGCGATCTCGCTGACGATGCAGTTGACCCAGACAGGAGCGACGTTCAACGGCACCTACTCCAACGGGTCCGTCACCTGCAACGGTCAGTCGCAGACCGGCATCACCGGAACGATCATCAACGGGACGGTCAGCGGCAGCAAAGTGACCTTCGACGTGGACGACCCGGGGGCGCACCAAACGGGGACGGTCGCTGGCAACACGATGAACGGCAATGCGCACTGGACGATCAGCACCAGCAGCGGCAGCGTGAGCCTGGCAGGGACGTGGTCGGCGACGAGGCCCTGATCGGATCGTGTAACAATTGTCGTAGTGCCCTCCTTCATGATGGCTCGGCAGCAAGACGCTGTTCGTCACGCCTCCAGCCTGTCCATCGTAAAGCCCGAAGTCTCAGGCGTGTTTCACAGCCGTTTCAAACCGCGATCGAGAGATTGAGGCGCTGCGACATCATCCACACCATGAAGGAGGTGTCTTGTGCCGACTCAACCCTTTCTCTCGACCGAGCGTCAGGTCGCTGCCACGCTCGAGGAGCGCTATGAGCACGCGGAGACGCGCGAGCTCGTAGGCCTCGTGGACGAGGCTGCCGAGCTGATACGCACCAAGGGCGAAGCGGCGTTCGGCCTGTTTCGGACGGCCGGGAGCCGGTGGCGTTCTGGAGAGACCTACATCTTCGTACTGGATCCGGCGGGCATGATGCTGGTGCACTCGGATCCTGCAATGGAGGGCAAGCATCAGCTGGAGCTGAAGGACATCAACGGCAAGCCGATCATCCGCGGGCTCATCGGGGCGGCGACGAGTGCCCCCGACAAGCCCGAGGGCTGGTATCACTACCAGTGGCCCGTGCCGGGGGCGATCCTGCCGCGCTGGAAGAGCAGCTACGTGCGGCTCGTGAAGGCGCCTTCAGGCAAGAGCTACATCGTCGGCAGCGGCGTGTACAACGACCGCATGGAACGGGCATTCGTGGTGGACGCGGTGACGAACGCCGTCGCGGAGATCGAGCGGCGCGGCGAAGCGGCGTTCGCGCTGCTGCGCGATCCGACCGGTCCCTTTATCGCCAAGGACGCCTACATCTTCGTGACCGACATGGAAGCGGTCGAGCTCGTCAACCCGGCATTCCCGAACCTGGAAGGGCGCAAGCTGCTGGACCTCAAGGACACGCGCGGCAAGTATCTCAACCGGGAAATGCTCGATCTGATCCGGTCCCGCGGCGCGGGGTGGGTGGATTATATGTGGCCGAAGCCGGGCGAGAGCGTCTCCACGGAGAAGTCCGCTTACGTGTCGCGGGCGAAGCTGGGAGACGGGTCGGTGATGGTCGGGTGCGGGGTGTACCTCTCCGATGCGGCCAAAGAGACTGGGCCCGCGAAGAAGCTGACCGCTCCCGAGTTGATGACGCTCGTCCGCGAGGCGGCCGCCATTCTGGAAGAGCGGGGAGAGAAGGCCTATGCCGACTTCCGGAAGAAGGGGTCTAAGTGGTTCCGCGACGAGACCTACCTGTTCGTCCTGACGCCGGACGGGACCCGCGCCTTCCATGCCGCCGAGCCCGAGACCGCAGGCCAGAACTGGCGCGACAGCAAGGACATTCTGGGCCGGCCCTACGCCACGATGATGCTCGAGGCCGGGGCCAGTCGCAGCGGTGAGGGATGGATCCATTACATGTACCCGGAGCCCGGCAGCATCTTCCCGGCGTGGAAGTCCGCGTTCGTGAAGCGGGTCAAGTTCCCTTCGGGGAAGACGCATATCGTGGGTTGCGGGATCTACAACCTGCAGATGGACAAATCGCTCATCGAGGACGTGGTGAATCGGGCGGCCGTGCTGATCTCCGAGCGTGGTAAGAGTGCGTTCGGCCAGTTGCGTGACCTGACCGGCCCGTTCGTGTTCATGGACACGTACGTGTTCGTCCAGGGTACGGACGGCACGGAGCTCGTGAACCCCGTGATGCCGAGTCTCGAAGGCAGGAACCTCACGGAGCTGAAGGACCTGCAGGGGAAGACCGTCGTCAAAGATGAAATCGCGACGGCCCTGAAGCAGGGCAGCGCGTGGCTCGAGGGCTATTGGTACAAGCCCGGTGACAACACCCCGGCGCGCAAGCTGACCTATGTGCGGAAAGTCGAGTCCGGTGGCGAGACGTATATCGTCGGGTCGGGCATCTACGCCGACTGAGTAACCATCGACGCCGGTAGACGTGCGGCGCGGGAGGGTCGAGACACCTCCCGCGCCCACGGTTGACGTTCCTTGAATGAAGCCGGCATGAAGAGCCAGGTCGCTTTCTCTTCCAACTCCATTCACGAAACATTTAGGTGTTCGGCGCTAGCCTCGCTCATCCCTTCCGCCCCGGAGGGATGGACTGTCTCTGCTCACTACCGACCGACGGGCGTCCCCCAGCGCCGCGCTCTCCGCGCTCGGCTTTGAGGTGACGCAACGATCCACGACCGAGACCGAGGTGCAGGCCGTCGGCAAGGACGGGTTCCGCGTCCTGTCCCGGCGTCCAGCGATGACCACACTCGTCGGCGTGACGGCGATCCACGAGTCGGCCGCTCACGCCGAGGAGGCGATCGGCCTGGCCCTGGAAGAGATGGACCGGCTGATCGCGATCTTCAGCCGCTACGACCAGGCTACGCCGCTGTCGGTGCTCAACGACGCCGGACAGCTCGACTGTCCGCCCCCCGAGCTGGCGTTGGTCCTCACCCAGGCGTTGACCTACCACCGTTTGAGCGCGGGGGCATTCGACCCGACGGTTGCTCCCCTCATCGATCTGTTCGATGCCTGCTTCGGGGGTCCCACACCGCGGGAGCCGACGGCCGCGGAGATCGAGGATGCACGCGGGGTCGTGGGCGCCGACACGATCATGACCTCGCGACGCCGGGTCCGGCTGACGCGTCGCGGGACGTCGGTCACGCTCGACGGTATCGCGAAGGGATTCATCGTGGACCGGATGGCGGCGACGCTCGAGCGCGCGGGCGTGAAACGCTATCTCGTCGAGGCGGGCGGCGACATCCGCACTGGCGGCAGGAAGGAGAACCGGCTCCCCTGGACCGTGGCGATCCGTGACCCCGCGAGCGGCGCAGCGGAGTTGGGCCGGCTTCCCGGGACGATTTCGCTCGCGGGCGCCGCAGTCGCGACCTCGGGATCCTACGAGCGCTACTACGACCCGGCGCGCCGTTTCCACCATATCGTCGACGCGGCGCGCGGCGCCTCGCCAAGCGCCTGCACCAGTGCCACGGTGATCGCCCCGACCGCGACCGCCGCCGACGCCCTCGCCACCGCCGTCCTCGTGCTGGGAGCGCGCGACGGCACGGCGCTCATCGACCGTCTGCCCGGCTGCGCCGGTCTCGTCGTCGGCACCGACGGCAGCGTCACCTACTCGCAGAGCTGGAAGGAGTCGCCGCAATGACCCGTCCACAAACCACCGCCCTTGTCACCTTACGCCTGTTCATCGGGTGGCACTTCCTCTATGAGGGGCTGGCCAAGCTGGCGAACCCCTACTGGACCTCGGCCGAGTACATGGACCAGGCCGGGTGGCTGTTCAAGAAGGTCTTCGTCGCGCTGGCGGCGAACCCGACCGCGGTCTCGGTGATCGATTTCCTGAACGAGTGGGGACTCGTCCTCATCGGACTGGGATTGCTGTTCGGGCTGTTCACGCGCACCGCCGCCCTCGCGGGAATCGTGCTGCTACTCCTCTACTACATCGCGGCGCCGCCCCTCATCGGTCTCTCCTCCGCGGTGCCGCGGGAGGGGAGCTACCTGATCGTGAACAAGGTGCTGATCGAGGCGGCCGCGCTGGCCGTGCTGGCCGTGTTCAACACCAGCCGGACCTTCGGCCTGGACGGGCTGATCTTCAGGCGCCGCGCTCCAGCCGCCGCGGCGATCCCCGTCGAACCATCGGTTGCACCATCAATGGCGAGGGCCCACTCATGAGCAACGCCCCCGACAAAACGGTGGGCTCCGCTGATCCCACCACGATCTCCCGGCGGGGCTGGCTGCAGTCCCTCGTCGCGGTGCCGGTACTCGGCGTCTTCGTCTTCAATTATCTGAAGAAGCGCGCTGCCGACGCAGTCAGGAAGCAGGCGATCATGTCCGAGCTGGGTGTCGCCGAGAGCGGGCCGGCGTTCATTCCCAACGCCATCTCGAAACCGCCCGGGAAGAAGATTCGCCTGGGGATCATCGGGTACGGGGGCGAGGGGGAGTCGCTGGTGCGCCACGCGGGGTTCGCCTCGCCCAAGTGGCTCGACGAGTCACGAAAGGCGGTGGCCGAGGACCCACGCGACAAGCAGCTCGAGACCTATCTGCGCCAGGATGACCTGAACGTCGCGCTGACGAGCGTGTGCGAGTTGTTCGACGTGCGCGCCGAGCGCGCCATCGCCGCCTCCCAGATCGCCCAGCGACCGGGCGGCCTGCCGGGCAACCCGCCGGCGAAGCGCTATCGGCGCTACACCGACCTGCTCGACAGCAAGGACGTCGACGCCGTCATCATCGCGACGCCCGACGTCTGGCACGCCCGCATCACGATCGACGCCGCAGCGGCAGGGAAGCACATCTATTGCGAGAAGTGCATGACGCGGACCGAGGAAGAAGCGCACGCCGTGCATGCCGCGGTGAGCCGGTCCAACGTGGTGTTCCAGCTGGGGCACCAGAACCGCCAGTCCGAGGCACACAACAAGGCGCGGGAGGTCATCGCGGCCAGGGTGTTGGGCCCCATCACCCTCGTCGAGTCGACCACCAACCGCAACACCCCGTGGGGCGCCTGGGTGTGGGACATCGAGAAGGAAGGCAATCCGCAGACGATCGACTGGGGACAGTTCCAGGAATTGGCCCCGCACAAGGTGCCGTTCTCCCCCGAGCGCTTCTTCCGGTGGCGCTGCTGGTACGATTACGGCACCGGCCTGGCGGGCGATCTCCTGTCGCACGAGTACGACGCGGTGAACCAGATCCTCTCGGTGGGGATCCCCAAGTCGTGCGTGGCGTCGGGCGGGACCTACTTCTTCAAAGACGGTCGCGACGTCCCCGACACCTTCCAGGCGGTGTACGAGTACCCGGACCGCGATCTCACCTTCGTCTACAGCGCCACGCTCGCCAACGGACGCGACCGCGGTCTCGCGCTGATGGGGCACGACGCCACGATGGTCGTGGGGAGCGGCCTCACGGTCCAGGCCGACGACGACTCGACTCGCTACGCGCAGAAGATCAAGGACGGCGTCATCGATCCCGCCCAGCCGCTGTTCACCTACCGGCCGGGATTCAAGGGTGTCGACGCGGTGACTTCGGCGACCGAGCGGTACTTCGCGAGCCGGGGCCTGATGTACACCTACCGCGGCGGGGTGCGCATGTCGCCCTACCACCTGCTCATCGGCGAGTGGCTCGATGTGATTCGCAACGGCGGGCAGACGAGCTGCAACATCGACCGCGGCTTCGAGGAGGCGATCAGCTGTCACATGGCGACGCGGTCGTACCTCGAGGGGCGCAAGGTGGCGTGGGACCCGGTGCGCAGAAGGATCGTGTAGAAGGATCCGGGACTACTGCGGGGACTCGGCAACCCGAACGGGTGCGGCGCGGTCGGTTTGCGTGCCGTCGCCAAGCTGCCCCCTCGCGTTGGCTCCCCAGCAGTAGATGGATCCATCGAGAGTGAGGCCGCACGTGTAGGCTGCGCCGGCGCTCAGGGAGACGAACCTGAGGCCGCCGTTCACCAGCCCGGGCGTCGCGCTCGTTCCACCGGCGGTCCCCCGGCCGAGCTGGCCGTTGGAGTTCGAGCCCCAGCACCAGGCGTCGCCGGTGGTGGTGAGGGCACAGGTGTGTGCCCCGCCGTTCGCCAGTGATACCACCTGACCGGGGACCGTCGCTCTCGTGGGAAACACGACATCTCCCGGCGTGGCGGATCCCACCTGGCCGCTCGCATTCGACCCCCAGCACAGCACGCCGCTGGGGTCGAGCGCGCAGCTGTGACTGCCGCCGAGACTGAGTCCGGAAGTCGGGTAGCCATCGCCGCCCGGGTTGACAGGATCTCCACCAACGATCGTAAAGCTCTTCGGCTCCCAAGGGGGCAGCGGGTCGTTGCCCACGGTCCCGTCGCCCAGTTGGGCATGGTCGTTGATGCCCATGCACTGGACCCAGAAGACGTCGTCGGTCCTGGTACAGAGATGAGCCGCGCCGGCAGCGACCTCGACGACATTGGCACTCGCCGAAAGGCCTGGTGCCAGGTCGGTCGCGGTGGCGGCAGAATCGGAGAAGAAAATCCCCCGGGAGTTGTCGTCCTGGGTCCCCCAGCAGCGCACCTTGCGGCTGAAGAAGCTCCCCGAGCCGGCATTGACGTTCACGATGCAGGAGAACGTGCCTCCCACGACCAGCTGATCGATGTGGACTTCGCCGCTCCCCAGCGCTCCGCCGCTGACGATCGACACGGGGAATTCACTGGAAGGGAAGCAGCCGGCTCCTGATCCCATTCCGGTCAGGCTGCACTTTCCGTCGCCCAGTTGTCCCCGGTCCCGTGACCCCCAGCAGAGCAGCTCCAGGGCTCCCTCTCTCCCGCAGCTGTGCGATTCCCCGACTTTGAGCTCCGTGAACGTGTGGGATGTGGCGACGCGGCGGGGCCGTGCCGCACTCTGGAGAGCGGCTTCGGTGAAGCCGAGCCCGAGCTTGCCGGCGGCGTTGCTGCCCCAGCAGTAGCCGGTGCCATCGAGGGCGGTGATCGCACAGGTATGGTCGCTCCCGGCGCTCACCGCACTCCACTTCTGCCTCACCTGCAGCGCCGCGCGCAGCTCGACGACCTGGAATGGCGCCGCCCCGACGCTCGCCACCAGCTCGCCACCCCCCAGTGTCTTCGCCAGCACCACGCCCTGCGAGTCGACCGAGAATGCGGCCTCGTTGGTGGATTGCCACGTCACCCGCCGCCCGGATCGGGGCTGGCCCAATGCGTCCAGCACCGCTACCGCGACGGTGTCGCTCGCGGTCAGATTGATCGAGGCCGGCCACGAGCCCAAGGGCTGCTGGACGATCTGCAGCGGGCGGACGACCACGGGCAGCTGTAACTCCGAATGGCCGCTGGCGCTCTCGACCGTAGCGGTTACTTGCGCACTGCCACTGGTGCGCGCGATGAGCATCGCCTGCGTCGCATCGCCGGGAACCGCGGTGACATTGACGACCGCGGCATCGCTCGAGCCCCAGCTTATGGACGCACCGTCGAGCAATCCCGCGGAGTGGGTGATACCGATGGTGACGGTGTCGGTCACCGTCAGCAGCGAATCGGCACCCCGTTGCCGCACGACGACCGGCGCTCGCAGCTCCACCGGCGCGAAGCCGTCTTGCGCGACACGCACGACGATCGTGGCCGATCCGGGCCGCCGGCTCGTGACCACAGCCTGCAACGGCGTCGCCGCGGCGGTGACGGTCACGACCGATGAGTCGGTCGAGCCCCACGTGAGCGCGACGCCGGTGACGACCGCCTGATTGGGACCGGTGGCAGTCACGGAGAGCGGAGCGATCGCGGCCACCGCCAGGCTGTCCGGCCACGCTGCGCCTTTGGCGAGGGTCACGGTGATCGCCCCGGTGGGCTCGAGCTCGTTGCTGCACGTGGCGATGAGCGCCGCCAGGAACAGCACTGCCGCGGGTCGTATGCTCATTGTGGAGACTCCACAACCCGGACCGGGGTCGCACGGTCGGTCTGAGTTCCATCACCGAGCTGCCCGCTCCCGTTCGCTCCCCAGCAGTAGATCGATCCGTCCGGCGTGACGCCGCAGGTAGAGTTGCCCCCGGCGCTGAGGGAGCTGAACGTGAGCCCGCCGCCCACCGCCGTCGCGACGGGGTTCGTTCCCCCAA
>DASSIL010000316.1:0-2340 GCA_035691925.1 Gemmatimonadales bacterium
GCCGGCGAACTGGACAACGTGGTGGGCGTGCGCCGCGGTTTGGTCCTCGCCGTGTTGTCCGGCAAGGGTGGGGTCGGAAAGACGACCGTCGCGGTCAATCTGGCGATCGCGCTGAAAGCAGCGCAGGACTCCCGGGTAGCCCTGGTCGACGGCGACCTCTATTTTGGCGACGTCGCCGCGTTCATGAACATCCGGCCCGAGCGTACGATCCGGGAAATGAGTCAGGCGCTTTCCGTGGAGATCGCCGAGCGGTTTCTCCACCGCCATGAAAGCGGCGTGGAGGTCCTCGCGGCGCCCCTCCGGACCGAACTCGCGGAGGAGGTCCCGCCGGAGCGCTTTCGCGAGACGCTCAACGTGCTGCAGACGTTGTATGGTATGGTCGTGGTCGACGTGAGCGTGTCGTCCTTCGATGCCATGCTCGCCGCGCTGGAGGTCGCCGATCTGGCGGTCGAGGTCACCACGCTCGACGTGGTGTGCCTCAAAGACACAAGCCAAATGCACGAGATGCTGGCGCAGCTGCGGTTTCCCGTGCAGAACCTGCTGCTGGTTGGCAACCGCGTCGACGATCGGCTCTCACTGCCGCGCCGTGATGTCGAGAAGGCCCTCGGCATGAAGTTCACGGAGCTCCTGCCGCGCGACGATCGGGTGCTGGCATCGGTCAACAGCGGTATTCCGGTGGTCATGAGCGCGCCGGACGCGCCGTTTGCCCAACAGATCCGTGCGCTCGCCAAAACCGTGACGGCGTACGTCGGGAGAGTGGACCATGTCACTGCGTAGACGGCTCGAGGAGGTGGGCGACCGCGGGTGGTCGGAGCCCTATCAGGCGCTGAAGAACGACGTGCATCGCCGCCTCGTCGAGGACCTCGGACGCCGGGGGGCGACCTGGACGCGCGAAGAGGTCGAGCGCGAAGTCGGGCGGATCCTCGATTCCGGGGCCGAGCTGCTCACCCGGGGTGACCGCGCGAAGCTCATCGGCGACATCGTCGACGAGGCGATGGGCTACGGGCCGATCGAGTCGCTGGTCCGCGACGCCAGCATTACCGAAATCATGGTCAACGGGCCCAACGTGGTGTTCGCCGAGCAGGCGGGCAAGATCTTTCCGACCGCGATCCGATTCCGCGACGACCAGCACGTGATGCGCATCATCGAAAAAATCGTCTCCGAGGTCGGACGCCGGATCGATGAGGCGCAGCCGTACGTCGACGCGCGCCTGCCCGACGGCTCCCGGGTGAACGCCATCATCCCGCCGCTGGCGCTCAACGGGCCGTGCCTGACAATTCGAAAGTTCGCGCGCGACCCGTACGTCACCGACGACCTCATCGCGTTCGGGACGATGACGGCCCAGATGTCGGAGGTGCTGCGCGCCACCGTCGCGGCGAAGCTGAACGTCGTCGTCAGCGGCGGCACGGGCGCCGGCAAGACGACCCTCCTCAACGTGCTGAGCATGTACATCCCGCCGGCGGAGCGCATCGTCACGATCGAAGACGCGGCCGAGCTCCAGCTCAAGCACGAGCACTGGGTGCGCCTCGAGACCCGCCCGCCGAACATCGAGGGGCGGGGCCAGGTGACCACGCGGGATCTGGTGCGAAACGCCCTGCGGATGCGTCCCGACCGGATCATCGTCGGCGAGGTGCGCGGCGGCGAGGCGTTGGACATGCTGCAGGCCTTGAACACGGGACACGAGGGCAGCCTGACCACCGTGCACGCGAACTCACCGCGGGACGGCCTCTCGCGCATCGAAACGATGGTCATGATGGCGGGGGTGGATCTGCCGACGCGCGCGATTCGCGAGCAGGTCGCGTCGGCCATCCATCTGGTGGTGCACGTGTCGCGGTACGTCGACGGCGTCCGGCGGGTGGCCAAGATCGCCGAGGTCACCGGGATGGAGGGCGATATCATCACCATGCAGGATATCGCCGTGTTTGCCCAGGAGGGGATCGACCCCGACGGCCGGGTGCGCGGCCAGCATGCCTTTACCGGCATCCGGCCCCGGTTCTACGATCGCCTGAAGCCGGCCGGCATCGATCTACCCTTGTCCATCTTCCTACGGTGACGCCGGGATGATCTGGCTCGCCGCGCTGCTCGTTTTCCTCTGCGCGCTCTGGGTGGCGCAGCTGGTGCTGGGGCGTCTGATGACGCCGCGCCTGGCGACCGCGGAGCGGCTGAGCGGCTTCGTGCGCCCGATGCACAGCGCTCCCGCCGCCGGCGGTGGGGGCCGTTGGAGCGGCATCCCCTCGATCGACCGCGCGATGGCAGGGTGGGATGCCGGACGCCGTCTGGAACGCCTGCTCGACGCGGCCGACACGCCGATCAAGCCGTTCGAGTTTCTCCTGATCGCCG
>DASSIL010000317.1:0-9302 GCA_035691925.1 Gemmatimonadales bacterium
GCGCTTCCCGAGTTCAGGAACGTGAGGACGCGCGCCACCCGGTATTGCGCCGTCGCCACGGCGCCGAAGACGAGCGGCGTGGCTCCCACACCCAGCAGCAGGAAGTGACCGATCTTGGCACCCGCCGAAAACACGACGACGCCGGCCAGCAGCGTGACGAGCAGCGCCATGGAGAGGTTGGGCTCGAGAAAGATCAGGCCGACGAGCGGCCCGACGACCGCCACCACCGGGAGCACGCCCCGCTTGAAGCTGCGCATCGCCTCTCCCTTCTTGGCGGCGAGCATCGCGGTCCAGATCACGACGGCGATCTTGGCCAGCTCCGAGGGCTGCATCCCGATCCCGGCGATCTCGACCCAGCGCCGCGCACCGTTGCGGGTCGGCGCGATGGCGTGGGTGAACGGCAACAGGGGGATCAGCAGCAGCACGCCGACGATCCCCATCACGAGCCACGCGCGCCGCTCCCAGACGTGGTAGTCGAGGCGTGCCAGGATCGTGGCGAGCAGCCCTCCGGCCACGAGCCCCACCGCCTGATTGAGGGCGAAGCCCGATCCGACGACGTCCCCCTCCTTGACGCTGATCAGACTCGAGGCGCCGTACACAGCGATGATGCCGATCATCGACAGCGCCATCGCCACCACGGCGAGCAGTCGCGTTTCCCAGCGGCGATCCATCATGGCCCGGTCGCGAGCCGCTCGAACGTCGCGCCCCGCTCCTCGTAGTTCTGGAACATGTCGTAGCTCGAGCACGCCGGAGACAAGAGCACCGCATCCCCGGGCCGTGCCGCTTGCCGGGCGCGGCGCATCACATCGGCGAAATCACCACCCCGCTCGAGCGGCACTGCCCCCGCGAGGTCGGCCGCGATCCGCGGACCCGCCTCACCGTAGGCGATCACGAGCCGGCACCCGGCCTTGAGCAAGGGCCCGAGCCGCGAATACGGCTCCCCCTTGTGCCGGCCGCCGAGCAGCAGCACGAACGGCCGGTCCATCGCTTCGATCGCCACCGCAGTCGAGGACACGTTGGTCGCCTTCGAGTCGTTGATCCAGCGCACGCCACCGGTCTCGGCGACCGTCTCCAGCCGATGATGCAGCGGCCGGAATGTCCGCAGCCCCTCGGCGATCGCGCCGGGGGCGATTCCCGCCTCGTGCACCGCGAGCGACGCGGCCAGGGCGTTGGCGACGTTGTGCGCTCCGAGCAGCTCGAGCGCGTCGCGCGGCAACAGCGCGCTGCCGCCGAGCATCAGCGACCGCGCGCGACGGTCGTACCAAGCGTCGGCCGGTCCGCTCACGGAGAAGCGCACGTGGCGGCCGCGCACGCCGCGCACCAGATCGAGGGAAGCGGGATCGTCGCCGTTCACGACCCAGACGTTCGCGTCGGTCGCGTTGCGGTACATCAGGCGCTTGTCGGCATAATACGAGGTGACGTCCGGATACCGGTCGAGGTGGTCGGGGGCGAGGTTCGTCAGGATGCCGATCTCCGGGGCGAAGTCGGGGCTGTCGTGCAGCTGGAACGACGATACCTCCACCGCGAGCCACTGCGGGCGCGTATCGGCGAGGGCCAGGTCGGCGAGCGGCAACCCGATATTCCCCGCTGCCTCCGCGTTGAGCCCCGCCGCACGCAGCAGCTGCGCAACGAGCGCCGTCGTCGTGGTCTTGCCGTTCGTACCGGTGACCGCAATGCAGCGCATCCCGGGAAGCGCGCGCCAGCCGAGGTCGAGCTCCGATAGGACCGGCACGCCGCTCGAGCGGGCGACGGTCAGCGGCGCGGCATCGGGTGGAACGCCGGGGGACACGACGACGCCGCGCGCCGCCCGGATCTTCGCGAGGTCGTGACGTCCCAGCTCGATCTCGACCCCCGGGAGCGCGCGCAGCAGCTCGACGGCGGCACTCCCCGGCGGCGCCGTCGCGGCGTCGCTGGCGTACACGCGAACACCCTCGCGGGCGAGCAGCCGCGTCGCCGCGACGCCGCTCCTCCCCAGTCCCACGACCGCCACCGTGCCGCCGCGCCACCCGGCAGGGATCGTCATCGCACCTTCAACGTCGCGAGCGCCAGCATGGCGCAGAGGAAGCCCAGGATGTAGAACCGCATCACCACCTGCGGCTCCGACCACCCCAGTTTTTCGAAGTGATGGTGCAACGGCGCCATACGAAACACACGATGGCTGTCGGCGTATTCCTTGCCCCGCGAGCGCTTGTGCCAGCGGTAAACGTTGACCTGAAGGATCACGGAGATCGTTTCCGCCACGAAGACGCCGCCGGCGATCAGCAGCAGGAACTCCGCCTTCAGCATGATCGCGACGGCGCCCAACGCTCCGCCGATCGCGAGCGCGCCCGTGTCCCCCATGAACACCGCTGCGGGATAGGCGTTGAACCAGAGGAACCCCATGGACGCGCCCATCAGGGCGGCACAGAAGACCGCCAGCTCGCCGGCGCCGGGGAGATGCATGACGCCGAGATAGCGCGAGGCGTCGAAGCGGCCGAAGAGGTAGGCGAACACCGCGAACGCCCCCGCCACGATCGCCGTGAGCCCGGTGGCGAGCCCATCCAGGCCGTCCGTGAGGTTCACGGCGTTCGAGCTCGCCGTCACCACGAACGTGGTGAACGCGATGTACAGCCACCACGGCAATGTGAGAAAGATGTACTTGAAGACCGGCAGCTGCGTCTCAGTCGCCATGCTGGGCACGAACGGCCAGCGCACCAGAAATACACCGAGTGCCAACCCGAACGAGATCTGTCCGACGAGCTTCCAGCGGGCGACGAGCCCCTGCGACTTGCCGCGCACGATCTTGAGGTAGTCGTCGAGAAACCCGATCGCCCCCATCCACAGGGTCGTCACGACCACGACCACCGTGTAGCGCGTGTCGAGCCGCGCCCACAGGAGCGTCGGAACCACGGTGGCGAGGATGACGATGAACCCGCCCATCGTCGGTGTGCCCCGCTTCTCCTGATGCGTCGAGGGACCCTCGGCGCGGATCACCTGCCCCACGCCGCCACGGCGCAGCCGCCCGATGATCCAGGGGCCGATCAGGAACGCCATCAAGAGCGCCGTCACCGTCGCCCCGGCCGCGCGGAAGGTGATGTAGTTGAAGAGATTGAAGAGGATGTGCTGCTTCGCGAGCGGCGCCAGCAGGTGATAGAGCACGGGCCTCCGGTGTCTCCCTTAGCTGAGATGGCGCAACAGCTGCTCCAGCGCGACCCCGCGTGAAGCCTTGAGCAACAGGATCTCGTTCCCCTGGAGCGCCGCCTTGAGTCGCGGGCCCAGTTCGGCGGCGTCGCCGGCGACGAGCAGGCGGTCGCCCAGGCGGCCATGGTATGGCGCGAACGACGCCGCGAATTCCCCTACCGCGCCGACCAGCGCGGGCTCGCGCCGCACGATGTCCGCTGCCGCGGCCGCGTGCAATTTGGCACTCTCCGGCCCCAGCTCCAACATGGAGCCCACAACGACGGCCAGCGGGCGACCCCGCTCGCGCGCCAGCCAGGCCGCCGACTCGACCGCCCGCTGCAGGGATCCGGGGTTGGCGTTGTAGGTGTCGTCGATGATCGTCAGCTCGCCGACGTGCACCACGCGCCCACGACCGCCCGGGACCGTCACCCCGGGCAACGCGGCGAGCGCCTGGACAGGGTCGACCCCCAGCTCGCGGGCCACGGCAATCGCGATCATCGCGTTCTCCGCCTGGTGCAGCCCGAACAGCGGCAGCACCACCTCCCGCCCCATCCAGCGCACCCGACAGCGCCCTTCTTCATCCAGCCCGACGGCCTCGGCCTGGAGGTCGGCGGGCGGCTTCGTGCCCGCCACGATCGTGCGCGTGCGGCGGCGCGCCTGCTCGGCGAGCTCACGCGGCTCGAGACCGACGACGGCGACCGGGACGCCGTCGACGAGCGACAGTTTCTCGCGCAACACGCCTGCGAACGATCCGAATCCCTCGACGTGCGCATACCCCACATTCGTGATCACGGCAATCGTCGGCTCGATGACCCCGCGCAGGCGCGCGATTTCGCCCGGGACGCTCGCCCCCGCTTCGATCACGAGTGCCTGCGCCTCATCCGGCGCGCCGAGGATCGTGAGCGGGACGCCAATCTCGTTGTTGAGATTCGCGGCCGTCGCGTGCACGCGGTAGCGGGGCGACAGCGCGACACGGATCAGCTCCTTCGTGGTGGTCTTGCCGCTCGAGCCGGTGATCGCGACGACGGGGCTGCCCACCGCCAGGGCCCGACGCCGCGCGCGCGCCAGGAGTCCCAGCGCGCCGAGGGTGTCGGCGACCGGATAGTAGAAGAGCCCGGGCACCGGTGCCGTTCCGCGCCGCACCACAGCCGCCGCCGCCCCTTTGGACCGGGCCTCACCGAGAAACTCGTGCGCGTCGAACCGCGGCCCTTTCAGAGCGACGAACAGATCGCCGGCGCCGATGGCGCGCGTGTCGGTCGAGACGCGGGTGTAGGAGGCCGCAGCCGGCGCGGGCACACCGAGCGCCGCCGCGACGCGCTCGCCCGTCCAGAACGTCACGACGCGCCGAGCTCCCGGATGATCTCGCGCTCATCGAACGGCTGCTTCACCGTCCCGATGACCTGATAGGTCTCGTGCCCCTTCCCCGCGAGCAACACCGTGTCCCCGGAACGCGCCAGGGAGAGCGCGAGGACGATCGCCTCGCGGCGGTCGGTGACGCGATGATGCGGCCTGGCGCTCATCCCCGCCTCGACCTCGTCGAGGATGCGGTCGGGATCCTCGGTACGCGGGTTGTCGGAGGTCGCGATGGCGACGTCGGCCAGCCGCACGGCGATCTCGCCCATCGGCGCGCGCTTGCCGCGATCGCGATCGCCGCCGGCGCCGAACACCACGATCAACTGCTTCGCCGTCACCGGGCGGACCGCGTCGAGAGCCCGCTCCAGCGCGTCCGGCGTGTGGGCGTAGTCGCGCAACACGGTGCACGGCCGGGAGGCGATGCGCTCCATGCGTCCGGGGACCTGCGGGGCGTTGGTCAACCGCGCTGCGATGTCCTCGACCGGGACGCCCATCGCCCACGCGGCGGCGGCGACTCCGAGCGCGTTGACGACGTTGAAGCGCCCGAGCAGCGGCAGCCGCACCGCGGCCGAGCCGAGCGGCGTGACGAGCTCGAAGCGGGAACCCGCGGCGTCGCTCGACACCTTGCGCGCGGTCACATCGCCGCTCTTCTCCCCGAACGTCACGCGGCGCTGCCCGGTGTTGCGGCGCAGCCGTACCCAGGCAGGATCATCGGCGTTCGTGACGACAACACCGTTCGGCACGAGGAAGTCGACGAGCCGCGACTTGGCGCGGAAGTACTCCTCGATGGTGCGATGGTAGTCGAGGTGGTCGCGCGTCAGGTTGGTGAACACCGCGACCTTGAACGTGAGCCCGTCGACGCGCCCCTGATCGAGGCTGTGCGACGAGACCTCCATGGCGACGCCGCGCGCGCCGTGGGTGACGAGGGCGGCGAGCGTCGCCTGCAGGTCGATCGGCCCGGGGGTCGTGAGATTCCCCGCTTCGCTCGCCACTGCCCGGCCGTCGGGCGCGAAGGCACCCAGCGTGCCGATCGACCCCATCGGCTCGACCGCCTGCAGCACGTGACGGGCGAGCGTCACGGTCGTGGTTTTGCCGTTCGTCCCGGTCACGCCGATGAGATCGAGTCGCGACGCCGGATGTCCGTACCACAGCTCGGCGGCGACGGCAGCGGCGCGGCGGCCATCCGAAACGACGACCTGCGGCAGGAGCACGGGTTGTTGTTGCTCGACCAGGGCGGCGGCCGCTCCGGCCTCGAGCGCGCGCGGCAGGTACTTGTGTCCGTCCTCGACGGCGCCCCGAATCGCGCAGTACAACATCCCCGGGGCGAGCCGGCGGGTGTCGGCGGTAAGTCCGGTAAACTGCGGCAACGCGCCGGGCGGCTCGGCGGCGAGCAGCCCGGCCGCCCGCAGGCCGCCGATGACCTCCGCGGTCGTGCTCACTGCGGTGCACCCGCGATGAGCGTGACGATCGACCCGGCGGGCGCGGTGGAGCCGGCGGCCGGAAGCGTGCGGTCCGGCGTGCCCCACCCACGCAGCGCCACTCGGAAGCCGCGGCGATGGAGGCTCTTCACCGCCTCCCGGAGCGGTTGCCCCGACACGTCGGGGACGACGCGCCCCGGAGATCGGGCGGCGGTATCGGGCCGGTACGGCCAGGGCACGACGTATGGCACCGTGCCGTCGTCGTCCACGAGCGGTGCCGGGGCCGCGGCGGGCGCCGACACGAGCCGCGCCTCGTTCAACGTCACGGTGCGCGAAGCGAGCGCCTGCTCGAGCAGCGAGCGCGTGACGGGCGCGGCGGTCGTCGCCGAGAAGTAGCCCTTCTTGCTGGGATCGGGATCGTCGATCTTCACGACGACGACGATCTGTGGATCGTCCGCCGGAAACAGCGCGGCGAAGGAGGCGGTGTATTCGTTGGGAGCATACTTGCCGTGGACGACGCGCCGGGCCGTCCCCGTCTTCGCCGCCAGCTCGAAGTGCGCCAGCGTGGCGCTCGCTCCGGTGCCGCGCTGTACGACGCCGCGCAGCAGGCCGCGCAGCTGCCGCGCGATATCGGGAGATGTGACGCGCCGCACCGGCTCGGTGCGGTGGCGATAGAGGATGTCGCCCGACGGATCGCGCACTTCGCGCACCAGCGCCGGGGCCAGCAGCACGCCGTCGTTGGCAATCGCGCCGTAGGCAGCCGCGATCTGCAGCGGCGTCACGGCAACTTCGTAGCCGATCGCGAGACTCACCTGGCTCGTGCCCGACCATTCGCTGGGCAACCGCAACCGGCCGGGCGATTCCGAGGGATATTCCACGCCCGTGGGCGTGCCGAGGCCGAAATCCCGCAGCACGGCGTATTGCTCCCGCGGCGACATGCGCTGCGCGAACTTCGCCATCGCGATGTTGCTCGACACGGCGATCGCGTCGGCCAGGGTCAGCGTCTGCAGCGGGTGCTCGTCCTGCAGCACCGGACGCCCCGGCAGCTTGTAGCGGCCGTTTTCGCCGGAGACGCGGTCGGCGGGGTGCACACGATCGAGCTCCAGGAGCGCCGCGGCGGCGAAGATCTTGGCGAGCGAGCCCGGCTCGTACGTGTCGGTGAACGCGCTGGGCGGCGAGCTGCCGTCCTTGCGCTCGGATGCGACGGCGAGCAGCTCCCCCGTCTTGGGATCGAGAATCACTACGTCCCCACCCGCCGCGTCGGTCTCCCGCACCGCCTCGTGCAGCGCCCGCTCGGCGATCTCCTGCAGCTCCGCGTCGAGGGTGAGCACGATGTCCGACCCCGGCTCCGGAGCCGCAATCAGTCGCGCCGGCGACTCGTACTCCCGCCCCGCACGATCCTTGAGGACGACGGCGGCTCCCGCTTTCCCGGCCAGCAGGCTGTCGAAGTTGCGTTCCAGGCCGGACGCGCCGTGTCCGTCGGTGCCGACGCGGCCCACCACGGCGCGGGCGAAATCGGGCGACGGATAGAAGCGATTCAACACCGGCTCGAGATGCACGCCGCGAATCGTCCGGATGCGCTGCACCTCGAGAGCGCTGTAGGGTCCCGCGTAGTAGAGGTAGCGCTTGCGCAGCTGGTCGAGGACGGTGCCGGCGGGAAGGTGCAACGCCCGCGCGATCGTCGCGGCGTCGCGCGCCGGATCGCGCAGCTCGTTGGGCGCGATGCCGACGTGATAGGTCTCTTGCGTGAGCGCGATCGCCGTTCCGGTGCGGTCGTAGATGCCGCCGCGACGCGCGTCGAGCGTCAGCCGCTCGGTCCGTTGTGCTCGCTCTTCCTCGGCGTAGCGCCGGCCCTGCAGCACCTGCACCTGGCCGGCGCGCAGCACCACGCCCGCGAGGCCGGCGAGGATCGCGACCTGGAGCGCCTGCAGGCGGACGGCGGGTTTCGCCATCCCTCAGGGCCCCGTGGACGGCGCCGCGGTGGCGGGTGCCTGCACGGGGGCGGTGATGCGGAAGATCTCGGAGTCGCGGGCGGCGCGCAGACCCAGTTTGGCGGCCCGCGGAATCAGCTGCTCGCGACTCTGGGCGGCGCGGATGCGGGATTCCAGACTGGCGCGCTGGCCCGCGAGCACGGCGCGCTGCTCGCGCACGGCGTTCAGGGCGCGGGCGGTGCGGAAGCTGTCGGTCTGGCGCGAGATGACGAGCCACAGCGCCGCGCACGCCGCGACGAGCCAGATGAGAAACCAGTGCCGTCCCTTAAGCGCCATCGCTCCCCGATTCGGTGGCGAACGCCCGGAATTTCGCCGAGCGTGCGCGCACATTGGCCGCGATCTCACTGGCCTCCGGCGTCACGGCCTTCTTCGTCAGCAGCGTTCCCAATGGCCGTCCCCGGCAGGTGCACACCGGCTGGCCCGGCGGGCAGACGCACGCGCGCGCCCAGTCGCGAAAGGCCTGTTTCACCAACCGATCCTCGCCCGAATGATAACTGATGACGCCGAGGCGGCCGCCGGGAACGAGGGCGTCGCGCAGCGCGGGCAAGGCGCGGGCCAGCTGCCCATGCTCGTCGTTCACGGCGATGCGCACCGCCTGGAACAGGCGCGCGAAGTCGCCCGGCCCCGACCGCTGCCCCAGCACCTCGCGAATCGCGTTGACGAAATCGTCGCTCGTCGTGAATGCGGCGCGGCGCCGCCGCCGCACCACTGTCCGGGCGAGCGCGCGCGCCCGCGGCTCGTCGGCGGAGTCGCGAAACGCGGTTTCCAGCCTCTCTTCCGACCAGGTGTTGAGCACGTCGGCGCCGCGGGGGCCTTTCCCCGGTGTCATCCGCATGTCGAGCGGTGCGCCGGGGCGGAACGAGAAGCCGCGGGCCTCGTCGTCGAGTTGATGCGAGGAGACGCCGAGGTCGAGGAGAATGCGGTCGGGACGAAACGCGCGCACCGCGTCGAGGGCCTGATCGGAGGCGAACGGCGCTTCCAGCCAGGTGATGCCGCTCGAGCCGATGGCGGCTTGCGCCGCTGCGAGGGCGACGGGGTCGCGATCGATGGCGAGCACAAGGGCACCCGCGGCGCGCAAGAGCGCAGTGTGGCCGCCGCCGCCCGCCGTCGCGTCCACGGCACGGCGGCTCCCCGCCGCCCACTCGGCGACGGCCTGATACAACACGGGGATATGGAACACCGTGGCTTTCGCGTTCATAAAGACGACGGCTCCGTCTGTCGAGGCAGACGGAGCCGATTGATCAGGGTCCCCGGGTCGGGGTTCAGGCGGGGCTGACGGGGCTCGAACCCGCGACCTCCGGTGTGACAGACCGGCACTCTAACCAGCTGAGCTACAGCCCCACGAACTTGAGCGCCGGAATATAATCAGGATTTCGGGCAC
>DASSIL010000318.1:0-9287 GCA_035691925.1 Gemmatimonadales bacterium
AGTCGACCGACAGGGAGACCGGGAAGAAAAGCAGACTCGCCGCCCGCCAGAGCGCAGGCAAGGCCACAGCGAGGCGGCCCAGCGTGCCGGCACCGAAGAACGGTGGCGCCACGTCGGCCACTGCGCTGTGCCCGATGCGCAGCCAGAGGAGGAAGTATCCCCCGGTCATCGCGACGAGGACGGCGTAGAACCCGCGTGGGTAGGGTGCCCGGTCGGATGGGCGGAGCCAATCGTCGAGCGCGATCAGCGCAACGGTGACGATACCCCGCTCCTTGCTGAGCATCGCCAGCAGGGCGCAGAGGATCGCGGCGATCCAGATGCGCCGCCGCGCCAGCAGCACCGCGCCGAGCATCCCGGCGGCGGCAAGCAGCTCGTTGCGCGAAACGATGTTGGCGACGCCTTCTGCGTGGACGGGATGCACGGCGAAGAGCAGCCCCGCCGCCACGGCACCCGCGGGTGGCAGCCACCGCAGCATCACCAACACGGCGAGCAGCGAGACCAGACCATGCCACACCGCGTTCTCCACATGCATCCAGGCAGGGCTGCCTCCGGAGAGCGACCAGTCCAGCGCGAAGCTGAAAATCGTGAGCGGGCGGTACAGCCCCGCCTCGGCGGGTTGCGGCCAGTAGGGCTGGCCGAACGCCGCGAGGGCGGCGCCCGGCGAATGAGCCGCGGGGTTGAGGAAGATGATGGCGCGGTCGTCCTGGACGTAGTCGTAGCGGACAGTGGGGAGGTACAACGCCGTTCCCGCGGCCCAGACCGCGGCGTAGAGCCCCAGGCGCGCGCGATTCACTGCTCGGCTTTGCCGGCCGGTCCGCTCAACCGCCGCAGGCGCACCAGGATCGATTCTGCGACCGCCGTGTCGCCGCGGGCGAGCGCCGTGCCGGCTTCGTATTGGTAGTAGTAGAGACAGCGGTAACAGAGCTGCTCCATCCGCTGGAGCAGCGAGTCGGCGAGCCGCGGCTGCCCCACGGCGAACGCGGCATCCGCCCCCTGGAGGAATACCGGGGGCACTCGATCGAAGATGGCGGTCGCCGAGTCGAACGCTGCGAGGGCCTTGGCAGGTTGACGCTCGGCGAGGTAGATGCCGATCATCCGGGCCGGGCCGCTGAAGGATTTGGGAGAATCCTCCAGGACGCTCAACGCCACGGAGCGGGAGTTACGCCAGACGGGCACGCGGTCGAACGTCTTGTAGCCCCCCAGCAACGTGATCCCCGCCAGCGCCGTCCAATACCCCCGCGCCGGAAGCCGGTGCAGCCAAGCCCCGACCGCCAGCGCCAGCCCCACACTCGGGAGATACAGCGTGCGCTCGGCGACAAGCACGCCCGTAGGAAAGAACAGGTTGGCGACCGGGAGATACGCGATCGCGATCCACCCCAGGCCGAACGCCTCCACCCGGCGTCCACGGCGCCACGCCAGCCACAGCAAACCGGCCCAGAGGATGAAACACGCCACTCCGGCCAGGAATCGGCCATCGAGCAGCGACGTCACGAGGGTGCGCTCGGCAGGCGAATAGTCCACCCGCAGCACCGCCGGGAACACGAGTAGACGAACGATGTCGGTGAGGGCTGCGACCGTGGTGAGCCGCACCGACAGCGGGCTCGCCCCGACGAACACCGCCGCCAGGTGCTCGAAACGGGCGTAGGGATGCAGGATGGTCCAGCGGATGCCCAGGTAGATGGCGGCAACGACTCCCCACCCGACGACATAGGCGATCATGCGGCGCCGTTCAGGCCGGCCGATCCCGAGCATCCACCCCCACACCACGAGCGCGGGCACCGTTGCCGCTGTCTCCTTGCACAGCAACCCGAGGAAGAGGGCGCCGAGGCTCCACCACAGCTGATCGCGCTGCAGCGCGGCATACACCGCGAGCACCGTGAACAACGCCGCCATCAGCTCTGCCCGTCCAACCACGTTTGCCACCGCCTCGACGTGCAGCGGATGCACTGCGAACAGCACGCCTCCGAGGAGTGCCGCACGGTCGGAGTCGGTCAGCCGCAGCAGCAACGCCGTCACGGCGACACTCACCCCGGCGTGCCAGAGGAGATTGACCGCATGCAGCCACACCAGGGAGCTGGTGTGCCAATCGAGGGCGTATGATGCAATCGGGAGCGGCCGGTACATGGCAGCGCCGAGCCACGGGGGCCAGTAGGGCTGGCCGAACGCCTGCCACAGCTCGGCCCAGCGGTGCACCCAGGGGTTGGTCTGGATGATGGAGACGTCGTCGAGGGCAAAGCCATTCCACAGGGCACGAACGTAGACGAGAATCGCGACTCCCGTCACGATCCCGAAGAGCTGCCGCCGGGTGAGTGTCACGGCGCCGGCTTGCGTCGCGCGGCGTGCGCTGCGAGGGAATCCGCCGAGGCCGAATCCCCCCGCAAGCGCGCCGCGCCCACCTGGTTGGCGTAGCTCGCCGGGCACTGGGGGCAGATCCGGTCCGCCACGTTGAGCAGCGAGTCGGCGAGCGCGGAGCGCTTCAGCGTGAACGCCGCATCGGCCGCGGCGAGATACACACGTTGATCGCGCTGGTACAACTCGGTCGCATGCAGGAAGGCACCGAGGGCCTCTTCCGTCCGGCGGGTCCACAACAGCTGCCAGCCGACGAGGTCGAAGGTGCGGTACGATTGCGGTGCGTCGTCCAGCAGGCTCGCCGCCGCGTGCGCGTTGTCCCGCCACACGGGAATCCGCTCGACCGTGCGCGCACCGCCAAGGACGACCAGCAGAGCGGTGACGATCGCGAGCGACCGCCCCTGGAGATGACGCAGCGCGCCGCCCACCGCGAGCGCCAGCCCCGCCGACGGCAGATACAGCGTGCGCTCGGCGATGAGCACGCCGATCGGAAACAGCAGATTGGCAACGGGGGAGTAGGCGATCGCGACCCACCCCAGACCATACGCCTCGAGCGCCCGGCGGCGCTTCCATGCAAGCACCAGCAGCGTTCCCCAGATCGCAACGACCAGGACCCCGAGAAGGAATCGCGGATCCAGCAGCGTCGTGACCGCCGTGCGCTCGGCGGGGGAGTAGTCGGCCCGCAGATGAAGTGGGAAGAGCAGCAGCCGAGCGACGTCGCCCAGGGCGGCGACAGCGGTGAGCCGCACGGTGAGCGGCGTCGCGCCATTGAAGACCGGCGCGACGGCGACGATCCCCGCACCATATGCGCGAAACACGAGGAAACGCAGCGCGAAATACGCGACCGCGACGATCGTCCAGCTTCCCGCGAACCACGCGAGCCGCCGTCCCGTCGGCATGGGCCGAAGCCCGACCAGCCACGCCCACACAATCAGCGCGGGCGTGACGATCGCGTTCTCCTTGCTCAACAACCCACACGCGAATGCCACACCGCTCAGCAGCGGGCGGTCGCTTTCGACCGCCGTGTAGACGGCGATGAGGACGAACACGGCGGCCATTAACTCGTTGCGCCCCACTATGTTAGCTACTGCCTCCACATGCACCGGATGGATGGCGAAGAGCGCCCCGGCGATCAGGGCCGCGGCATCACCCGCCCAGCGGCGCGCCAGCAGTGCGACGACAAGCGTCGCCGCGACGTGCCACGCCACGTTGACGAGATGAAACCAGACCGGTGAGCCGACCATCCAGTCGAGCGCGTACGTCGCCACCGCGAGGGGGCGATAGACGGTCGTATTGAGGTTGCCCGCCCAGTACGACGCGCCGAACGCACGCCACAACCCCGACGGCGCGCGCACCAGCGGGTTGAGGACGACGATGTAGATGTCGTCGAGCGCAAAGCGATTCCACAGCGAGAAGAGATAGGCGACGAAGGCGCTCGCACCGACGGCGAGATAGAGGCGGCGGGAATTCAACGGTGCACCTGGAAGAGCGCCTTTCCTCCGGGCCACACGTGCACGGCGGTGAGCCATCCCGGATACGCCCCCAGCAGTGTATTCAGCTCCTGGTCGGAACCGCCTCCGAACCCGGTGAGCAGCACGTGCGTGACACCCATGCGCTCGAGATAGGCGCGATGCGCCGCAGGCGTTGGCTGCACCCACTGGCCATCGTGGTAACCGTAGACATAGAACGGCACCGTGGTATGCCGGGTGTAGAGCCACACCAGCGCCTCCCCATCGGAAGCGAGCACGGCATTGGCCGGCAGCGTCGTGAGGGTCGGGAGCATTTCGTGGAAGGCTCCCGTCGCCGACACGTATGCGACGGTCCATCCCCGGTTGATGAGGCCGGTCGACTCCTGCAGCACGTACCCCACGACGATGCCGGCCGCCACCAGTCCCACCGGAATGTGGAGCCGGCGGTCACGCTGGTAGAGCCGCACGGCGCCCGCGGTCCATATGAGGGCGATCCACGGGAGGACCGCCCACTCGAAGCGATCGGGATCGAACGGCCAGACGGCGAGGATGGCGAAGTATCCGACGAGCGTGAACCCGATGGCCGACCGCCGCCAAATCAGCCACCACCCATACATCCCCATGAGCAGCGCTGCGACGCCGAAGACGAGATACAGCGGCCGCGACCCTAGCCACGAGAGCGTGATCGTGCCGAGCGGGCGCGCCAGATCGGGAATGCTCCTCGCGTAGGAGCTGAGCCCGCTCTGCTTCACGACCTCCGCGTAGCTGCCGTAGTTGATCGCCATTCCCGGATCGATGCCCCGGGCGTGCGCCGCCGTCCACCACCCCCAAAGGGTGGCGGCAACGGCGACGGGCAGCGCCGCGAGCGCCACGTGTCGCAGCGACGCCCTCCGCACTACGAGCAGAAAGCCCACGGCGCCGGCGCCGGCGGCGACGCCGATCGAGCGTGTCAGGAGGGCCAGGGCGGCAGCGACCCCCGCGAGCACGGCATTCCGAGCCGGGAACGATGCACCGGGAGGCGCGTCCGCCAGAACGACGGCGAGCGCGAGCCACAGCCCGAAGAGGGGCTCGGCATAGAGCGCCGTCTGCAGGATGAGACACGGCGTCGCCAGTGCTGCCGCCGCCACGACGGTGGGCGCGAGCCAGCGTGGCGCCCCGGGACCCAGGAGCTCGGTGCGTGCGGCGTGCCAGGCGATCAGCGCCGCGGTGAGCGCGGCAATGATCACGTTCAGGATCTTGGCGGCAAATCCCGCGGCGTCGACGGACATCGTGCCGAAGAAGGGCGCCAGGACGAGCGGGTAGAGCGGCGGGTAGTGCACCACGGCCGGCGTGCCGGGGAGATGAGGGTGCACATACCCCTGCCCGTGTGCGAGCGCGATCGCTGCGCCGGCGTACAGCCCGTCGTCGTACGAGACACCGATCAGTGCGCGGTTCAGGGCGAGCGCCCTGCCTGCCAGGACGAGCGCGCCGACGATCAGCGCCGATCGCGCGGCGGTGGTCACGGCGTGCGCCAGTCTCCGCCCGGCGGCGCCAGGTTGTAGCGCAGGATGTGCCACAGCGCCGCCAATCCGTCGCGCCAGGTGATCTTCTTCCCTTCCGCGTAGGTGCGGCCGCTGTAGGTGATCGGGAGCTCCCAGATCCTGGCTCCCGCCTGGGCGAGCCGTGCCGTGATCTCGACTTCGAACCCGAAGCGGTTCGAGGTCAGCGGCAGCCGTTGCAGCAGGTCGCGCCGCACGAGCTTGTAGCACGTCTCCATGTCGGTGAGGTTCAGGTTGGTGAACATGTTGGATGTGAGCGTGAGCAGCCGGTTCCCTACGGAGTGCCAGAAGAACAGGACGCGATGCGGCCCCCCCTGAAAGCGCGATCCGTAGACGGCGTCGGCGCGACCGGCACGGATCGGCTCGAGCAGCCGCGGCAGATCGGTGGGGTCGTACTCGAGGTCGGCGTCCTGCACGACGACGACGTCGCCCGTGGCCGCCGCGATCCCCGAGCGCAGCGCCGCGCCCTTACCGCGATTCTCCGGGTGGTGGATGACGCGGTGCAGCGCGCCCTGCGCCGCCAGCCGGTCGAGCACGGCGCCGGTGCCGTCGCGCGACGCGTCGTTCACGGCGATCACCTCGAGGCGCAGCGGCAGCTCGCGCAGCCGGCTGACGATCTGCTCCACCGTGCCCGCTTCGTTGTAGGCGGGCACGATCACCGAAAGCGTGAGGTCGTTCACGCCGGACGCTCGCCGACCGCGATGAGCGACTGTCCCACGCGCCAGGGGAGCAGGCGCTCGAGCCGAAACAGCGGCACCAGCGCGTCATACCAGCGCAGCGAGCCGGTCGGAATCAGCTCGCGTTTGAGGACCCGTCCGGTGAACCACCACCCGGGGATGCCAGCGAGGTTGAAGTATTCGAGGTGCCGCATCCGGAATCCCGCTGCGGCGTACTTGCGGCGCAGCTCCGCCGGGGTGTAGCGGCGGAAATGTCCCAGTGCCCGGTCGAGGGTGCCGTAAATCGCGGGGAGCGAGGGTACGAGCAGTACGAGGCGGCCGCCCGGCTGCAGCAGCTGGAACATCGTGGCGAGCGACAACTCGTCGTCGCGCACGTGCTCCAGCACGTTGAGGCAGATGATCGTGTCGAGCCGTTCGGCCTGGAGTTCCCCATTGGTCGCGGGGAGCCGCAACGGCACCACGCGCATCTGCGGCTGACCGGCGAACCGCGCTCGCAGCCGCTCGAGGTAGCCGGGGTTGGTGTCGGACAGGACGACCCGCTCGCGGTCGGTCAGAAACGCCGACATCGTGCCGACGCCCGCCCCGATCTCGAGCACCCGCCGGCCGACCCACGGCAGCACGCGCTCGATCAGCCAGGCGTTGTACCGCGGAGCGGCGGCGGCCAGCCGTTCGAGGGTTTCGATCCCGACGGGATCGTCGTCAGCCCGCGGCTGGGGCATCGCCTTCGTAGCGGCTCAGCTTGCGGTAGAGCGTCGAAGGATCGATCCCGAGCACCTCGGCGGCGCGGCTCTTGTTCCCGCCTTCCGACTGCAGCACCCAGGTGATGTACGCCCGCTCGATCGTCTCGAGCGTCGGATTGGCGTGCGGGCGATCGACGACCAGCGGCTCGGCGCGCCGCTCGGTGAGCTTGGCCGGCAACGCCGAAAAGGGAATCACATCACCCTTGGTCAGCACGACCGCGCGCTCCAGCGCGTTCTCCAGCTCGCGCACGTTGCCGGGCCAGTCGTAGGCCTGCACCGCGTCCATGGCGTCCGCGGCGAGCCGCTTGGGGGGCGCCCCCTGCTCCTTGCCGATGCGCTCCAGGAAGGCCTCGACGAAGATCTTGATGTCGTCGCGCCGCTCGCGCAGCGGCGGCAGGTGCAGGGCGATCACGTTGAGGCGGTAGTACAGGTCGGTGCGGAAGCGCCCGCGCTTGATCTCGTCGTCCAGATCCCGATTCGTCGCCGCGACGACCCGCACGTCCACCGGGATCGCCTCGGTCCCACCCACTGGAATCGCTTCCCGCTCCTGCAGCACGCGCAGCAGCTTGACCTGGGTCGCGGGCGACATCTCCCCGATCTCGTCGAGGAAGAACGTCCCGCCGCGGGCCGCCGCGAACAACCCCTGCTTGTCGCGCACCGCGCCGGTGAACGATCCCTTCACGTGGCCGAACAGCTCCGACTCGAGCAGGCTCTCGGGCAGCGCGCCGCAATTGAGCGACAGGAACGGCCCTTCGCCGCGCGACGAGATGTCGTGGATGTAGCGGGCGATCACTTCTTTCCCGGTTCCCGACTCCCCCTCGATCAGGACGGTGCTGTCGGTCGGCGCGACCTGTTCCGCCAGTTTCAGGACATCGGTGAAGCTGCGGGCCATGCCGAGCGGCTTGGCGAAGCGCGAGCGCTCGCGCCGCCGGATCTCTTGCTTCAGCTGCTTGTTCTCGGTCCGCAGCCGCCGGTGCTCGGCGGCGCGGCGGCAGATGGCGACCAGGTCGTCGTTGGAGAACGGCTTCTGGATGTAGTAGAACGCGCCTTCGTTGACGGCCTGGATGGCGCTCTGCAGCGACGCCTGAGCGGTCATCAGGATCACGGGGGTCTCCGCATCCTGCTGGCGCACGGCGGTGAGAATGTCGATCCCCGTCACCTGTGGCATGCGTACGTCGGTCAACACGATGTCGGGGCTCGTGGCCTTGAGTTGCTCGAGCCCCGCTTTGTCGCCCTGCGCGGTGTGAACATCGAAGCCCTGGTTCCTGAGCAGGATGCGCAGCGTGTCGAGAATCGCGGATTCGTCGTCGATGATCAGCAGCGACGGCGCGGGAGCGGTCGTCATGCGGCTTCTTCCTTCCGGCGGGCCGCCGGGAAAAACACGGTGAACGTCGTTCCCTGCCCCGCGATCGAGTCGACCAGCACCATCCCGCGATGGGCGACGACCGCGCGTTGCACGATCGCCAGACCCAACCCGGTCCCGCCGGGCCGGCCGGTGACGAACGGCTCGAACAACCGCTCGCGCACCGTGTCGGGAATCCCTGGTCCGTTGTCGCTCACCCGCAGCGTCACGGGGTTCTCGATCGTGATCCCGGAGGGGACCTCTTCGGGCGTGAGGCGGCCGGCGTACACCGCCACGTGCACGCCTGGTCCTTTGGCCTGCACCGCGTTGAGCACCAGGTTGGAGACGACCCGGTGCAGCAGGTCCTCGTCCCCTTCCATCATGGTCGGACCGCCGGCTATCTCGATCACCGCCTCGGGCGGGCAGTCGGGATGCTGGCGCACCAGCCGCACCGCCGCCGTCGCCACCATGCGCAGGTCGACACTGTGGTATTCGGTGACCCGCACACGCGAGAAGTCGAGGAACTCCGAGAGCAGGCGGCTCAGACGGTCACTCTCCCGCACGATCAGGCCGGCCAGGAACTTCTCGTCGGGATTGGTGCGCGTGGAGCGGGCCAGCTGCTCGACCGACGAGCGGATCGAGGCGAGCGGATTCCTGATCTCGTGCGCCAGGCTCGCCGACAGCTCGGCGACGGCCTCGAGGCGCTCGGCCCGCAGGTGCAGCTCCTCGAGCCGCTTCGAGTCGGAGATGTCCGTGAAGATCGCCGTCACCCGCGGCGGCAGACCGGCGCTTCCCGTGATCGTCGTCGTGGTGAGTCCCACCGGGAAGGACCGCTCGCCCCGGCGCACCGTCGCCTCCACCCGCATCAGCCGGATGCCGCGCCGCGCCGTCGCCGCCACGGCAGCCCAGAATTCCGGCGAGAGGCGCGCCAGCTCCGGCAGGAACGTCCGCCCCAGCCAGTCGCGCGCCCGGAACCCCAGGATCTGCTCCGCTGCGGGATTCGCAAACAGCAGCTTGCCGTCCGCGTCGACGGTCAGCACACCGCTCACGAGGTTGTGCAGCACGTCGCTCGCCTCGAGACGGGCCTGCCGCAGCTCCCCCGCCAGCGCCTCGTGCTCCGCGGTCATCACTTTGATGCGGCTCGCGAAATAGGCGGGCACCGCGGCCACCAG
>DASSIL010000319.1:0-3593 GCA_035691925.1 Gemmatimonadales bacterium
ACGCGCTAGCCGCCTGGACCATCGCTCGAAGTGTGACGCCAAGTCGGTTGAAATCCGGCGCATCTCGACGCACGCGGCCGCCCGCTCACGCGGGCGGCCTGCGCGTTTGTGGCGCACACCACCCACCCCGCGAGCGCTGACCGCGCCGGAGGAACCCCGCATGAGGCCAGTGGCGAGCGTTGCGCTCCTTCTCGCGGGCCTGCTGGGGTTCGGCGCGGCGGTGGGGCGGGCGGAACCCTGGCGGCCCTCGCCCGGGCACGCGCAGCTGCCGCTGTGGCCGGGCGCCGCGCCGGACGCGCGGCGCCGGCAGCCCCAGGGCCCGGAGAGCGTGGCGCGGGCCAAGGACGATCTGGTCGCGGGCAGGCCGTGGAACTACGTCAGCAACGTCTCGACGCCCACCCTGACCGTGTACCCGCCCAAAGGCAGGAATACCGGGGTCGCGATCGTCGTGTTCCCGGGCGGGGGTTACAACATCCTGGCGATCGATCTCGAAGGCACCGAGGTGTGCGACTGGCTGGCGTCGCGGGGCATGACCGGCGTGCTGCTCAAGTACCGCGTGCCGTGCGCGGTGGTGGGGCCTCATCGCGACTGCCCCACGGCGCTCCAAGATGCGCAGCGCGCGGTGAGCCTCGTGCGATCGCACGCGGCGGAGTGGCGCATCGATCCGCACAAGGTGGGGGTCCTCGGCTTTTCCGCGGGCGGACACATGGTGGCCTCGATCAGCACGCACGAGGCGCGTTCCTACCCGCCGGTGGACGCCGCCGACCGGGAGCGCTGGCGTCCGGATTTTGCCGTGGCGCTCTACCCGGGCCACCTGGCGACCCGCGAGCAGCGCACGCTGAACGCCGACATCCACGTCACCTCGCGCACGCCGCCCACGTTCCTGGTGCAGGCGCAGGATGACCCGGTGGACCCGGTGGAGAACTCGCTCGTCTACTACGCGCAGCTGCAGCGGGCCGGCGTGGCGGCCGAACTCCACCTGTTCGCGAACGGCGGCCACGCGTTCGGCATTCGGCGCACGCGACTTCCGATCACGCGCTGGCCCGAGCTCGTGGAGGGCTGGCTGCGCGCGATCGGAGTGCTCGCCGATGACGGCGGGCGCGCCGGGGACACCGGCTAAGTAGAGGGCCGGCGCTGGGTGCGGGCCGGGCCGTAGCCGCCCCGGGTTTCGACCGACGCCGATCCCGCGCATCCTACTGGGTTGGCCCGAGCCCATCGGGGCTCGAGCCATTCCCGGTCATCGGTACCCGGCACGCATACCTCATGACCTCCTGCCACGCCAGGCCGACGGAACCCGGGTGTGGGACCTGCAGCGGCGCTGTTCTGCGCGGCTCTTTCCTGTGCCGCCAACGCACCGGTCACGAACGACAGCGTGGCGGTCGGATCCGTCCGCGACAGCGTGGCGGTCGGAAGCGTCCACGAAGCGGCTTCCGACAGCACGAAGCCGATCGTTCTGCCGGCCGTGCCGGTGTCCGCCCGCCGCACGCGCGCCGGCGATGCCGCGTGGATTCCATCGTCGGCCCAGCACCTGTACTCGGACGACGGCTCGAAGCTGCTGCTCGGTGACTTGAGGGTCACGTCGCCGCTGCCGGCATCGGCCGACTTGAGCCTCTACGGCCTGCCGATGGATCAGACGGCCCGCGACTACGTGTGGGGCTATCGCATCGGCGGACCCGCGACCGCGGTGTTCGGCTCGCGCACGAAGGTCAATCCCGACGTCGTCCAGATCGCGCTCCATCCATTCCTCATGTCCCACCAGTTCCGGGACACCAACGGCTCGCTGGAGCTGACCCCGGTGTTCCAGTCGAACCATCCCGAGGCGCTGTCGACGTCGAGCGATGCCATCGAGCGCCGCGCGACGGCGTGGCTGGCGGAGGGATCGAACGCGTCCGGCCCGCAGCTCCGGCTGGTCACGAGCCTCCGTCAGAGCGATGTCGCTCCGTTCCTCAAGGCCGCGGTTCCGGCACTGAAGGTGATCCCGCGCTACCTCGACTCCCAGACCTACGCCAGCGTTCGCGACGGCGAGCAGTCGATCGAAGGATTCCTGCTGATCGGGCGGGAGCGGGGTGACTGGCGCGAAACCGTGGACGGCGTGGAGGGAGCGGTGCTGGAAAACACCCGGCAGAACCTCGCCGTCGTTCAATACGAGCGTCTCCTGCCTCACGACTCGAAACTCACGGCCGGGACGAGCTGGGAAGGCGACCACGTCGATTCGGACCATCGCTACGGCGACTTCCAGGCGCAGACACGGACCACGTCGCACATCCTCAATCCCAGGATCGTTTACTCCATGCGACACGACGCGTTCACCGCGTGGCTGTCGCGGATCTGCGTCGAGTCCCAGCCCGGAGGATCCACCTGGCAGGCCAGCACGGATGGGGGAGTGGAGAGCCGGGCAACCCTGGGCTGGTTCACGCTGCAACCCTCGCTGGCGTTTCAACACTTCCACGCGGAAGCCACGATCCTTCACGGCGTCACCGCCAGCGTTCATCCCGATCAGGTGACGCTGACCGCCGGCTACGGCACCTACGCCGATTACTTCGTGTTCCACGACGGCATGTTCGGGACCGTGTTCGACTCCGCGGCGGCCCAGCAGCCGCAGCGCGCCAACCACTACGTCGCGTCGATCCAATACGTTCCGAAGCGGGGATCGCCGCTCGACCTGCTGCGGATCACGGCGGTGCGCAAGGACATGTCGGTGGACCTGTGGGGCGCCCGGACCGGGGTCCGCCTGCTGTCCTGGGACTGCCTCGCCGCCGGCAGCGGCAGGCCGAGCTGGGAGCTGGCGTGCCTCACCAACGACGCCCGGAGCAGCGACGGACCGCTGATCGGGATGATCCCGTTCAGCCTGCGCGCGGGAATCAGCGGCGACGTCGTCCGGTCGTTCAACGTCTCGGCCGAAGCGAACTATCGCAGCGGTTCGTTCGCCGAACGCCGGACGCCCGGCCCGCGCTACGGGGAGCGCTTCAGGATGAGTCCCGACTACTACGTCAACATCGCGCTGAACGGGAGGTTCGAGATCGCGCATCGTCCGACCAATCTCACCGTCACCATCTTCAACGCCCTGGCGCTGGCGGGAAGTCGGGCGGAACTCACCGTCGACGAATACGGTCGGCGCTACGACGCGCCCTGCTGGGCCAACATCCGGCTCCGATACGAACTGTGGTGAGGCGGCCTTCGACGGTCATGCTCCCGGCCAGGGCTCGCGGCCAGCGAAAATCGCCTCCATCGTCCGCATCCGCAATCGGATCGCGGGATATCAACAGCGCGCGGTGGGAAACCTCTGGATAACCCGTGCGCCGCGCGAAAGCGCCATGCGTCCGCGCAAGTGGTTGGGAATGCGTGAGGGCTCGCGCGGCGCGCACAAATGCCGTGTGCCTTGGGCCATCGGCACTAGAATGCGCGTGTCGTCGATGCCCGCTCGGTGTGAACGAGCAGCGAGAGACGCTCGTGACGGCCTCATTCGAAGCGCGAGCAGCAGCGGTGTCCGAGTTCAGGATCGAAGCGTCCTTCGGGACGCGCTAGCCGCCTGGACCATCGCTCGAAGTGTGACGCCAAGTCGGTTGAAATCCGGCGCATCTCGACGCACGCGG
>DASSIL010000320.1:0-8920 GCA_035691925.1 Gemmatimonadales bacterium
GCTGCAGCCCCCGCGCGCGCGGCGGTGGGGCGTGCTGGCGGTGGGCGCGCTGATCGCGCTCGCGATCGTCGCGCTCACCGCGGCGGTGATGGCGCGCGACCCGTCGGCCGGCGCCGAGCAGCGCCGCGCGCGCAGCCTGGCCAAGATCGCCGCGCACATCCCGGGCGTGACCACGATCTACACGTACGATCGCGACGATCGCCTGACCGGGCAGGGCAGCGGGTTCCTGGTGGATCCGCACGGCACCGCGGTCACCAACTTCCACGTGCTCGAGGACGCGTGGCGCGCCGAGGCCACGCTGGGCGATGGACGGCTGTACCAGATCCTGCAGGTGCTGGCGTTCGATCCCGACCTCGATCTGGCGGTGTTCCGCATCGGGCGCACGTTCGAGGGCCGGGTCGAGTGGCCAGACAGCCTGCACGCGCTCACGATCGGCACGGTCGGCGACATCGGCGTGGGCGACCCGGTGGCGATCATCTCCAGCCCGCGCGGGCTCGAGAACACCGTGAGCGACGGGCTGGTGAGCGGCATCCGCGACGAGGACGACGGCCGCGTGCTGCAGATCAGCGCGCCGATCTCGCCCGGCTCCTCGGGCGGGCCGGTGTTCGACCGCAACGGCGAGGTGGTGGGGATCGCCACCCGGCAGGTGACCGAGGGCCAGAACCTGAACTTCGCGCTGGCGGCCGACAGCGTGCAGCGGCTGCTGGCCACGCGGCGCGCGATGAGCCTGGCGCAGTTCCAGGACAGCCTGGCCCTGGGTTACAACAGCCCCGCGCGCCGCGCGTGGCGCCACGCGTTCTCTCGCGCGTGGGATCTGTACGAGGACGAGCGCTACGACGAGGCGCTGCGCTGGTACCTGCAGGCCGAGCGGCTGTGGGGCGAGGACCCCTCGCCCTACTACAACGCCGCGCTGTGCTGCGTGGCGCTCGGCATGCACCAGCAGGCGCAGCGCCAGTACGAGCTGTTCGTGGCACACGCGCCCAAGGACGATCCCTACCTCGAGCGCGCGCGCGACTGGCTGACCCGCAACGGCCATATGCCCGAGGCCAAGCCGCGCGGCCGGGGCTGACGGCCGGCAGGGCGTCCGAAATCCATTGAGCCCGGGCGGCCCCGCGCCTACCATTGAAGTCCCTCGCCGACATCCCCCGGGCCCATCATGCGCCGCATCCTGTCCATCGTCGCGCTGTCCGCCGCCGCGCTCGCGCCATGTGCGAACGCCGCGCCGCTGCCGGCCGCTTCCGCCCGCGCCGGCGTGCGCGACGTGGTCGCGCTGATCGCGCCCGACGCCATCTCCGGGCGCGCGGGCGCGATCGTGCCGCGCGACCAGGCGCTCGCCTCGGCCCTGGCCCGCGCCGGCGTCACGCGCATGCGGTTCGCCGGCGGCGCGCGCCTGGGCGAGGTGCTCGTGCTCGGCAGCGACGATCCCGCGTTCGATCCGTGGGCGGCGGCCGCGGCGCTGCGCGCCTCGGGCGCCGTGCGCGCCGCGGCGCCCGACCTGCGCCTCGCGTTGTTCGCCGTGACGCCCAACGACACCTACTACGCCTCCAAGCAGTGGTGGGCGCAGAGCGCGCCCGCCGGCGCCGTGCACCTGCCCGACGCGTGGGCGATCACGACCGGCGACAGCGCGGTCACGATCGGCATCATGGACACAGGCGTGGACCTGGGGCACCCCGATCTCGCCGCCCGCATCTGGACCAACCCCGGCGAGATCGCCGGCAACGGCCTGGACGACGACGGCGACGGCTACGTCGACGACGTGCACGGCTGGGACTTCGGGCTCGGCACCAACGATCCCGATCCACGCCCGATCTTCGAATCCGATCCGCCGTTCTCGATCGACGTCGGCTTCCACGGCACGTTCGTGGCCGGCCTCGCCGCCGCGGCCAGCAACAACGCCACGGGCATCGCCGGCGTGGACTGGCAGGCGAAGATCGTGCCGCTGCGCGTTGCGGATTCCACCGGCGCGATCACGCTGGGCCCGGTGGCGGCCGCGTTCGCGTGGGCGACGCAGCATCATCTGTCGGTGCTCAACATGAGCTTCGGCGGGCCGGACAGCGCCAACGTGCTGCGCGATTTCTTCCAGCCGCTCGTGGACGACGCGGTCGCGGCCGGCGTCGTGTGCGTGGCGGCCGCCGGCAACGACTCCAGCAATACGCTCAATTTCCCCGCCGCGTGCAACGGGGTGCTTGGGGTGGGCGCCACCAACTCCGCCAACCAGCGCTCGGCGTTCTCGAGCTGGGGCCCGACGGTGAGGATCGGCGCGCCGGGCCAGCTGATGTGGTCGTGCCTGTGCCGCAACTACACCATCGACAGTCTGTCGCAGCTGCTCTACTACCTGTCGTTCGCCTGGGACGGCACGAATCCCTACATGGAAGGCGACGGCACCTCGTTCGCGGCGCCGATCGTGTCCGGCGCCGCCGCGCTGGTGCGCGCGAAGTTCCCGTCGCTGACGGGCCCGCAGGTGGTGAACCGCCTGATCGCGACCGGCGACGCCGTAGCCTACGACCACCCGATCGGCCCCAAGCTGAACGTCGCGAACGCCTTGGCCGCACCGCTCGCCGTCCCCGCGCCGATGACGGACCGCACGCTGTCGCTGGCCGCCACCCCGATCCCTATGCGCACCGCATGCACGCTGCGCTTCACGCTCCCCACTACCGCCGACACGCGCCTCACTCTGCTCGACATCCAGGGCCGCACCATCCGCGTGCTGCTGTCGCAACCGCTATCCGCCGGCACGCACACCGCGACGTGGGACGGCACCGACGCCACCGGCCGCCCAACGACCCCCGGCCTCTACTTCGCCCGCCTGACGAGCGGTAGCGCGAGCACAACTCGACGGATCGTGCGGGCGGAGTAGGGTGGTTGGCCCATCGGACCGCGCCCACGAAAAAGCCCTTGCATCGCCCCCCGAAGGACTACGGTGCCCTCCGGAGCGGAGTTTGAGTCGAACGGGCAGGAGCACCCGGCGCGACTCACCAACTTCGGAGGTCGATCAGGAGCAGCGCGCGCCAGCCAAGCTGCTGGCGAAGGACCCGCTGGAAGCCAAGCTGCAGACGTGATCGCCGCGGCATCATTCGTCGCGCCGACCTCGCCGCACTCCCGTCGTATGACCCCTCGCTCGTAAACCGCCGGGCACGCCTCCGACCACGACGCAGCCCAGCCGGGCGCTCTTCCAGCCGCACTCACGGATGAGGTCTGCCCGATCTGCCTCCGCAGTCGCGTTGTCCCATGACTTCGGAGGGCCTGCGCATGCGTTTGGGATTCCTCATACCGCTCGCGCTGTCGGCGTTTGCCACCTCATCCGCCCTGGCCGCAACGGGCGTGAACCTCGCGTGGGACGGCTGTCTGCCGGAAGGCGGTGTTTCCAGCAAGACCTTCGCCTGCAACACCAACACCGGCACGGCGACCATGTGGGGCTCGTTCGCCCTTGCCGCAGATCAGAGTCAATTCGTCGGGATCGATGCGGTCGTCGACGTTCAGACGCAGTCGGACAGCCTGCCGGACTGGTGGCAGCTCTACAACACCGGCGCCTGCCGTTCGAGCGCGCTCTCCGCTTCCTTCGACTTCACCTCCGCCCCGCGCACGTCATGTAGCGACCCCTGGTTTGGCCAAGGCGGCGGTGGGCTGACCGGCTATCACACCTACTGGACCGACCCGCAGGTGCCGAGCGGCAACCCGAACGCCTCCCAGATCAAACTCGCGTTTGCGTTTCCCAGTACAGCGCCCGAATCGCTGACGGCGGGGGTGGAGTACTACGCGTTCAAGCTGCTGCTCTCCGCAACGAAGAGCACAGGCAATGGGTCTTGCGCCGGCTGCTCGACCCCCGCGTGCATCACTTTCTCGGAGATCAAGGTGACCCAGCTCGATGGCACGTATGAAGACCTGACCGCCCCCATCAGCTCCAATCTCGTGCTCTGGCAGACGACGACGCCCTGTAGCAGCCCCGGGAGTGCCCCGCTGCGCACGACGTGGGGACAGATTCGGAGCCTCCTCAAATGATCGCGCCTGGGCGTACCTGCGCCATCCATCGCCACTCCACCGCGCCCAATCCGAGAGGGAGTGCCATGCGCCGCTCGATGATTCTGCTCGCGCTACTCAGCTGTGTGCCCGCAGCTGCCAGCGCCATCTCGTTGAAGTGGAGCACCGGGAATTCCAACCTAACCTTCTTGTCGGCCCGAGTCTGCACGCTGCTCGTTCGCACCGGAGCCAGCGAGCCACTCCCTGCGGAATGGCGATTGGTGTGGATCGCCTCCGGCGATGCTCAGCAGGCCTTGGCTGTGCTGCCGCAATCTGCGAGCGTGGCCGATACGGCCCATGTCCGCGCGCTCACCTTGCCGCAGTGGCCGGTCGAGCGAATTGCTAATGATGAGAGTGCCACCTTACGGTGCACGACGGATCAGCCGCACGTGGCGCAGTACGTGCTCAATGTGGCAGCCGGCACGCATGGCAAACTGCGCGTGCTCGCTTTCAAGCCGCTCAACGCCGACTCGAGTTCGTTTCGCATCCTGCAATCGAGCGACGCGACGCTCAACGGTGGGGTGAGCAGCGCGTATCCTCCAGCCGTGCTGCACGCCAGCATGGTGCGTTCCGGTGACGGGCTGTACCTCTCGGCCGCCGGCACGGGCCTGAGCGCTGTGACGCAGGGCGCTCTCGTGGGTGCCGACACCTCTTGGCATCAAGCGCTGGCGCTCTCGAACCAAACCGACACGACGATCACCGGTTCGGCGACGGTCTATGCGACGCTGCCGGCGAGCGTGTTTGTGGCTTCGGGAACCACTGGGACGGGCATTGCGCCCATTCCGGCCGAATCGGTCAGCCCGCCGCCGCTCGACCCGTTGGTGAAGACGTACTACTTCTATCCGCCTGTGCCATACCGACCGAAGGACTTCGCCTTCGTGTACGGCCAGAACGCGTTTCATCTATTCTACATCAACCACGACACGACATCGAGCGTCACCGAGGCGGCAAACGAAAAGACGTTCCAGCACGTGACCTCGACGGATCTCAGCACATGGTCGAGCCCGGTGACCGCCTTCCACGTCTCCGCCACCGGGTGGGATGCCGGGCATGTGTGGGCGCCGAGCATCATTCAGCGCGGGAACACCTACTACCTGTACTACACCGGAGTGGACGGCTCCGGGAATCAGCGCACCGGCGTGGCCACGTCGACGAACCTCAACGACACGACGTGGACCCGCTGGTCGAGCAATCCGATCTTCAGCGCGACGAGCACGAGCTGGATCAATCGTGACCCGCAGCATTTGCCCTACCTCCATCAGCAGCAGCTACGCGACCCGTTTGTCATGGAGGACCCCCACGATCGTAGCCGGTGGCTGATGTACTACGTCGCGCTGACGGATACGAGCGACCAGGCCATGGCCGTCGGCGTCGCCCGCTCGGACTCGGCGAGCGCCACGGCGTGGACCGACATTGGCCCGATCGCCACCACCTTGGGCAACGTCAACTCCACCAGTGATTGGCTTATCGAATCGCCGCACGTCGTCTATCGCCAGGAGACGGGGTCGTACCCGAGTATGTGGTGGCTCATGTACACCGCACCAACCCACGAAAGCACCGGGAAGATGCTGACCTTTGCTTTCAATCCGACCTATCCGGATACGACGGCGGCGTATTGGTCGGTGTTCCCAGGTGTGCGGCGGCTGTACACGTGGTTGAAGAACGATGCGACGGTCTTCACCTGGCGCGCGTCGGAGTACTTGCACATCGGCAATGAGTACTTGGCCGGCTACACGAGCAATTCAATCGGTATCAATCAGATCGGATGGACCCCGCACAACCTGACGCTCAACCCGATGGACAGCCTGTACTTTGCCAGCGCCACGACCGTCGGCGTTGAGGATGAGGGCCGGCATGAGGCCGAGTTGGCGCTGGCGGTCACGCAGCTCCGTCCCGCGATGGGCAGGATCAGCTTGCGAGTGACCGTGCCCACGGCTATGGCCGCACAGCTGGACGTCTATGACATCAGTGGCCGGCGCATCCGTGAGTTGCTCCGCCAAGCGCTTCCCGCTGGCCCCCGCACCGTGGTATGGGATTGCCGCGATCGAGACGGCCACATGACCGGCACGGGCATGTACTTCGCGCGCTTGAGCACTCCGCGGGGCTGCCGGGTGGTGCGATTGCCCCTTATCCGGTAGCGCCCCAAGCCGATGGCTGGCGAGCCCCAATGGGCTCGCCAGTTGTCGGCAGGAGAAGAGCGGCGTAGCATTATCGGTGTCGCGCTCCGTCGGGAGAGCTGCCCATGCACCACGCCGCCCCATCAACCTCCCATCCTCACCTCGCCGCCGTGGCGTGCGGCGTGGCCCTGGCCTTACTCGCCAGCGGCAACGTGGGTGCCCAGCAGCTTGAGATGCCTCTGTGGGGCACCGACGGCGTTATTAATGCGCTGGCGCGCTCTGGGGACGTCATTTACGCCGCCGGCGCCTTTCGCTCGGTCGGTCCGCCAACGGGCGGTGCCGTGCTGGCCATGGGGGCAAGCGGTTCGCGCGCTGCTGCTTTCCCCCGCGTGACCGGGTCGGTGAGCACCGCCATCGACGACGGGGACGGGGGCTGGTTTCTCGGCGGATCCTTCAGCGCCGTTGCCGGGTTGCCCCGCGCCAATCTCGCACACGTCCTCGCTGACGGTACAGTTGATCCCTGGACGCCCGATCCGGACGGCAGCGTCATGGCACTCACCCGCGAGGGGCATCGCCTCTATGTGGGAGGTGCCTTTACGCACGCCGGTGGAGAGCGCCGCGATCATCTGGCCGGCTTCGAGGAGGGCGGCCGGCTGAGTGGCTGGAATCCCGATGCCGATGGCGACGTCTTAGCGCTCGCGGCCCACGGCCACACTCTCTATGCCGGTGGACGGTTTACCCGCATTGCTCAGCAGCCGCGGATGCACCTCTCGGCCATCGACGCGCGCTCGGGTAGCGCCGCACCCGGGAACTGGAATGTCAATGGGCCCGTGCAGACCTTGGCCGTGCGTGGTTCCACGCTCTACGTCGGCGGTGACTTTCGGCTCATTGACAACGCTCGGCGTGGCCTCCTGGCGGCCATCGACTGCCAGAGCGGAGCGCTCCTGCCGTGGAACCCCAACGTGACCGGTCCGGACGATCCGTACGGTCCTGATCCATCGGTGCGAGCCCTCGTGCTCGAGAGTCATGCGGCAATCGTTGGCGGATACTTTAGCGCCGTGGGTGATTCGACTCGCGGTGGCCTTGCCGAGATTGATTTGGGGTCCGGCCTGGCCACACCTTGGGACGCGCGATTGGGGCCCTGGGCTGGCCCGTACCCGCCGGCGGTCAATGCGCTCTCGCTCGCCGGGGATGTCCTCTATGTCGGCGGCGACTTTGAGTCGGTCCTCGGTGAACAGCGCAAGAATGCCGCCGCTGTGACGCTCAGCCGCGCCTCCGTGCTGCCGTGGAACCCGAGGGCAAACAACGCAGTCGATGTGTTGGCGCGAAGTGCGAGCGGCGTGTTCATTGGTGGGCGGTTCACGAGCGTGGGGCCAGAGTGGCAGAGTCGGCAGAACCTTGCCGCTTTCGATGCTCGCACCGGCACGGTTACGAACTGGCAGCCCGACGTCACCAGCTTGGATCTTACGGCGATTGCCATCAGCGGCACCGATGTGCTGGTCGGCGGAGACCTCACCGCCGTCGACGGTCAGCCCCGAACAGGCCTAGCCGCGATTGATGCCCTAAGCGGGGAGCCCACAGCGTGGGCGCCCAACGCCGATGGACCCGTGCGCAGCCTCCTGGTGGATGATGCAACGGTCTATGCCGGTGGAACTTTCCGCACCGTTGGCGGCCAGCGTCGTCCGTTCCTTGCCGCGCTGGATCGTCAGAGCGGACAAGCCACCCCTTGGAATCCGCAGCCCAATGATCTCGTTCGAGCGATCGCCATTGACGGAACGAAGGTCTATGTGGCTGGCGTGTTTCGGGCCGTGGCGGGCAGCCGGCGCATTGGCTTGGCGGCTCTTGATCGAACAAGCGGAGCGGTGTTGCCGTGGAATCCCAATCCAGATGCATGGACCAATGCACTCAGTGCCACTGGCGGACAGCTCTATGCCGGCGGAGCGTTCCATACCCTCGGCGACACGGCGCACCTCGCCTGCGGCGCGGTGGACACGACCACCGGCGCAGCTAGGCCGTGGAGCGCTGACGCCAACGGCGAGGTCTATGCGCTGGCTGCGGCTCACGGTGTGGTGTATGTCGGGGGGGCATTCGATCAGATTGGCGATGCTCCGCGTTCAGGGCTGGCGGCCGTGAACGGCTCGAGCGGCGCGCTCCTCTCCTGGAATCCCGACCCCCGTGGGATTGTCCGAGCGTTGCTCGCCACGCCGGAAGGCGTGCTCGTTGGTGGCGAGTTCACGCAAATGCAAGGATTACCAGTCATGGACTTGGCGGTGGTGCCGGAGGCCATCACCAAGCCCGAGCGCGCCCTCAGCGCCGCAGTGCCTTCGGCCTCGGCGGATATGGCACTTCTTTGCCCCAATCCGGTGAGAGCCGATGGAGAGCTGAAGCTGTCCGTGTCCCGAGCGGCCCTCGTGAGTCTCGCTGTTTACGATGTTCAAGGGCGTTGCATGGTGAGACTCATCGATCAACGACTTATGCAAGCCGGTACGCACCCTGTTCCCTTCCATACGGCCGGGTGGCGGCCAGGCCTGTACTTCTATCGTCTGCAGGCCGGCCGCAGCGTCCTGACGAAGAAGGTCCATGTGGTCGAGTAAACCCAAAAGCCCCTTTGTGGGCAGCACGAGTTATGGGGCGAGGGCTGCCGGATCCCGTTCGACTCCGGACTCGCCACCGGCGTCGTGATCGGCGCCAGCCCCAGCTGCTCGGCCTGGATCACGGTCTCGAGCGAGGTGTAGATCGCCTCGTTGTCCGAGAGCCACTCGATTGGCACCTCGGGTTTGCGGTTT
>DASSIL010000321.1:0-3333 GCA_035691925.1 Gemmatimonadales bacterium
TCGAGAACTTGGTGAGGGAGAAGTACGAGGGATCCTTGCCGACGAGGGTGATGTCGGTGCCGTGCAGCGTCGTCACCACATTCAGGTCCCGCTCGTCCGCGAGCATCTGCTTCGCAAGCCACGCCGTCGCGGCGTGGGGGATCGCGTAGTGCGCGTGCATGATCTGCAGCTCTTCGCGCTGCGCGACCTCGTGCTGCTTCACCGCCAGCGCGAAGGCGTACTGGGACTGCTCGAACAGCGGATAATCGGCCGGGACGACCTCGTGGAAGGTGACGTGCTCGGTGATGCCGCGCAGCCGGAACGGACTGGCGTAGGAGATGAAGTGCACGTCGTGCCCGCGCCGCGCCAGCTCGAGCCCGAGCTCGGTCGCCACGGCTCCGGAGCCGCCGTAGGTCGGATACAGAGTGATACCGATGCGCATGGAAAGTGCTGTCGGCTTTCAGCTATCAGCGGTGACGGACCGCCAGCGAGCCTCGATGACCTCGGCAAGCTCCGCCGGGTCCGGCGTCGCGTCGAGGGTCCACACGGTCTCAGGCTGATGGCTGACAGCGGACGGCTGATAGCGCAGTTGATTTCGAAACCACGTCTCCTGCCGCTTGGCGTATTGCCGCGTCGAGCGTACGATCGCATCGCGCAAGTCGTCCCGGTGCAGCTGGCCGGTGAGCATGGCCACGACTTCGCGATACCCGACCCCGTCCAGGCCGGCGGCGCCGGGTGACGTGCCGCGCGCCAGCTCCGCGCGCACTTCGTCCACCAACCCCGCGGCCAGCATGGCGTCCACCCGCTCGGCGATCCGGCGCCGCAACAGCTCGCGCGGCATCGTGAGCACGATGTACCACGGGCGCATCACGCCCGCGGCGCGCGCCATGCGCTGCCACAGCGAGAGAGGACGCCCCGTCAGGAGCGCGACTTCGATCGCCCGCGCTGCGCGCTGGCGCCCGCCGCCTGAAAAGCGCGGGTCGAGCCGCAGCGCCCAGCGGGAGAGATCGGTCCCCGCGAGGGTGGCGGTCCAGTCGCGCAGCCCATCGCGCCGCGCCGGATCGAGCGGAGGCTCCTGAAACAGGCCATCGGCGAGGGCGCGGACGTAGAACCCCGTGCCACCTACGACCAGCGGCACACGACCGGCGGCGCGCGCCGCGGTCAGCCATCCCGCTGCCTCACGCGCGAAACGGCCCGCGCTGAACCGCTCCCCCGGGTCGACAAGATCGATTCCCTCGTGGGGAATCCGGGCGCGCAGTGCTGCGCTCGGTTTGGCCGTTCCGATATCGAGCCGGCGATAGACCTGGCGTGCATCGGCCGAGACGATGGTCAACGGCAGGCGCTCGCCGAGTGCCGCGGCGACCGCGGTCTTCCCGACTGCCGTGGGGCCGACGAGCACGGGAGTGAGCGGGCGGTCGGGCGGATGGCCGGACGGGCGGACCAATCCCACGGGCGACAAGCGCCCACGCGCGACCGCCTGACCGCCCGACCGCCTGTCCGCCGGTGTCATCATCTCCCAAATCTCCGCTCTAACTCGCCCTTGGGAAGCTGTACAATGGTCGGTCGCCCGTGGACGTCGTGTGCGGGTAATGTGGCGGCCAGCAGCCGGCGCACCAGCTCCCGCGCCTCCTCGGGGTCGAGGTGGTGGCCCGCCTTGATCGCCGCCCGGCAGGCGAACGTCGCCCCGAACCGCTCGAGCCGGTTCGCCCAGCCACCGAATCGCCCGCCCGCGAGGTCCCCGACCAGTTCCTGCAGACAGCGCGCCGCCTCGAACCGCGGATGCGGATTCGGCGCCGTGTGCACTACGACCGTGCGCCCCGAAAACGGCTCCAGCTCGAACCCCACCCGTGCGAGCAGCTCACGGTGGGCATCGATCGCTTCGAGCTCGGGCGGGGTGAATTCCAGCGTCAACGGCAACAGCAAACGCTGAGCCGGAGCGCCGTCGCCCGAGAGCTGCCGCATCACCTGTTCGTACAATACGCGCTCGTGTGCGGAATGCTGGTCCACGATCGCAACGCCGTCTTCGGTCTGAAACAGCAGATAGGTGTCGAACACCTGCAGCAGCTCGGGGCCGCGCAGACGGGCACCCGTCGCATCGGCGAACAACTCCGTCGGCATTCCCGCCGGGATCGTTCCCGTCCCTTCCCACGGTGCGGCTTCGAGCACTGGGCCGACACCGCCGGTGGTGCCGAGCGGAGCGGCGGCGTCGAGCGGCGCGAGCGCCCGACGCACCCCTTCTTCGACGAGCTGCTCGATCTGGATGCGATCGCGGAACCGCACCTCGGCCTTCGCCGGATGCACGTTCACATCCACGGCGTCGCCGGGGAGGTCGAGAAACAGGAGCAGCGAGGGACGGTCCCCCGGGGCGATCGCGGAGCGATAGCCGGCCTCGGCCGCGCGCAACAGGAACGGGTCCTTGACGGGACGACCGCGGACGAACACATACGCCTTGCGACCCGCCGGACGGGCCTGTGACGGCCGCTGTGCGAAGCCGGACACCTCCGCGCCTCCCACACGGGTCGCGAGCGGCAGCAAGGTATCGGCCAGATCGCGCCCCCACAGGGCGTGGATCCGCTCGATCAGACGTCCCGCCGCCGGCGCATCGACGAGCGTGCGGCCATCGCTCGTGAGCGAGAAGGCGACGTCGGGTCGCGCCAGGGCGAGCACGGTGAGCACTTCGGAGACGGCGCGGGTTTCGGTCGCGGGAGCGCGCAGAAACTTGCGGCGCGCCGGCGTATTGAAGAACAGACCGCGCACGGTGACCGTCGTCCCGCGCTGGCGCACGGCGGCGTCCGCGCCCTCGATCGTTCCGCCGGTGACCCGCAATCGGATCCCGGTCGCCCCGTCGGCGGTCTCCAGCTCGAAGCGCGACACGGAGGCGATGGCAGGAAGCGCTTCGCCGCGAAAACCGAACGATCCGACGCCGATGAGATCGGCGACCGAGCGAATCTTGCTCGTGGCGTGGCGCTGCAGCGCCAATCGCGCGTCGTCGGGTGACATCCCGTGCCCGTCGTCCGAGACGCGAATCAGCGCGCACCCACCGTCCGCGATCTCGACGCGAATCGCGCGCGCCCCGGCGTCGAGCGCGTTCTCGACCAGCTCTTTCACGACCGACGCCGGTCGCTCCACCACCTCCCCAGCCGCGATCTGGTCGGCCACGCGGTCGGGAAGGACGGCAATTGTAGGAGCGGTCACAGCCGCACGACCTGACTTGCCAGCACCCACCCGTTCACGCCGTCGCCGCGCCGGATGCGCAGCCACCGTCCTCCTGCGAAGGTGTCGACCACCTCCGCCGCCGCGCCCGGCTCGAGGACGAGACTTGCGCTCGAGGGGCCGTACGGCGCCGCCCGCACC
>DASSIL010000322.1:0-3654 GCA_035691925.1 Gemmatimonadales bacterium
CCGTTAGGCAACGGCCAGCCGGCGATCACCACCCGCGTCGGCTCGCCCTCGGTGTGCGAGTCGACCACCTCGATGGCGTCGATCGCACCGACCGCCGTGCTCACCCGCGCGCCTCCGCCGACGCGAGCGACGCTCGGATGCCCGCCAGCGCGGCGTCGAGCTCGTCGCCATCCAGTTCGAGCCGCGGCGGCCGCACCCGGGCGCTTCCCTTGCCCACCTCGCGCTGCACGAGCTTGATGAGCTGGACGAACTTGGGAGTGGTGTCGAGCCGCAACAGCGGCAGAAACCAGTCGTACAGCGCACGCGCCTCGCGCCACCGGCCGGCCGTCGCGTGCTGCCACAGCCGCATCGTCTGCGCCGGAAGCGCGTTCACCAATCCCGCAATCCACCCCTGCGCCCCGGCGACGACGCCCTCCACCGCCAGATCATCGAGGCCCACCAGGATCGTCAACCGGTCGCCTAACAACTGCCTGATCGCCGTGATGCGCCGCACGTCGCCGCTCGATTCCTTGACCGCGTGCAGATTGCCGTGCTGCGCCAGCTCGCGGATCTGCTCCGGCACGAAATCGGTGCCGTACGCGATCGGATTGTTGTACAGCATGCACGACAGCGGCGTTGCGCGAAACACGGCCGTCACGTGCGCCTTCGTTTCGCGCCAGTCGCCCCGATAGACGTACGGCGGCAGCACCATCAGCCCATCGCACCCCGCGCGATGCGCCTCCTTCGCCAGCGCCACCGCTTCCGCCGTGCTGGACGCCGAGATGCCGGCGATGAGCGGCGTGCCGGCGCGGAGCGCGCTCCGGCACGTCTCGAGGATGCGCACTTTTTCCTCGAACGACAGCGCCGGCGCTTCGCCTAACGAACCGAGCGGCACCAGGCCGGTGGCGCCCTGGGCGACCATCCACGCCGCGTGCTCACACAGGAACTCGTGGTCGACGCTCAGGTCGTCGCGAAACGGCGTCGTGATCGCGGGAAACACGCCGCGCCAATCTTCGGTGCGCATGGATGTCGTCACGGGTTGATCTGGACCGTCTTGGTCTCGGTGTAGAATTCGCGCGCCGCCGGCCCCTGTTCGCGACTGCCCGAGCTCGACCCCTTCATGCCGCCGAACGGCGCATGCGGGTCGACGCCGGTCGTGTCGCCGTTCACGCGCACCAGCCCGACCTCGATCCTGCGCACGTACTGCAGCGCCGACCGGATGTCGCGCGTGAACAGCGACGCGCTCAGCCCGAACGGCGTCCGATTCGCCAGATCGATCGCGTGATCGAGATCCTCCGCCTCGAACACGCCGAGCACCGGGCCGAACAGCTCGCGTTGGGCGAGCGGCGCATCCGGGTCGGCCAGGCGGATGACCAGCGGGGCCACGAAGTATCCGCGGGCGAACCGCGCGTCGTTGGGCAGCTCGCCGCCGAACAGGCGCTCGGGCTGCGCGTCGCGCAACGCCGTCGCGATCGAATCCCGCGAACGCGCGCTGATCACCGGACCGACGGCCGCGGCCGGGTCGTCCACCGGGCCTAACGGAAGCCGCTCGACCTGCGCCCGCAGTCGGGCCAGAAACTCGGCTGCGACCTCGCGCACCACCACGACGCGGCTCGTCGCCGTGCACTTCTGGCCCGCGTAGCGCATCGCGCCCGACGCCGCCAGCGACGCGGCGGCATCGAGATCGGCGTCCCGCGCCACGATCAGCACGTTCTTGCCGCCCATCTCGGTCTGGAAGCGCACGTTCCGACGTGCGGCGAGCGCGGCAACCTGCGCGCCCACGGCGCTCGAGCCGGTGAACGAGATGCCCCGCACCGCGGAATGCTCGAGCAGCGGCGTGCCGACGTTAGGCCCGGTTCCGTGCACGACGTTGAACACGCCCGGCGGCAGCTTGGCCGCGACGGCCGTCTCGGCCAGGAGCGACGCGACCTGCGCCGACATCTCCGACGGCTTGAGCACCACCGTGTTGCCGAACGCCAGCGCCGGCGCCGCCTTCCAGAGCGGAATCGCCAGCGGAAAGTTCCACGGCGTGATGAGCGCCACTACGCCTAACGGCTCGCGCAGCGTGAACTGCAGCGCGCCCGGCGCCTGCGATGGAATCACCTCGCCCACCGCGCGCACGGCCTCGCCGGCATAGTACCGCAGGATCACCACCGCCCGCGCCACCTCGCCGCGCGATTCGACGATCGGCTTCCCCACCTCGCGCGTCATCGCCCGCGCCAGCTCGTCCGCGCGCTGCCCGATCGCCCCGGCCCAGTTGTACAGATGCTCGCCGCGAGCCGGCCCGGCGAGCGATCGCCAGGTGCCTGACGCTTCCGCCGCCGCATCCGCCGCCGCCCGGGCCGACGCCGCCGTCCCTTCGGGCACCAGCGCGACCACGTCGGACTCGTCCGACGGATTGACCGACGCAACCGTCGACCCGCCCGCCGGACGAAAGGCTCCGGCCACGAGGTCAGCCAGAACCGCCGGTGTCATCAGCCCTCGCCCCGCTGCTCACGCAGGAAGCGGATGAGCGACCGCCCCGCACCCGTGATGTGCGTCCCCATGAGCTGCGCCGCGCGATCCGCGTTGTGACGCCGCGCCGCTGTCACGATAGCTCGATGCTCCTCGCTCGCCCGGGACTCGCCGTGCGTCAATGCGAGCTGCATCCGCGCATACCGTTCGGCGTGTCGATGCAACCGCTCCGCAATCCCGAGCGTCAGCGGCCGCTGCGCCGGCGCCAGCACGGTCGAGTGCAGATGCCAATTGAGCTCACCCCATGCCGCCACGTCTCGCCGCCGAAATGCGGAGTCGTATGCATCCAACACTTCCTCCGCGCGCGCAAAGTCCGGCGGCGTCATCCTCGGCACCGCTCGGCGCACGAGATCCGCTTCGATCTGCGCGCGCAGCTCGAACAGTTCTTCGATTTCAGCCAGCGAAAATTTTGACACTACAGCGCCACGATGGGGACTGAATGTGACCAGTCCCTCGACTTCGAGCTGCCGCAGCGCCTCGCGTACCGGTATGCGGCTGACGCCCAGCTCAGCCGCGATGCCGTCCTGACGAAGAGGATCACCTTCCGCGTATGCCCCGGAAAGGATGCGCTCGCGGATCGCTTGCAGCGTCGCGCCGGCCAGGGTGAATCGTTCGATGGGCGCACCCGCCGCGGCCCGAGGCGCAAGTGTCCCCACGACGCCATCGGTGCGGATCCCGGAGCGGGGTGATGGTGGATTGATCATGTGCGCTCGGTGCCTAACGGTGAACGTCGCCGCAGCCAGGGGGCTCCGATTGGCCGCTCTGGGATAAAGTATCCAATGCGCACTCCCTTACAAGCCCCGTCGATAACCTGTCGCTCAATCTGGTGCCCGGGCTGCGCCCCGCGCGAGACGCGTGCTCGCCGCTCGCCCGCTTCCGTTCCCACTTCCCCTCTCCCTGGCCCCGCTATATTTCGCGTCCCTTTGGCCGCGCCCCATGTCCGTCACACTCCGATCCCTCCGCAAGTCGTACCCGGATGTCGTGGCCGTCGATGGCCTCGACCTCGACGTGCGCGCGGGCGAGTGCTTCGGCCTCCTCGGACCCAACGGCGCAGGCAAAACCACCACGATCGAGATCTGCGAGGGCCTTACCAGTCCCGACAGCGGCGACGTCATCGTCCTGGGCCGTCGGTGGACCGAACACCCGCGCGAGCTCCGCGAG
>DASSIL010000323.1:0-11722 GCA_035691925.1 Gemmatimonadales bacterium
GGACGCAGGCCGCATCCGAGGACCGGCGCCGCCGGCTCAAGCAAACCCTGCTGAAGACGGAACGGGTGCTGAAGGTCGCCGGACGGGCGGCGCTCGTCGCCGGGGTGGCGGCGGGGATTGCGGCGGCACGCGCTGAACGTGGTCGCCGGACACTCTCGAAAGGCGTCACGCGCTAGCTCCTGGTGCAGCTTCCCACCGACCGCGGGCGATCGCCTTTCGCTCAGGACCGGCGGCTCGTGAACCCGCGGTGGCTGCGCAGCGCGCCGAGATCGATCGCCACCGCCACCACAAGGCCCACCACGGGCCAGAGCGTCCACACGCCGCCGTACCAGTGATGGAAGGCCGAGTACCAGAGCAGCGTCGTGGGCAGGAAGAGGAAGCCGACGATGGGGAAGAGCAGCGACGGGAAGAGGCCGTCAAACCAGTGGGTGAAATACCACAGCAGGGCGACCGCGAGCCGCGGGGTGAGAAGGATCAGGGCGGCGAGGACGCAGGGCATGGCGCGGCGGTCGGCTCAGTTGCCGGTGGCGGCCGTCGCGTAGATCGCGATCTCGATACGCCGGTTCAACCGCCGGCCGTCATCCGTGTCGTTCGATGCGATCGGCTCGGTCTCGCCGCGTCCCGCCGTCGAGATGCGGGCGCGATCGACTCCCTCCCCGACGATGAAGTTGGCGGCCGACTGCGCGCGCCGTTCCGACAGATCCATGTTGTACGTGGAGGTGCCGACGGCATCGGTGTGGCCCACGATCAGCGTTCGCGTGTTGGGATACTTCGCCAGGCTCGCGGCGAACTTGCGCAGGTTGTCGCGCGCCGCGCCGCCGATCTGATCGGAGTTGAACTCGAACAACAGTCCCTCGGGGAAGGTCACCGCAATGCCCTCGCCGATGCGCTGCACGGTGGCCCCGGGCAGGTCGTAGGCGAGCTCCTGGGCCTGCTTGTCCATCTGGTGCCCGATGATCGCGCCTGCAGTGCCACCGACGACCGCCCCGATGATCGCGCCGCGCACCGTCGAGCCGGTGGCCTTGCCGATGACGGCGCCCGCGACGCCACCGGCGCCCGCGCCGACAATCGCGCCCTGTTCCGCTTTGTTCATGGCGCAGTCGGCCGCCAGCGACGCCAGGGCGGTCAATATGAGTACGCCGGCCAGAGAACGTTTCATAGCAGTATCCTCTCGTTCAAGTGCAGTGCTGCCGCACGGCGGATGATCACTTCGTGGAGAATGCGCCGCTGCACGGCCAGCCGGTATCGCCCGGAGGGAATGGAAAAGGACGAGGTCGTGTGAATGGGGTCGATCCAAAGAGTTAACCCGTCCGACCACACTCGTTCCAGATCCTCCTCCCGCCTCACTAAGTCGCTTTTCATCCCGCTGAGCGATGTTCCCGCGGCACCCGGTGTGCGAAAATGGTTCTCGGTGTACTAGACGCGAAATACCGTGCGGGCGGTCTCTGCTCTCGAGGCCGGCCCCGTCGAGCAACTTCGGAAGAGTGAGGGTCCATATGCTACGAGCTTCTTTCCAGGCACGCGGCCGGTCACTCGGTCTGCTGTGGCTGCTCAGCGCTTTCACCGCGAGCGGCTGTGCCGTAAATCCGGCCACCGGCTCGAATCAGCTCATGCTGGTCAGCGAGGACCAGGAAATCGCGATGGGGCGGCAGGCCGACACGGCCGTCATCGCGACGATCGGATTGTATCCCGACGCGGCCTGGCAGAGCTACATCCAGCAGTTCGGCGCTCGGCTCGCCGCCACCACGGAGCGCCCCAATCTCCCCTGGACGTTCCGGGTGGTCGATGACCCGGCGGTGAACGCGTTCGCTCTGCCCGGCGGCTTCGTGTACGTGACGCGGGGACTGCTCACGCATCTCACCTCCGAGGCGGAGCTGGCCTCCGTCGTCGGTCATGAGATCGGCCACGTCACGGCCCGGCACACCGCCGCCGAGATGAGCAAGCAACAGATGATCGGGCTGGGTCTCGCAGTCGGCAGCATGGCGAGCTCCCAGGTCGCGAAGTACGCGGGCACGGCGAACCAGGCGCTCGGCATCCTGTACCTCAAGTTCTCCCGCGACGACGAGAGCCAGGCCGACCAGCTCGGCCTGCGCTACATGCGCCGCGCCAACTTCGATCCGCGCGAGATGCCGCAGGTGTTCCGCATGCTCGACCGGCTGACTACCGCCGAGGGCGGCAGCCGACTCCCCACGTGGCTCGAGACGCACCCCAGCCCGGCGAATCGCGTTGCCGCCATCACCACGCAGATCGCGGCGCTGCCGCAGGACTTCTCCGGGACGAGCGTCAACCGCGACTCGTACGAGCGGTTGCTGGAGGGCCTCGTATTCGGGGTCAATCCGCGCCAGGGCTATTTCACGGGCAGCCAGTTTTCTCACCCCGATCTGCGCTTCCGCGTGACGTTTCCCGACGGCTGGACGACGAACAACGGAGCGCAGGCGGTGATCGCCGTGAGCCCGCAGCAGGATGCGGTGGTCGAGCTGTCGCAGGCGCCGCAGGCGAGCGCCGATGCGGCCACCCGCGCGTTCCTGTCGCAACAGGGGATTACGGGCGGCGCGATCTCCCGCACCACCCTGAACGGGCTCGGCGGGGAAAGCTCACCCTTCGCGGCCGCCACCACGAACGGCGCGCTGCGGGGCACGGTGCTGTTCGTGGAGCTCGGCGGCGGCGTCTACCGCATCCTGGGTTACGCGCCGGAAGCGCGTTGGTCGACCTACCAGGCCGCGGCGGAGCGCACGATGCAGAGCTTCCAGCGGCTGACCGATAACGCGGCGCTGAACATGCAGCCGCAGCGGATGACGATCGTGCAGGTCGGTCAGCGCACCACGCTCGAAGCCCTCCTGGGGCAACGAAACTCGCCCGTTTCCGGCGCGACGCTCGCCCTCATCAACCAGGTCGAGCTGCAGACCGCGCTCGAATCGGGCCGGCTCGTGAAGTGGGTCATCGGACAACCGCTCCCCGTTTCGTTACGCACGGGCAGTCAGTGATCGCGCGTGAGAACAGCAGGCTCTCGCAGGAATATTGGAGGCGCATCATGAGACCGAACTACTGGACCCGTGTGGTTGCGGCTGTGAGCGTCGCAGCACTCGTGGCCTGCAGTCCGACCGGTCGCGCAGCGGAAACCTCGGGCTCGAAGGCGAAGACCCCGTCGCCGCCAGCCGCACGAACGCTCGAAGCCGGGCGGCAGTTCTCCATGGCCACGACACAAACCATCAGCTCACGCACCGCGAAACCGGGTGACACGTTCACGGCCACGGTGGTGGCGGACGTGTCGGACGGTGCAGGCCGAATCGCGATACCCGCGGGCTCCGAGGTGTCCGGGACGATCACCGACGTCAAGTCGGCCTCGAACCCGAGCAGCTCCGGCACCCTGACGTTGACGGTGAATAGCGTGACCGTGCGCGGTCGCAGCTATCCCATCGAGGTCAGCATCGACTCGCTCGATACCCAGCGTCAGGGCCAGGGGGTCTCCGGCGGAGACGTCGCCAAGGTGGGGGCGGGTGTGGCGGCGGGTGCGATCCTGGGGCGGGTCATCGGCAAGAACACCAAGGGCGCGGTGATCGGTGGGATCATGGGTGGCATCGTGGGCGCGGGCATCGCGGTTCAGACGAAGCACGCGGACATCGTGCTTCCAGCCGGGACGCACGTGCTGGTCACGCTGGCGCAACCCCTCACGGTCAGATGAAACCGCTGGTCATTGCCGGCATCGTGATCGCCGGTCTTGGGGCCTATGTGCTCGTGAAAGGGCTCTCCTACGGATCCCAGAGCAACGTCCTGAAAGTCGGCGATCTGCAAGTCACCGCCGAGGAGCGTCACATGGTTCCCACCTGGGTTGGCGGGGTCGCGGTCGTCGGCGGGTTGCTGCTGATCGGCGCCGGCGTCGGCAGGAGGGGGCACCATGGAGCGTAAGCGACGGGGGTACCGCGCCGCAGCCCCGAGCGCCGAGTCCCTGGCTCACCGTCGCCACGGCGACGTCCGGAGCAAGGGGCAGGCTGCAGGGGAAGGAGATGCTCTCCCGGCGAGAGTCGCCGAGGCGCTCAGCATCTCCCAGCAGGCGGCTCAAATCGGGTTGGGGGGGCCGCTGAACCTCGCCCAGCGATGTGCCCGCGTGATCACGGCACTCAAGCTGGCAGGCGAGGACGAAGCGCTGGTGCAGTTCATCCAGCCGATCGACCTCGCGATCCACACCGCCCAGTCCACTGCAGTCACGCACGACGAGCCGCTCCGGGCCGATGCGGCCTTACGCGACGCCGATCCTTCTCCCGCCGTCCCGACGTGCGAGATGGCGCAGGCCTATCTCAACCGCCTTTACCAGGACATCGAGCAGCACGCCGCTCGGCGCACCACGCTCACGCTGGGCCAGGACCGGCTCCGGGAACCCTCGAGGATTTCACCAGGGAGGCCACGTGGCGGATGACGAGACGCATGGCTTGAGAGCCGACGCCGTGGTGTGCGCCCGGTGCGGCGCGTATGGCGACCATGTGCACTATCACGCGGGGCGGTTCGGGGAGCGCACCTTCTGGTTTTGCGCCAGGTGCCTCGATCCCCAACACGACACTCACGGCGTGACCGGCGGGTGATCGCCGCCATGTGTGACGGTCTTACGCATTCCGGCAGGCGGCCCCCACCCCGGGAGAAGAGGAGCTAGCTCGTTCGATGGAGCGGCGTGCGTGCGACTGCCCGTAGTTGCTAAGCCGTGTTTCATTCTGCCGATCGATGGTCGCCCGCTGGAGCCGGTGGCACGTTTCGACTCCGGGATGTGCCGGGATGGAGGCCCGATGTGGAAGATCCTGCTCACGGGGCTGCTCGCGCTGGCCCTGCTGGCATGCACAACCGCCGCTGCGAACGAACGGACGGACGCGCAGCGGTTGTTCGCCACGCAGCCGCAGGAGCGCACCCTCGCTGCCGGGACGCTGATCCAGGGGACGACCCAGGATTCCCTCTTCTCGCGCCGCAACCACGTCGGTGAGACCCTCACCGCGCTCGTCGCCGGTGACGTCAAGGATACTGCGAGCCAGGTGGTGATCCCGGCCGGGTCGCGGGTCGCCCTGCGAATCGTGCGGTTGGCGCCGGCCGCCAACAAGACCCTGAATGATGGTCAGCTCGCGCTCGAGGTCACGTCGCTGACGGTGGAGGATCGCGAGTATCCCGTGAGCATCAGGCTCGAATCGACCCCGCACGGGCTCCAAGGTCGTGGTGTGACCGTGAGAGACATGCACAGAGTGGGTGGTGGCACGGCGCTCCGCTGGGTGAGTCGGGACCTGGTGGTGCCGCGCGGCACGCTGATCCTGTTCGTGCTGGCGCAACCGCTCACCGTGGCGACCCGGTAGGAGGCCCCGATAGCAACCGTTCTGGTGCTACTGCTGTTCAGCCTCCTGTTGCTGGTGAGTGAAGACACTGGTCGACGGCCGGTCCGGCCGACCTCCAAACGGTGACCGGTTCGATACCGATCGTGAGGATTTCATGACGCCCACAAACGAAGACTTCGACGCTCCGGCCTACACCCGTGACGAGACGTCGCTCCCCGAGATCCAGCGCCGCCTGGCGTTGTGGGAGGCCGACCGGGAGGAGGCGAGAAAGCGTACCTTCAACCAGAAGTTCTGGTCCGCCATGGAGAGCGAAGCTGGTGGCGTGGTAGGCGGAATCGGCCTGGGACGCCTGGCGCGTTGGGTGTCCGGAATCATGGGGCAGAAGAAGTCGGGCGACTCACCCCGCGCGTTCTGAGAACGGGTGCAGTGGGACTGCCAAGCCATCAATCACCCCGTCATCATTGGCACCTCGTTGAGCGCATGATGCGGAGCGGCGTTGCGCTGCTTCCGTTGGCGGTCGCCACGCTCCTGCTCGGCATGGCCATCTATCATTGGGTCGAGGGACTGCCGTGGTCCAGCGCGTTCGTGAACGCTGCGATGCTGCTCGGCGGCATGGGACCCGTAGATCCGCTTCGCACTGAGGCCGGGAAGTGGCTCGCCGGGTTGTACGCCCTGTTCGCGGGGGTCGTGTTCCTCGTCGTGGCGGGGGTGATGCTTGCACCGGTGATCCACCATGTTCTGGAGCATTGGGGCGCCGCTGCCTCACCAGGGCCGCGGGCCGGCCCGAAGACGTGAGCAGGAACAAAGGAAAAGCCGGGCGCGATTCTTCCGCGCCCGGCACACCGTTATGGCTTCAACGTATTTCTTCTATTGCTTTAGCGTCGCCTTTACGGAGTCTGCGTCCACCACGATGAGGAACGCATCACGCCGGTTCTGCGCCATGGCACCTGCCGAGTTACCCGACGCGATCGGCTGCGTCTCGCCACGGGTCTCGAGCTGGATGCGGCTCGACGCCACGCCCTGCGCGACCAGGTAGTCCCTGACCGATTCGGCACGCCGCGTGCCGAGCGCGAGATTGTACGCGCCAGTGCCACGGCTGTCCGTGTTCCCCACGATGAGGATGCGCATCGCCGGATTAGCCTGGAACACCTTGACCTTACTGTCGAGCGACGCACGCGAGGAATCGGTGAGATCCGACTTGTCGTACGCGAAGTGCACGAGCTCCGCCATCGTCGAGAGCGACGCGGCGGACGACGCCACCGTCAGCGTCGTGAACCCGGCAATCGTGCCGCTGCTCGCCTTGATCGTATTGGCATAGATCCCGGGCACCGTACCCGCGGTGAAGAGTCCCGCGGTGCTGATGCTGCCGCCACCCGCGACAACCGACCAGGTGGGCGAGAATGAAACGATGGTCCCGGCAGAATCCTTGCCCTCGGCCAGGAACTGCCGAGTGGCCGAGGCGGGAATCGTATCCGGGCCCGCTGGCGTAACGGTGATGCTCGCCAGTGGGTGCAGCACCGGTGCCGCTGGCGGCGTCACCGTCACGTTCGCGGAGCCGACGATGTTGCCGTCGGTGGCCGTGACCGTATTGAGGAACGTGCCGGGCGTCGAGCCCGCGACGAACAGGCCATGTTCGTCGATGGTGCCACCATTCGCCACGACCGACCAGATGGGTTTGATGTCGAACAGGGCACCCCGGGTATCCCGGCCTTCCGCCGTGAACTGCTGACTGGAATTGGCGGCCAGGCGGGCATCGGGCATGACGGTAATCGTCGCCAATCGAGCGGTGTAACCCGCACACGCCGCGGCCAGCAGCGCGACGACGGCGACTGCGGCAAGCAGGGTTGGCGTTCGGTGCTTCATGGGTTGGGTCATCGGACTGCTCCTAGCGGAACCGGGTGATGAGAATGCTCCAGTGCGCGCCTCCCAGACTTCCGGGCAGGCTGGACACTGCGCGCAGCCTACCTCCCGCGAGCACCGGGGGCTATCCGTCGTAGTAATGACGACAGACGCGCTCAACAGTGAGACGCCGTTGTCCGAGCGATCGGCTCTCGGCGCCGCACGGTCCTGAAACGCCGCGGTTGAGGACGGTGCATCCTGCCGGTTCCGTCCGTGACCAGTCGCGGTCGCGTTCGTGGAGATCGAGGTCTCGCGTTACCCGTTGAGACGGTCGACTCCACGTCGTGTTGAAGATGCCTCGCGATCACTCAACGACTCCCTCCGACGATCGACACGACATGACGATTCACCCTCGCCCCTTTGGAGTAGGGAGGATGATCGATAGGAAATAGGGAGGACGATCGATAGGAAACACCAATGCCCGCGGTTATAAAACCTGGAGCAGGAAATGCTGTCACGCGCGCACGTTAGGCGGATGAATCCGCCGTGAAACCTGTCGTCGGTGAGGCCAGAATGCCCGTTTTTCCGAAAGGACGCCCGATCGAGCTGCGACGCACCGAGAGAGTTGACGGGGTCTATCGCGACCTCGTCGGGGTTGGACGGTATCATGTCAGCGACGGCTGAAATCCGTCCAACGCGGGCTGCAGTTCGTCCAGGTCGATCCCCTTCGAATCCGGTTGCTGACTCGAACCGGTCCTCCACAAGCTGGAAGGTGCCGCACGGGACCTGGCGTCGGCATCGCACGGTGTGGCGCAGTGCGGACGCCGTGCTGGCCATTTGCGTACTCGCGGGCGTGGTGATCCTGAGCAACCTGGATCACATGCCTCGTGGATTGGGGGGCTTCCTCGCCATCCGTCTCTCGATCAAGAACGCCTTGCTCATCATCGGGATTGCCTGGGCCTGGCCGTTCGTGCTGACGCTCTGCGGGCTGCACAACCCGAGTCGCCTGCGGACTGGCCACGGAGAGTGGCCCCGACTGGTGGTCGCCGGCGCCGTCGGTTGCCTTCTGGCACTGGTGTTTGCGCTTACGAGTCGCAGCGGCCTGATGAGCCCGCTGGATGCGCTGCTGTTTGGTGTGGCCGTCGTTCCGGCGACCGGGATGCTCCGGACTTCGGTTCGGATTGTGAGTCGAATGAGTCGTGGCGTGCAACGACAAGTCCTCCTGGTCGGCAGCGGTCCACTCGCCGCACGACTGTACCATCAGCTCAAGTCGGACCCGTCGCGGAACATCACCGTGGTCGGCTTCGTCGATTCGGAACCGCATCCCGCACTGGCGGGGAACGGCTCGGAACACCTCGGTGGGGTCCAGAATCTCGAGGACATCCTGATGCATCGGGTGGTGGATGACGTGTTCATCGGGCTCCCGATCAAGTCCCGCTACGACGAAATCCGGCAGAGCATCGAGGCCTGCGTGCGCGTCGGCGTGCCCGCCAGCTACTCGGCGGACCTGTTCGGAGGTGGCTCGACGGATTCGGGTCCGGACCATGCGCCGGTCCTGTCGCTCACGGAGACCCCGAGCGTCGACGGTCTCGCCGTCAAGCGGGCGATCGATTTCGCCGGGGCGCTCGTGCTGCTCATCATGCTCGCCCCCGTGATGGTCGGAATCGCCGTCGCCATCGAGCTGACGAGCCCGGGTCCGGCGTTGTTCGCGCAGGAGCGGTTCGGCTACATGAAGCGCCGGTTCCGCATGTACAAGTTCCGGACGATGGTGGCGGACGCGGAGCGAATCCAGGGGGACCTGGAGGAGCGGAATGAGGCCGCCGGTCCGGTGTTCAAGATCCGCGCGGACCCACGGATCACGCCGCTGGGACGGTGGCTCCGGCGCACGTCGCTCGATGAGCTGCCGCAGCTGTGGAACGTGCTCGTCGGCGAGATGTCCCTGGTGGGCCCGCGGCCGCTGCCCACGCGCGACGTGGACCGATTCTCGGAGCCTTGGCTGATGCGGCGATTCAGCATGCGGCCGGGACTCACCTGCCTGTGGCAGATCGGCGGGCGCAGCGAGCTGAGCTTTTCGCGGTGGATCACGCTCGACCTGGAGTACATCGACCGCTGGTCGCTGTGGCTCGATACCCTGATTCTGCTCAAGACGATTCCAGCCGTATTCCGCGGTACGGGGGCCGTGTGAAGCACTCCGCACGCACCCCGTTCGCGACTCAATGGAGGTTCTTCCCGATGGACAAGATCCGCCCGCTGCTCGGCTCGGCCGCCTGCGCCCTCGTCGTGTTGCTGCTCTCCTGCGCGAGCGGGGCATCCACGCAATTCACTCCGGGATCGGCCCTCGCGGTGCGGCCCGCCCTGTCCGCGATCCAACCGGGCGACCTGGTGCGGGTGCGGATCTGGCGGGAGCCGGACCTGTCCGGAGAGTTCCCGGTGGATGAAACCGGGAGTGTGGTACTTCCGCGGCTGGGATCCTTGAGCGCCACGGGTGAATCCGCGCAGGCGTTCCGGGCCAGGATCGTGCGGGGCTACGAGGCGTTCCTGTCGCACTCCTCGGTCGAGGTGACTCTCCTGCGCCGGTTGCAGGTCCTCGGAGCCGTTCGCAATCCGGGTCTCTACCAGCTGGATCCGACCATGACGGTCGCGGACGGACTCGCGCTGGCCGGAGGAGCCACACCGGAGGGCAATCCCAATCATATGGAACTGATCCGCCAAGGGGAAAAACTCCCGGTGCAGCTGACGTTGCGAACGCAGATCAACAGCTCCTCCATTCGCTCCGGGGACCAGCTCTTCGTTCCCGAGCGGAGCTGGGCCAGTCGAAACCCAGGAGTCATCGCGGGGATCTTTTCGGTGGCCGCCACCACTGTGGTGCTCCTGCTCCGTCGCTAAAAAGGACTCGAGGAAGCTATGAACCGATACGTCACTCCGTACGAGAGCCCGCGAGCACCGCACTTCGGCGCGGGGCCACCCCAATCCCTCCCCGCAGAGGGCACCGGGAACCTGTGGGATATCCTGCGTCGGCATGTCTGGCTGGTGATCGTGTGCACGATCCTGTCCGTCGCGGCCGCAGTGCTGTACGTCAAGTCCGCTCGACCCACGTACCGCGCGGCGGCGTCGCTCCGGATCGATGACCGCCAGGGACGCATTCCGCCCTTGAGCACGCTTGGCCTGGGAGGGACAGAGGTCAGCACGGAGATTGAAATGCTCCGCAGCCGGATGCTGGCGGAAGACGTTGTCGACTCGCTCGGCCTGCAGCTCCAGATCACGACGCCGCGGCGCGTGTCGCGTGAGCAGATCTTTCCGGTCGTCCGGATTGCGCGCACCGCGCCGGCGGCTCGGTACACGCTGGAGCCCGTTGGACTCGATGGCTTCCAGCTGCGAGACGATTCCACCGGAGTCCTGCTGGACCAGGTGGTGACTGGGTCGACCGCAACGTTCGGGGGGGTTGAGCTCCAGTTGTCGCCCGAGATGCTGGGGCTCGGGTCGATCACGTTCTCGGTCGCCAATTTCGATGACGCCGTCAAGCAGCTCCAGGACGCGCTCACGATCGACCGCCGCAGCCGGGAGGCGAACCTCGTGGACGTCGCCTATCGGGGGACCGACCCGGAGCTGGTCCGCGCCGTACCCGATCTGCTGGTGTCCCGTTTCATTACCGACCGCCAGAATGCGCAGCAGACGGAGACTAGGAGCACGGCGGCCTTCCTGCGCGAGCAGACGGCGATTCTGGCGCGGCAACTGCAGGCGGCTGAGGACACGCTGAAGCGGTTCCGAGAGGCCCAGCACATCGTCAGTTTGCCGGAGCAGGCGAGCAGCGGCGTGATCCATCTCGCGGACCTGCGGGCGCAGCGCAACGAGTTTGACGCCGAGCGCCGGGCCCTGGCTCAACTGCTGCACTCGGCGGGGGACTCCGGCTCGAGCTCCACCGGGCGCACCGCGATCGCGTTCCCCACGTTGCTGCGAAACCAGGCGGGGGCTCTGCTGCTGAGCTCCCTGGCCGAGCTGGAAAACCGGCGCAGCGAGCTGCTATCGCGGCGCTCACCCCAGGACGAGGACGTGCAGGTGCTCACCCGGCGGATCGAGGATCTGCGGGCGCAACTGCGCGGCATCGCCTCGACCTATTTGCAGGGTCTCACCAACCAGATCGCCGCGATCGACAACACCCTCGTGACGTCCGATGCTCAGTTGCAGACCATCCCGGCGAAAGAAATCCGCGTCGCCGAGCTGAATCGGAACGTCAGCGGGCTGGAGCAGATCTACACGCAGCTCCAGACCCAGCTCAAGGAAGCGGAAGTCGCGGAAGCCGCTCAGGATCCGAGTGTGCGCCTGGTCGATGCTGCACTGGTCCCCCGGGTGCCGGTCAGTCCCCGGCCCGCACTGAGTCTCGCCCTGGCGCTGGTGGCCGGGTTCATCATCGGGTTGTCGGGCGCCGTGGTGCGCGAATACCGAGATCGCGCGGTCTACACGCGGCAGGACGTCCTCGCCGCCACGGGGATACCGGTCTTGGGGGTGATTCCCCACGGCGTCGGCATGTCCCGGTTCCGTCATCAGCCGATCCTCGTCTACAAGGCGCCGCGGGAGCT
>DASSIL010000324.1:0-10262 GCA_035691925.1 Gemmatimonadales bacterium
GAGCAAACGGGGATGGATTTCTGGTCGATCAACCCCTACGTGGGGTGCGAGTTCGGGTGCACCTACTGCTACGCACGCTTCGCCCATCGCTACGTGGTGGAGCGCGCGCATGACGCGGGCCGGTTAGCCGGCAATCAGCTCGTCGAGTATCGCGGCGCCCACGGGTGGGAGGCGTTCGAGCAGCGCATCTTCGTCAAGACCGGACTTCAGACCGCCCTGCGCGCCGACCTGCAGCGCTTTCATCGCTCCGCCGAACGTGCAGCGCCGATCGTGATCGGAACCGCGACCGACCCGTATCAACCTGCCGAGCGACGGTTTCGACTCACGCGCCTGGTGCTCGAAGAGCTGGCGAAGTGCGAGGGGCTCTCCATCGGGATCATCACGAAGAGCACTCTCGTGACCCGCGACATCGATGTGCTGCAGCGCATACAGCAGCGCAATGATCTCGAGGTGCACGTCTCGCTGATCTCCCTCGACACCGGCCTCGTGCGTATCCTCGAAGCCCGCTCGCCGATGCCGGCGGTGCGGCTGCGTGCGGTCACCCGGCTCGTCGAGGCGGGAGTCAACGCAGGGCTGATCGTGGCGCCGGTCCTCCCCGGGATCTCGGACGACGTGGAGCGACTCGACGCCCTGTTCGCGGCGGCCAGGAATGCACAGGCACGCTTCGTGACGGCGAGCCCGTTGCGCCTGTACCCCGGGATTCGCGATCGATTTCTGCCGGTCCTCGATGAGCACTTTCCACACCTCGCGCAGCGCTACCGTCGCGCATATGCGGGACGGGGCGCGGCCCCGCGGGCCTATGCCCAGGCACTCACGCGGCGAGTGACGAAACTCCAGGCGAAATACGGATTCGAAAGGAGGGACATGCGGGCTCGATACAGGAAAGATCTCCAGGCTCCGCAGTGGGAATTGGATCTGGACGCCAAGGCGACCGGGTAGACGCTCCACTCGACGACCCGGCGGCTCGGCGCGTCCCGAGGAGTCTAGTTCCGACTGACCAGGTGAAAGACCAGGCTATCCCCGCAAGCTGGCGCTGCCGGCTTGTGCAGGTATCCCTGCACGAAAGCCGACCAGAACGTTGCCGTGTCGGACGGCGGGTTCTCGACCACGTATTGGTTCACTCCCGCAAAGATTCTGACACAACCGCTCAGATCGCGCGACGCGGAAACTCGTCCGCCGGCATTTGTGCGGGAGGAGTCGACCGAATCGCTGCGCACGACGATCTGCCCGAAGGTGCGCGCCGGAATGCTGGCGGGCGCGGTGACAGGGACGGAGACATCGGTTGCCGCACGCATGTCATAGCTGCGGGGGGACGGCGCGCTGAGCCCCCCGACCGGCGAGCGGACATCGAAGAACGCGGCGATCGGGCCGGCGGTCGATGTCCGGCCGGCTGCCACGGGACAAACCAGCGGGGGACCGCTGAACACGAAGAACGGCTCGAACGTCACCGCCGAGTTGTCGACCATCATCCCAGGATCGAAGTGCTGATCTCCGCACCCCGAGTTGAACCCGACGAGGCGCACCGAAAAGGGTTGCGCCGGGAGCACCTCGGCGGGCCACTCCATCCAGTTCACCTGCGTGAAGACGACCCTGGTGTCATCCGAGCAGGCAGCCATGACCACCGCGGTGAGGCAGGCAAACAAGGCACGTCGCATCGACACCCCGAGGGAGAGGAGGGGAATCCCCTTTGCATACCCTCGGGTTTCCGCAGCGGGTCACTTCCAGGCTTCAGCCAGCGCGCGGATCGTCCCGGGGCGTTCCCCTCTCTGCTGCCATCAGGGCGTCGTGCCTGCCCTGATCTCCACTCCGATAGCGCCGGCGCTTTTGGCGGGCCAGGTCGCGGTTACCTCCCGCAGCAGCACCGCCCATTCTGCAAACAGGTCCCCTATGGTGCTCTCCCCAGACGGCTGTTGGTCGATCGTCGCGAAGCCGCTTCCCGGAACGGCCGATGCAACATTGGTGGCCACGCCGAACGCGCCGTAGGCCACGTTGGTGGCACCGGCGAAGTCACCCAGCGCGGCGGTCAGGCTGGTCACCCCCGTCCCGTTCGCCGAGGCCGTCTGTACGATCGCCCCCGAGCCGTTCGTCCCCGATACATCGACGCCCGTCCACTGCGACACAATCCACTGACAGTTGGAAACAGTGACCGTCGAGCTGATGGTGATCGAGCCGCTTCCCGGTGCTGCGCTCATGGCGCGGTAGATCGTGAGCCGGTCGAGCGGTGTTGCGCCAGTGTAGGCCACCGTCGCGACAACCTCCCAGCTCGTCATTCCCCCGCCCGACAGCGTGGGATTCGGCGCCGCCGAGCTGGACTGGTGTGTCAGCACAGCGACCGTAACCAGCGCGTTGGGAGCCGGGGAGATGGATCCGGTGATGTAGATCCGCTGGTTAAGGATCTCGTGGCCGGACGTCAGCACAGTATGAGTGATCGTGGCGGGAGGCTTATGCTCGGTCACATCGACCGACGTCTGCCCGATCGGGATCGCATTGGCGCTTGCTCGAACGGTCTTCGTTTCCGCATCGGTCGAGCCGAACGTACCGCTCGTCACGCCGCTCGCATTCGTCGGTCCCGGCTGGGTGATGGTGTTCCCGGTCCCGCTCGCCTCGAGCACCACACTCGCATCGCTCACCGGGTTGTCGAACCGGTCACGGACCGTCACCGTGATCGTCGAGCTGCCGCTCCCGACCGCGATCGTCGTCGGGTTCGCGCTCACTGACGAGCGCAACGCGTCAGGTTCGGCTGCGGTCACCGTGACCACGGAGTGCTGGCTCAGGGCGACCCCACCCGCCACAGCGGTGATCGTCTTCGCCCCGGCTACTGTGGAGCTCAGCGTACCGGCGGTGACACCGTCCGCTCCGGAGGCTGCGGGTTGGACGATCGTGTTCCCCGACCCCGTGGCCGACAGGGTGACCGGCACGCCGCTCATCGGAGCGCCAGTGGCATCCAGGACCGTGACGGTGATCGTCGAAACGCCGTCGCCGGCCACCACGGTCTCCGGTGACGCCGTAACCGTGGAGAGGGATGCCGCGCCATTGGCGATCCCCACCGTGGTCCCTGCGGAAGTCGTCGTGTGCCCCGCGGCGTCGCGCGCGACAACCGTGAGGACGTGGGTCCCGTTCGCCTCCGCCCGGGAATCCCACGAGAGCGAGAACTTGGTGGGGGGCGACTCCGTCGCCACTTCGGATCCGATGTCCACCCCATCGACGCGGAACTGGACGCCGGTGAGGTTCCGGTCATCGACCGCCGTGGCCGTGAGCGTGACAATCCCCTCCAACGACGCTCCCTCCGTCGGTGCAAGTATGGAGACGATCGGGGGCCCGACGTCGGCCAGCGCGGTCGGGTGGTTCGCCCTCCAGATCCCTACGGCATTGTCCCAGTAGGCGAGACCCGCCGTTCCGGTCAGCAACGTGTAGCAGGCGGGCAGGGCTTCGGGGAACGGCCCTGTCCCGAGCCAGATCATGACGTTGTTCGCGCAGTCCTTGAGCTTGCCCGCGGGCGGGCCGAGCGTGTGGCCGCCGAGGCTGCTCGGGCTGTCCACCCGGTACACGTTGTTGTACAGCGAGACCATCGGCCCCGTCTCCGCCCACTTGAAGAAGCCCCCGTGACCGGGGACTTCGTACCCCTGGTCCATATCCTGCAGCCGGAAGAGCGAGTTCTTCACGACGACCACGTTGGCGCTGCCGTCCACGGTCGTCGCATACGGTCTCGAGCTGAACCCGGTGGAACAGCCGTCGAACAGAGAAGAGTCGATCATTCCGGAGTTCAGCCAGTCGTTCTGGACGCAGTCGTCACGCATGTACTTGAAGTAGACACCCTGGATCGACCAGTTCCGCGAGCTGTCGGAGAGCGTAATGCCATCTCCGTAGTCGAAGCCGTGCATCCCCTCGAGGGTGAAGTAAGGAATTCCCTCCACCTGAATCGCGTAGGTGCCGTGCATCGTGATCCAGTCCGTGGAGGGGGGGAGCTGCCCGATGATCTCTCCGCCCCGAAGGCAACTGCGAGGCCCTCCACCAACTCTGATGGCCTTGGCCGTCCCTGTGAGGAACTGTGCCGTGGTCGCGTCGATGCGGGTGGCCTCGGCGAGATCTCGATTGTCGAATACGGCCGTCTGGAGGCCGCTCAAGGTGAGGAGCGGACCGGAGCGGCTGAGACAGGGAAGCTGAACGGTCACCGTAATCGCGGACACGCCCGTCTTCCCTTCGCTCGTCGCGGTGATCGTGGCGGTGCCCAGCCCGACGCCCGTCGCGAGACCGGACTCGGTTACCGATGCGACATTGAGATCGCTGCTCGACCACGTCACCGTCTTCCCCGAGACTGCTTTACCGTCCGAATCCAGCGGCGTAGCTGTGAACTGGACCGTCTCCCCAACTGCTGCGCTCGCCGAGAGCGGGGTGATCGCAACCGAATCTACCGGGATCCCCGGCCCAGCCAGGACGGTGATGGCCGCCGTCCCGCTCTTGGTCTCGCTCGTCGCCGTGATCGTTGAGGATCCCGCGTTGACACCCGTCACCAGTCCGGTCGCGCTGACGGTGGCCACCAGAGGCGTGCTGCTCGACCAGGTGACCGCCCGGCCGGTCAGCGGGTTGCCGGCTGCGTCCTGCATTGTCGCCGCGAGTTGTATCGTCTCCAGTAGCTCGATACTCGACTCGGCCGGCGTGACGACCACCTTGGCGACGGGAACGACGACCGTGACTGTGACCTCGTCCGATTGCCCCTCGCTCGTCGCCCGAATCGTTGCCGTGCCCGGAGCGACCCCTGTCACCACACCTGCGGCGTCGACCGCGACCACAGTGGCGTCACTGGTCTGCCACGTCACTGTCCGCCCAGGCAACAGGTTTCCGGCCGCATCCCGCACGGTGGCGGTGAGCTGCGCAGTACCGCCCACTGGGACACTTGGCGCCGAAGGAGTGACTTCCACCGACGCCACCGGCGCCGACGGTTCGCTCGCCCGGATTTCGACGCCGACACCTCCACCGTTGGAGGGACTCCAACCGGCCTCGACCGTGCTGTCATTGAATGACCACTCGGCTTCGAGATCGGCTGCCGGGCTCTCACCGGACGGCTGCTCGGCGATTTCCGTGAACCCCTCGCCCGGCGTGATGGCGAACGCATTGCGATTCATGCCGAATACCCCGTAGGCCACGTTGCCGGTGCTGCCGAACGTGCCAAGCGCAACGGCGAGGCCACTTACGGCGTCCGCGCTGTTCAAGCCGGTCTGAGCGATTGCGCCCGCGCCATTAGTCCCACTCTGGTCCACACCCTCCCACTGCGACGCGATCCACTGGCAATTGGATTGCGCCTTGGAAAACGTAACGGTGATCGGTCCGCTGCCCGGCACCGCCTGCATCGCCCGGAAGATCGTGAGACGCTTATGCGGGGTCGCGACGACGTCGAATGTCACCGTCGCTACCTGAACCCATGCGGACATCCCTCCCCCTGAGACCACGGGGGGCGGAGCAGCGCTCGAGGAGATGTGCGACAACACGGCGATCGTGACGAGTGAATTCGGCCGGGGGGCAACGGAGGCCGTGACATAGACCTTCTGATTCACGATGTTGCTGCCCGAGGTGAGCAGCGTATGGGTGATGCCGCCCTCGAGCGGCGCGGTCAGCGCCGGAAGGGCCTGAAGCGGAGTGGTCGGAGTTCGATTATCGGAACACGTCGCTTGGACTCCGACGAGTGCGATGCCGGCGATGCACTGCCAGACTGAACGACGCGACGTGCGTGCCATACCACCCAGGACCTCGAATGCAGGCGACTGCGACTCGTTGCCCACCTGACACAAGGTGCCAAAGTGCCACTGCCCGCTGCGCGTGGCCCTGAAGATCCTGTGAAACTCTCCTTACCCGCCTCTCCAAGCTTCCGCCAACGCGCGGATTGTCCCCGGCGCATTGCCCTCCGCCCGGTTGTTGACGACGATCAACGCCTCGATGCGCCGGCGCACGGCCTCCGTCATCAGCCGGTGCAGGTCGCGCCGCAGATCGGGCAGCGGCTCGCGCACCTGCTCATATGGCTCGAACTGGCGCACCGCGTCTTCATACTTGCGGCCCGGCTTGAGCAATGCGCGCGCGACGGTGAAGCTCGCCGGAAACGTCCAGGGGAGATCGAGCTGCGCGCCGATCGGCGGCATCTCGGTCCACGAGTTGAACACGTGCGCGACGCCGTGGCGCTGCAGCACGAGCCCGTGCAGATCGTGCAACAGCTCGGGATTGCGGAGCTCGACGGCGTAGCGAAAGTCCGTCGGCAGGGCGCCGAGGAATTCGTCGAGCTCGTCGGCCCAATCGGCGACGTCGGGCAGGTCCTTGCCACGCATCGCCTGAAATTCGAACACGAAGCAGGCGGTGTGGTCACGGAACGCGCGCGCGTAGGGGGTGAGGACGGCGTCCTTGAAGAGCTGCGCGTTCAGGAAATCGGGATTCTTGAGACCGGAGAGATTGCCCCAGCGGCGATCCTGATTGAACCGCCGCGCCGTGATGCGGTCCCACACTTTGCTCACGCAGGGGAACCCCGGCGGCAGCGATCGCGCGTACGCGGCGAGCGTCTCCTCGCTCGGCGGGTCGTAGAACGCGCTATCGATTCCCACCGTCTGGAACAGCGGGTAGCGTGCGTATTCTTCCAGACGTCGCGCGGGCTGCGGGCCGCGATAGCTGCGATGATAGACCTCTCCCGACCAGCCGTCGTAGGTCCACGTCGACGTCCCGAAGTGGATGTTCGGCGGCAGCCGCTGCGCCAGGGCCACGGTATCCCGGGGAGGGTCGGGGAGCGCGTCGCTCTCGAAGAGATCCGGTTGCGTCATCGTCTCAAACAGTGGCACTCGTCGTCACGGGGCGCCACGGCAGCCCGCGGCGTTGTGCGTAGCGGTCCAGCCGGTCGAGCGCCGTCACCGTCAGCGTGACCGCGCCATACGAGACCTCGACTTTGCCGCGCATCATATACGGTCCCGTTCCGAAGAGCAGGGGGACGACTTTCCGATAGACGTCGGGAAAGATCACCGTTTCGATGAGCCCCGTGCCATCGTCGAAGGTGACGAACTCCATCGGCTCGTCCTTGATCGTGTGTACCGGCTTCCCCGTCGTCAGCATCCCTACGCACGTCACGTGTTGGCCCACGTGCTGCCCCAGGGCCGACGCCGCCACGGGATGGATCGCGCGTGTCGTCTCGGCGACGAGTGCCATGGGATGACACGACGCGAGGTAGCCGAGGACCGTGAATTCGTCGCGCAGCTGGCGGTCGGCATCGTACTCTTCCAGGGGAGGAAGAGCCGACACTGGTGTTTCGTCCAACACCAGGGACTCCTGCTCGAGTGGGTTAACCCCGGGACGACGCCCCGGGGTCAGCCCCGCGTCCACCAGCCACATGAGTTGGGGACGAGTGCGCCCCTGGGCGATTCCGTCGCAGGCGCCCGCCTGCACCAGCACGCGCAGGTCAGCGGGGGCGAGGCCGGTGCGCCGGCGCAGGTCGTCGAGCGACGCGTACGAACCACCACGTTCCTTTTCCGTCGTGAGCGCCGCGAGCCCCGCCGCCGTCAGTCCTTTCAATGCCATCAACCCGATCCGCAGTGTCTGCCCTCTGCCTGTATACGACACGTCGCTCGCGTTCACGTCGGGCGGGAGGATCTCGAGTCCCATGCGACGCGCTTCGGCAATGTAGGCGAATGGGGCGTAGTACCCGCCCTCGTTCGACAGCACTCCGGCAATGAACTCCGCAGGATGATGGGCCCGCAGGTAGCCCGACTGCAGCGCCACCTGGATATAGGACGCGGAGTGGCCCTTGCAGAACGAGTAGCCCGAGAACGACAGGATCATCGCCCACACCTCGTCGACGATCGCCGGCGCCACGCCGCGCGCGGCCGCGCCCGCGCGAAACTGCTCCTCGTAGCCGCGCAGCTCCTTCAGGGGACGCTTCTTGGTGAGCGACTTGCGCACGCCGTCCGCCTCCGATACGTCCATTCCGGCGAGCGCGACGCACACGTTCACGACGTCCTCCTGGTACACCATCACCCCGAACGTCTCGGCGAGCACGTCGCGCAGCACCTGGTGCGGCGGCTCGTAGGGAGCGCCATGCAGGCGCTCGAGGTAGGTGTTGATGTAGCGGTTCGAGGCGGGGCGGATGATGCTGGTGTTGAGAACCAGCAGATCGAAGGTGTCGGATTGGCTCTTCTGGCACAGCAGCCGCGAGGCGGGTGACTCCGTGTAAAATACCCCCATCGTATTGCCGCTGCGGAACAACGCGCGGGTCGCCTCGTCCGTCACCGGATCACTCGAGGTGTAGTCGATCGCCACCCCTTCATGGGCCGCTACCGCCGCGATCGCATCGCGGATCACGGCGAGCGAGCGGTTGCCAAGCAGGTCGATCTTCACGAGCCCCGCGTCTTCGGTGCCGTCTTTCTCGAATTGAATAGCGGGAACAGGCAGTACGCCCTTTCCGTTGTCGATCTCTTTCGCCGCGTACTGCACCGGGACGTAGTTGCTGAGCGCATCGGGAACGATCACGACGCCGCCGGGGTGGAGCGACAACGTGCGCGGCAACCCGACCAGCCCTTCGGCCGCACGCGCGATTTCGGGCCACGCTCCGCCCAGCGCGAGCGTCTGGAAATTGGGATGCGTCCGGAGCAGCTCGGGCAGCGGCCCACCGTCCGACCACGGCAGCCGCTTCGTCACAGCCCCGATCTCGGCAGCGGGGCGCCCGTACACCTTGGCCACTTCGCGCAGCGCCGCCTTGTGCTGGAACGTGACGTGGTTCGCCACCATCGCAGAACGCCCGCCGTCGTATGTGCGGAAGACATACTCCAGAGCGGCGTCGCGCTCGTCCCAGGGAAAGTCGAGGTCGGCGTCGGGAGGATCTTTACGGCCGGGGTTCAGGAACCGCTCGAACACGAGGCCCTGCGCCAGGGGGTCGACGTGCGTCAGCTCGAGACAGTAGCTCACGATCGAGTTCGCCACGCTGCCGCGCCCGCAGTGCGTCGGCGCGTGATCGACGATGTCTTTGACGACGAGGAAGTAGTCGGCGAACCCCTTCAAGGCGATGACCGAGAGCTCGTGGTCGATCCGGGCCTGCACGACGGGCGACAGGATCGCGCTGCCGTACCGCTCCTGGGCGCCCGCTTCCGTTAGCGTGCGGAGCCGGGCGAGCGCTTCAGCGCCGACTCGCGTGGGAAGGATGACGCGCCCCTCGGGCGGCTCGCCGCGGCAGCGGTCGGCCAGCAGGACGGTGTTTTCGAGCGCATCGGGGGCATCGGGAAACAACCGCGCCAGCTCCGACGCCGGCTTGAGCCAGGCATCGCGCGGCGCCATCACCTCGGGGGGGATCGTCGAGAGTGTGGCATTGCGCGTGATGGCGGCCAGCAGCCGGTGCCGCGCGTGGTCCTGGGGATGCGCGAAGCGCACCGCATTGGTGGCGACGGGCGGCAGTCGGTGCGCGCGCGCGAACGCCAGTGCCCGCTCGCGCCCGCGCCCCGGTACCAGCTCGACGTAGAGGTTCTCGGATCCGGTGGCGCGCCCCAGGCGATCGAGGAGATCGGTGTCGGCCGACAGCACCGCGACCCCCGCGCGATCAGCCGATAACCGATCACCGAGAGCGAAGTCTGTGTCGCAATGTTTCGTCGTCACCGCACGACACAACGTGGCCCAGCCGTCAGCATCGAACGGCAGCACCACCGCCCGCTCGGTGTCCGTCTCGAGTGAAACACCGTACACCGCCCGCAGCCCGTAGGCGCGCGTAACGCGGCGGAAATCCATGGCCCCGTACACGCCGTTCGTGTCGGTGAGCGCGAGCGTCGCCATGCCCCGCTCTACGGCGGCTTGCGCGAGCGCCTCGAGCGACGACGCACCGACCCCGCCGCCGATGATCGAGAAGGCGGAGTGGACGTGGAGATGAACGAAGTCATCCGCCATTTTCCCCGTCGCTCAGCAACGGCTCGGCACTCAATGGCGCCGCGCCGTGGGTGGGGCTTAGGACGCGGGGACGCGGGGGCCGCACGGCCTGGACATGGTCGCTCCTGGCCGGCAATGAGATCCGAAACGGTGGTCCGGGTCGAGCGCCCCCGCGTCCAACGCGTCCGGCCGCCCCACCCCGGCGCCGCGCGGGATCGCAGAGACCGAGTCGTCTCCCTGAGCGGCGGCTAGTGATGACGAGCGATTTCATTCACCTGCACGTCCACTCCGCCTTCTCGATCATCGGCGGCGGGGTCGGTGCGTCGTCGCTCGAGGCGCTCGCGCAAGCCGCCGTAGAGCGGGGCATGGCGACGCTCGCGCTCACCGAC
>DASSIL010000325.1:0-3698 GCA_035691925.1 Gemmatimonadales bacterium
ATGCCGGCGAACAGCAGCGAGCGCGGATCGGCCACGACTCCCGCCCCGGCACTGTCGCGCAGCAGCTCGGAACGCAGCACCACTCCACCCCACTGGGCCACGAGCACGCCCGCCGCGCCGCCCAACAGTGCCAGCAGCAGACTCTCCGTCAGCAACTGAGCGGCCAGCCGCCCGCGACTCGCCCCGAGCGCCAAACGCACGGCGATCTCCCGCCGACGATGCAGGGCGCGGGCGAGCAGCAGGTTCGCCACGTTCGCACAGGCGATCAACCACACGATGGCAGCGACCCCGGTGAGCCAGGTGGCCACCTTTGTCTCGGCCGAGGCGTTGGGGCCGCGCTCGGACAGCACCGACCCGGCGATGGCGCGCGGTCGTTCGACGTCGATCGGGGGCATATGCGGGCTCGTGGCCGCCGCGGCGCGGTAGCTCCGCTGGTACGCCGCCGTCAGGTCGGCCTCGGCGGCCGCCGCGCTCACGCCGGCCTTGCGTGCCGCCACCATCGACGCCCACGTCCAGTGGTAGGTCGTGTACCAGTTCTCCCCGCGCAGCCCCAGGGTAGCCCCGGCCTCGGCGCCGTATGCGGTGATCGGCACGTAGACGGCGGGTGGTTTCCCCGGCCACAGTCCCGCGAACCCGCGCGGGGCGACGCCGATGATCGTATACAGCGTTGCGCCGACCTGCAGCGTCTGACCCAGGACGTCGCCACCGCCGTACCGGGTCTGCCACAACCCGTACCCGAGTACGGCAACCGCGGCCCCGGTCGGCGTCGTGTCCTCGGCGGTCGTGAAGTACCGGCCGACGGCGGGAGACGCGTCGAAGAATCCGAAGAAGCTCGCGCTCACGGCCGCGACGGTCATCTCCCGAGCGTCGCTCCCGACGCCAATGGCGAGCTGCCGGGTTGTGAATTCGGCGGTGCGGTCGAACGACGTGGTCCAGCGGGTCAGGTCGGCGTACCGGGCATACTGGACACCACCACCCGTGAATTCCTTGCCCCGGTACATGTTTGCCAGGTAGACACGGTGCACGCGGTCGGGCGTCCGGAGGAATGGCGGAGGCCGGAACAGCAGCCGGTCCACGACCGAGAACATCGCGGCGTTGACGCCGATACCGAGGGCGAGGGTGAGGACGACACCGCTGGTGAAGCCGGGGCGGCTCTTGAGGCCGCGGACGGCGTAGCGAACATCCTGGGCGAATGCTTCCCAACGGGCGGGGAGCCTCACACTCCTAGGATGCAAAGGGTCAGGAAAGGGTTGCGGGTGTTGCCCAACCGCACGGGGCAACGATCTTTGGACCCATGCGCACACCCTTCGGCATCCTCCTGAGTATTACCCTCGGCGTCGCCGCGGCGGCGCGCGCCCAGCAACCGACTCCCGCCCCGGCGCCGGCGCCGCAGATCCGGGTCGGGGTCCCCGACACCTCCCCGTTCCGTCCGCTCGTGCTCGAGGCTCCGAACCTGCTCCGCGGCGCGTCCGGGCTGCCCGGGCCAGCCTACTGGCAGCAGCGCGCCGATTACACGATCCGCGCGGCGCTCGATACGGCGACGCAGACGATCACGGGCGAGGAGACGATCCGCTACACGAACAACTCGCCCGATACGCTGCGGTTCATCTGGCTGCAGCTCGACATGAACGCCGGGTCCCCCGACACACGGTTCGCCCCGCTCACCAACCCGCGCGCCCGGCAGGAACCGGGATTCCGTGCCGGGGCGACGATCGAACGCGTCGCGGCGTTGCGGGCGGCGCGTGCGGGAGCGCGTACCACTGCCGCGCCGCTCACCTGGCGCGTCAACAGTACGATGATGCGCGTCGACCTCGACCGGCCGCTGCCGCCGCATGGCGTGTTGTCGTTCGTGGTCGCGTGGCACCACCAGATTCCGCTCCGCGGGCGCACCGGCCGGCAGCATTTCACGACCGGCTGGCTGTACCAGGTGGCGCAGTGGTATCCGCGGCTCGCCGTGTACGACGACGTGCGCGGCTGGAATACGGATCAGTACATCGGCGCGAGCGAGTTCTATCTCGAATACGGCGACTTCGACGTGACGCTCACAGTACCGGCTGGCTACACCCTCGCCGCCACCGGGGTGCTGCGCAATCCGCTCGAGGTGCTGCCGGCCACGATCCGTGCCCGGCTCGCCGCCGCGCAGCATGCCGACACGATTGTCCACATCATCGCAGGCGACGAGGTCGGGACGCCAGCACTCCTGCCGGCGCGGACCGGGGCGACGCGGACGTGGCACTACAGCGCCACCAACGTACGCGACTTCGCGTGGGGGACGGCGCCGAATTTTCTGTGGGACGCGACGAGCTGGGACGGCATCCTGATGCAGGCGTTCTACCCGCCCACCGTTGCCGACATCTGGAAGACCGCCGCCGACATGAACCGCCACGCCGTGATGATCCACTCGCGGTGGTTCCATTATCCGTGGCCGACGGCGATCAGCGTCGAAGGACCGGTAGGCGGGATGGAATACCCGATGATCACCTTCGACAATGCGGAGAACGAAAAGGAGCTGTACTACACGCTGGCGCACGAGCACGGGCACGAGTGGTTTCCGATGATGGTCGGGTCGGACGAGCGGCTCTACCCGTGGATGGACGAGGGATTCAACACTTTCATCGACTGGTTCAGCTTCCGGTCGCGCTACCCGGCGGACACGACCCGGATCCAGACACTCGAATTCGGCTCGATGCGCGCCTACCAGACGTTCCTGCAGAACTATCGTGGCGTCGAGACGCCGATCATGGAATCGCAGGACCGCTCGCCGAGCGGCTTGATGAGCGGCTGGAACGCGTACGGGAAGCCGGCGGTGGCGCTGCATTTCCTGCGGGAAGAGGTCGTCGATTCGAACGCGTTCGACGACGCGTTCCGCGAGTACGTGCGGCGCTGGGTGTACAAGCACCCGCAACCGGCCGACTTCTTCCGCACGATGAACAACGCGCTGGGCGAGGATCTGTCGTGGTTCTGGCGCTCCTGGTTCGTGCGCTCCGATCACCTCGACCAGGCGGTCGATTCGGTGGTGCAGCAGGATTCGGGGACCCAGACGCTGACGCGCGTGTTCCTGTCGAGCCGGCTCGAGATGGTGGCCCCGGTCGAACTGCGGATCACCGGCGCGGACAGTACGACCCGCACGGTGAAGCTGCCGGTCGAGACGTGGCTGCGCGGTTCGCGGGCAGTGTGGGCGACGGTGACAGCGACGGCGTCAAAGCCCGTTAAGATCGAGATCGATCCGCGTTCGGTCTCGCCGGACGTCAATCGGAGTAATAACGGCTGGACGGCGCCATAAAGCCGTCATCGGTCATCGGTCGATGCCGTATGGACTCTGCACCAGTCCACGCGGCGCCGGGGGTGGGGGCTTAGGACGCCGAGGACGCGGGGGCCGCACGGCCCGGACATAGGTGCTCCTGGCCGGCACTGAGATCCGGGACGGTGATCCGGGTCGAGCGCCCCCGCGTCCAACGCGTCCGGCGCCCCCACCCCCGGCACCGCGTCACTACCGAAGGCGCCTCAGTTCAGCCTCTGAGGCAATAAATCCGAACGCCGGCCATCCACCGGATTGAACGGAGCGCTCGAACCAGCGTTTGGCGCTCGCGGTATCGCCACGCAGCAGATACCAGTTGCCAAGCCCATAGCTCAGGGTCGCGAGAGCGATATCCGCCGTATCGGCCGGCGTCACCACCTGGTCGGGACCGATTTGTCCA
>DASSIL010000326.1:0-4731 GCA_035691925.1 Gemmatimonadales bacterium
CGGAGCGACCCAGAAATCACTGGGATGGGGCAGCGCCGCCGCGGCGTCGGCCGACAGCTGCACACACAGCAGCGCAGCGGCGCAGGCGCGCCACCACGACCGGGCGGACAACACTCCCGTGGCCAGCGACATCACCGCGCGGGGAGGGAAGCGGGACGCGGACCGCGGGCATAGGCCCGCAGCCGCCGCAGCATGCGTCGATCATGTCGCACGGCGTCGTCCCCCTTTGGCGTCTCGATAATCTTAATCACTTTCTCCATCACCGGGTCTCGCATGATGCGCCGGAATGCCTCCGGACCGATCGTTCCCTCGCCGATCCAGGCGTGGCGGTCGAGGCGCGACCCCGCCCGAGCCCGGGAATCGTTCAGATGCAGGGCATGCAGGTGGCCTAACCCGATGCAGGAGTCGAATTCCCGCCAGACCCCGCCTGTATCGCTGGCGACGTTGTACCCCGCGGCGTGCAGGTGAGCCGTGTCGAGGCAGAATCCCACACGATGCTGGAGCGCGGCCGGGAGCGCGGCTCGCAGCGCCGCAAGCTCCTCGAACGTCGCGCCCAGTGCGGTGCCGGCGCCGGCCGTGCCCTCGATCAGGACTCCCGGACCGTCGACGCGGGCGAGACAGAGCGCGTAACTTCGCGCATTCCGCGCGATCCCGGCGTCGCGGTGGTCGATGAAGTTGCCCGGATGGCTCACTACCCACGCGATCCCGAGCGCGCGGCAGCGCTCCAGCTCGCGCGTGAAGCTGTCGACGCTCTTCGCCCACAGGTTGGGATCGGGGGAGGCGAGATTGATCAGGTAGCTGTCGTGCGCGAGGATGGCCTGGATCCCCGAGCACGCGAGCCGTGCCCGGAACGCGCTGACCGTTTCGGGCGCGATCACGGGCTCGCGCCATTGGTTGGGGGTCTTGGTGAAGATCTGGATTGCCGTCGCCCCGATCGCCCGGCCCCGGTCCGGCGCGGCCGCCACGCCTCCCTGCGTCGACACGTGCGCGCCGAGCAGCGGCACCGGTGCGCGGATCGTCACGGCGGCGGCGATTCGGCGGGGAAGGCGAGACGCGAGACGAGCGGCACGAACCGCACGCCGCCGCCGGAGCGCTCGCGCCACCCGCCGGACTCGCGCTCCAGGATCACGAGCTCCTGTTCGCTCTGATCGCCGACCGGCACGACGATCCGCCCGCCGACCGCCACCTGCGCGAGCAGCGGTTCGGGAACGCGCGGCGCGGCGGCCGTGACGATGACGCCGTCGAACGGCGCCTCCTCCGGCCACCCTGCGGCCCCGTCTCCCAGCTTCGTCGTGATATTCGTCAGGCCCAGCCGCTCGAAGCGCACTTCCGCCTCGACCAGCAAATCGGGGAGTCGCTCGATCGTATAGACGTGGCGCACGAGATGCGCGAGCACCGCCGTCTGGTAGCCCGAGCCGGTGCCGATCTCGAGTACGCGATGGCGACGCCTCAGGGCGAGCGCATCGGTCATGAGTGCGACGATGAACGGTTGCGAAATCGTCTGACCGTTGCCGATGGGCAGAGGCCCGTCGCGGTAGGCGTCGGACTCCAGACCGCGCGACAGGAACCACTCGCGCGGCGCCCACGCCAGCGCCGCGAGGACGCGCGGGCTCCGGATGCCGCGGCGCACGATCTGGGAGCGGACCATGCGGAGCCGGGCGGAGCGGGACTGGGGAGCGGGGAGCGGCACTCGGTAAAGCTACAACTGCGAATGTCCAATGTTGAATGTCCAGTGTCCAATGTCGAGTGGGGACCATTGAACATTCAACATTGAGCGTTGGACATTCGACTTTCGCAGTTGTTTCAGTCCAGGGTCTTGTGGAACCGCCGAACGGCGAGCCCGATGAGTCCGATCGCGAAGCCGCACAGGATCAGCACCTGCGGCCAGATCGCGTCGATTCCCAGCCCTTTGAGCAGGATGCCTCGCAGTACCTGCAGGTAGTGGGTGAGGGGGAGGAGTTGGCTGAACCAGCGAAACAACGCCGGCATCGCGGCGCGCGGAAACATGAAGCCCGAAAGCAGAATGTTCGGCATGACGAAAAAGAAACTGACCTGCATTGCCTGCTGCTGGTTCTTCACGATCGTGGAGATGAACAGGCCGAACGAAAGACTGGCGATCACGAAGATCAGCGAGACGCCGTACAGCAGCCACAAACTCCCCGACAGCGGCACGTCGAAGACGAAACGGCCCAGGGTGAGCACCGCCGTCATCTGCACGATGCCCACCCCGATATACGGGGCGATCTTGCCGAGCATCAGCTCGGTCTTGGTGATCGGGGTGACGATGAGCTGCTCCAGGGTCCCGCGTTCGCGCTCGCGGACGATCGCCATGGCGGTGATGAGCACGAGGGTGAGCGTGAGAATGACTCCCACCAGGCCGGGGACGATGTAGTTCGGGCTGCGCAGTCCCGGGTTGTAGCGCGGGCGGACCCGCACGTCGAGCGGCAGGGTGGTCCGGCCCGCTCCGGCTGCGAGCGCGCTGAGGTTGCGCACCTGTCCTACCCCCGCGGCGGCTGCGAGCGCGGACTGTGAGGAGAGCGGGTCGGCGGCGTCGATCACCACCTGCACCGTCGCGGTCCGGCCGCTGCCCAGGTCCCGGGCGAACTGGGCCGGGACAATGATGCCGGCCTGCGCCCGCCCTCGGGCGATCGCCGCATCGAGCCCGGGCAGGCCATCGACGTACTCCACGATGCGGAAGGAGCCGGTGTTCTGAAACGCCGCGATCAGATCGCGGCTCTCCGGTGTGCGCGATCGATCGAGCACCACCGTGGGGATGTGCCGCACGTCGGTTTGGATGGCATAGCCGAACATCAGCAGCTGGACGATGGGAATGCCGATCATGATCCCGAGCGTGAGGCGATCGCGCTTCATCTGGATGAATTCCTTGCGGAACATCGGCCAGAAGCGGGCCATCATCGCTCGTCGCGCTCCTGCAGAATGATGAACGCGTCTTCGAGTGTCTTGCCGCCGACCTGACGGGCCACCTCGTGCGGCGTGCCCAGGGCGATCAGGTGCCCCAGGCTCATCATCCCCAGCCGGTCACAGCGCTCGGCTTCATCCATGTAGTGGGTCGTGACGAGCACCGTCGTGCCACCGTGCGCCAGGTCGTGGATCGCCTGCCAGAAGTTGCGTCGCGCCGCGGGATCGACGCCGGCGGTCGGCTCGTCGAGAAACAGAACGGGTGGCCGATGCAGCAGCGCGCATCCCAATGCGAGACGCTGCTTCCACCCCCCGGAGAGCTGCCCGGCCAGCGTGCCGAGCCGCCCGCCGATGCCCAGGAATGCCACGACCTCTGCGGTGCGGTCGCGCTGCGCCTGGCCCGTCAGGCCATAGATCCCGCCATAGAAACTCAGGTTCTCAGCGACGGTGAGATCCTCGTACAGCCCGAAACGCTGCGACATGTAGCCGATCTGCATCTTCACGCGCTCCGGCGCGGCCCGGATATCGATCCCCGCGACGGTGGCCGATCCTGCGGAGGGGTCGATCAGGCCGCACAACATGCGGATGGTGGTCGTCTTGCCGGAGCCGTTGGGACCGAGCAGGCCGAATACCTGGCCCCGAGGAATCTGGAGCGTGAGTTGAGAAACGGCAGTGAGGGCGCCGAAGCGGCGCGTCAGCTCGCGGATGTCGACCGCGACGTCGATCACGGCGTGAGCGGCACGACCAGCGTCACCGGGAGGCCGGCCTTTAGCCGTCCGGCGGGATCTTCGAACTTCACCTTGATGCCGAACACCAGATCGGCCCGCTCGCGATCGGTGAGCGCGGCGCGCGGCGTGAACTCGGCGCGCGGTGCGATCTCCACAATGTGACCGGAGACCGTGCCCGCCATCCCATCGGCGTGAATCGTCACGGCCGCTCCCAGCCGGATGCGGGCGAGGTCGCGCTCTCCGATGTAGGCCCGCACCCACGGATCGGCGACGACGCCGATCGACACGATCGGAACGCCGACCCCCGCCACCTCACCCGGCTCCAGGTAGCGGGTGAGGATCACGCCGGCAGCGGGCGCCGTCAGCATGAGGTCGTTCCGGATCGCCTCCACCGATTCCGCCCCGTGGGCCGCGGCGCGCGCTTCGCTCACCGCCGCCCGCGCGGCCTGTACCCGGGCCGTCGTCGCGGATGCTGCGGTCGTGAGGGCGTCGAATTGCTGTGCCGACACGATGCCACGGTCCCGCAGCGGCAGCGCCCGGGCGACGTCGTTCGCGGCGCGCATGCTGTCCGCGACGGCGGCGGCGACGTCGGCGGTGCGGTGCCGCGCCGCGTCCGCCTGGGCGTTGCGCTGCCCGATGAGTGCCGCGAGTCCCGGCTGCTCGAGCACGGCGATCGTATCGCCGCGGCGTACCGAGTCGCCTTCATCCTTGAGGAGCCGCACGAGGCGCCCCGTGGCCAGGGACGAGACGCGAACGTCGCGGATCTCGACCGTGCCGGGAACCGACAATGTGCTGGAAGGGGAGCTGCAGGAAACCAAAACGGCGTCGAGAAGAAACGTCAAGAGACGACGTCCAGAGGAGGCGCGAACGGGGAGACGATTACGAAGTATCTCGACGTTGCTTCTCGACGTCCTCTCTTGACGCCTCACGGTTTCGAGCGGAGCCAGTTCAACGGATCCAAGGCGATCTGTCCGGGCCCCCGAATCTCGAAGTGCAGGTGCGAGCCCTGGTCGGACGATGCGCCGCCCACGTGGCCGATCACCTCGCCGCGCGCGACGCGCTGCCCCTTCGTGACGGTGGCGTC
>DASSIL010000327.1:0-2358 GCA_035691925.1 Gemmatimonadales bacterium
GGTGTTGCGCATGAGCGCCGCACCCCGGGAACTGCACGTGCACCTCGCCGCGAGTGGCGGGCCACCGGGAGGCGTGGGCGAGCCGGGCGTACCGCCGGTCGCTCCGGCGCTCGCCAACGCTGTCTTTGCGGCGACGGGGAAGCGCATCCGGTCGCTTCCCGTGGGGCGGCAACTGGCGGGCGCCACGTAAGGCCGCGAAATGCTTGCGTGTCCGAGACGACGGAGCGCGTAGCGTGCGGACCACGCCGGCGCTCGAGGGCGCCGGCGCGGCCCCACTTGCCGAGAAAGACGAACGCCCGCCGCGCGAGCTAACGCACGACGGGCGTGGACGTTCGAAACATGCGCCGACCAGGAATCGAACCTGGAACCTACTGATTAAGAGTCAGTTGCTCTGCCAATTGAGCTATCGGCGCGCGGGGCGGAAAATCACCACCCCACCCCCATTTCGCAAGGGAAACGAACCCCTGAAGACATCGCGGGCGGCCGGACGACTCGTCGTCGCCCGACCGCCACGGGAGGGAATACTGCTGCGGGAAAAACTACGAGGATGACTTCTGATTGCCGCTCGTGATGCTGCCATCCAGCGCATCCACGAACACCTGGGTGTTGCCTGATTTGGCCGGATCACGGATGGCAAAAGACCAAATCAGCTTGCCACGACGCCGCTCCAGCGTGAGGGTCTGGATGACGCCGTTCGGCACCTTGGACATCGCCAACGCCCGCGCGGAATCTTCGGTGATCTTCGCCTGCGCGACGAGCGAGTCCGGAACAGTCCGACGATACGACGGGGTCTGCATCTGCATGGCCTGCGGATTCTGCGCGACCTTCTTTGTGCTGTCCGTCGGCGTGGGGCTCTGGGCGGCGGCTACGCCGGCTCCGAGCACCAACGCGGACAGGACGGCGGCGACGGTGTTCATGGTCCACTTCCCTCCAAATTGATGACCGCGCCACCGGCCCCGACAGTCAGTCGAGGCGAGCGGCCGTGATGCACGCAGTCTGACGAGCAACCGGCGCGGGACCTGCCGAGCGCCGTGTTCGTACGTCCCTGAGGGTGACGCGTGCTGCGAACGACCGGGTCGACGAACACGTCCTACAACCCGCGTTCGCGAAAAAGGGTCCGGTGGAAAACCGCTGGCCCCCGAGGGCAGGGGTCGGGTGAGGAGCATCACTCCGCGGGGGGTCGCCGCGGACTACGACGTCTGCGGGGCCCGGTAATCTCCGCCCCGAATCGCGACGAGCAGGCTCGGCACCGCGAGCAGCGTAATCGGGGTCGACAAGGTGAGCCCGCCGATCACCGCGAGCGCCAGCGGCCGCTGCAGCTCGCTCCCGGCGCCGATGCCGAGCGCCAGCGGGAGCAGCCCAAAAAGAGTGCACAGCGTCGTCATGAGAATGGGGCGCAGCCGCACCGCTGCGGCTTCGCGAATCGCCTGCTCCAGCGTCAGCCCGGCGTTGCGCATGCGCAACCGGGTGAAGTCGAGCAGGATGATGCCGTTCTTGACGATCAGCCCGACCAGCAGAATCAGCCCCATGAACGACGACACGTTGAGCGCCGTCCCGGTGACGAGCAGCAGCGCCAGCGCCCCCACGAACGACACCGGCGCCACGAGCAGCACGACGGCGGGCTCGACGAACGATTCGAACTGGACGACCATGACGGCGCACACGCTCACCACCGCGAGTCCGAGCACAAGGAGCAGCGCCGCGAATGCCGTTTGCTGGCCCGCGTACTGTCCCCCGAGCACGATCCGCACGCCGGCCGGCGGTCGATGCGCGGCCAGGACGCGCCGCACGTCGCCCATCACGCCGCCGAGCGAGCGGCCGCTGACGTCGGCGGTGAGCGTGATCATCTGCTGCTGGTCCTCGCGATCGAGCCCCAGCCGCGACTCCGCCCGCTCGAACGTCGCGAGACTGCCGAGCGGCGTGACCTTCGATGCGTCGCCCTCTCTCCCCGAGAGCACGGGCAGTGCGGCGAGACGCAGCGGGTCGAAGCGCACGGAGTCGGGGGCACGCACCCGCACGCCGATCGGATGATCGCCCACGCGTACCTCACCGGCCGGGACGCCGAGCAGCGCCGCGCTGACGGCATCGCCGACGTCGGTCGGGGTCAGGCCGAGCCGGTCCGCCTCCGCCTGATTCACGTGCATCAACAGCTCGGCGGCCGGCTCGCTGACGCCGTCATACAGGTCTTCGATGCCGTCGATCTTCTCGAGATCCGGCGCGATGGTCTTCGCATACGCTTCGAGGGTATCGAGCTGCTCACCGAACAGCTTGACTTCGACCGGCCGCGCGGCGCCCGCCAGGTCGTTGATGACGTCCGAGAGGATCTGCACGAACTCGATGTGCAGCCGCGGCGCCGTC
>DASSIL010000328.1:0-4766 GCA_035691925.1 Gemmatimonadales bacterium
GTGAAGTCGGCGGGGCCCCCGCCCCGGCCACGCCCGTCCGCCATCGCCGCGGCACCCTTGATCGAGGCGCCGATGCCGCCCGCCGCGCCCGAGCCGCCGGCGCGCCGCGCCGCCCTGCCCGCCGAGTTCGCCGAGGATCAATTCCAGGGTGCCGAGAAGCGGCTCGGGGTGCTGCTCAGGGACCTGGTGCAGAGCGAATCGTCGGACCTGCATCTGCGGGTGGGCGAGCCGCCGGTGTTCCGCACCCACGGGGAGATCACGCGGCAGAAGGGCGAGGCGGTCTCCGCCGACCAGCTGACGCTCATGCTCCTCGCCATCATGCCGGAGCGCAACCGCGCCGAGTGGAAAGAGACCGGGGACTCCGACTTCGCCTACGAGATCGAGGGCCTGGCGCGGTTCCGCGTCAACGCAGCGCGCGACCGCAAGGGGCCCTTCGCGGTGTTCCGCGTCATTCCCGCAAAGGTGGTCACCGTCGAGGAGATGGGACTCGGCAAGGAGATCACGCAGCTCGGCTTCCTGAACAAGGGGCTGGTGCTCGTCTCGGGACCCACCGGATCGGGCAAGTCGACGACGCTGTGCGCGTTGATCGATCTCATCAACCGCGAGCGCACCGACCACATCGTGACGATCGAGGACCCGATCGAATTCGTGCACGAGAACAAGCGCTGCCTCATCACGCAGCGCCAGGTGCACTTGCACACCGAAAGCTTCAAGACGGCGCTGCGAGCGGCGCTGCGCGAGGATCCCGACATCGTGCTCGTGGGAGAGATGCGCGACCTCGAGACGATCGCGATCGCCATCGAGACCGCCGAAACGGGCCACCTCGTCTTCGGCACGCTGCATACCACCACCGCCGCCTCGACCGTCGACCGCATCATCGACCAGTTCCCCGCCGACCGTCAGGCGCAGATCCGCGTGATGCTCTCGGAGTCGCTCAAGGGCGTGATCAGCCAGACGCTGTGCAAGAAGATCGGCGGCGGGCGCGTCGCGGCACGCGAGGTGTTGCTGGCGACTCCCGCGGTCTCGAACCTGATCCGCGAAGGCAAGACGTTCCAGATTCCGTCGATCATCCAGACGAGCCGCAAGATCGGGATGATCACGCTCAACGACTGCCTGCTCGACCTCGTGGAGAAGAAACTGATCACCCCCGACGAGGCTTACGTCAAGGCCGTGGAGAAATCCACGATGCTGCAGGGGCTGAAGGCGCGGGGCCATGCCATCACCATGGCCGCCGCGGGGTAACCTCAGCTCCTCACGGAATGATGTCGAACGACGAGCTCTGGGCGGTGGTCAACCCTGCCGAGGCGGCGCTGAGCACGTAGCCCGTCCCAGCCTTGTTGATCGTCAGGTCGCTGAAGGTCGTGACGCCGGCGGTGAAGGTCACGGTCGTCGTCCCCGACAACACCGCCGCCGTCGGATTGGTGCTGAGTGTCAGCGTGACCCCGCCCGTCACCGTGGTGTCAACCACGCCCAGGGTGTCCTCCACGGCGACCTGAATCGCCGGGGTGATGAACGCATCGACGTGAGCCGTCGAGGGCTCCGCGACGAACACGAGGACCCGCGACGCCCCCCCACCGCCACCGACCCCGACGATGTGCACCAGCTGGGAATTCGGGCACCCGAGAGTCGCCACTGCGCCGACGCCGATCAGGAGCAAAGTCCCGAATCGCATGAGTCTCCCTTCCCACTTATGGTCCGGAGCCCTACCTTGGGACGTCACAATTAGTTAGACGATTGCAGGGGCTTGTCAATATGGCGACCACGATCGCTTCGGCTGCCCGGGCGGCAGACGTTCCCATTGCGAACTACATCGGCGGCACCTGGGTCCGTTCCGGGTCCGCCGATTCGCTGCCGCTCACCAATCCCGCCACGGGCGAGTCGCTGGGGCGGGTCCCCCTCTCCGGGGCGCGCGAAGTCGAGGCCGCGGTGCAGGCGGCCCTGGCCGCGTTCCCCAAGTGGCGCAGCACCCCGCCCGTCGTGCGGGCGCGCTACCTCTTCGCCTTCAAGGCGCTGCTCGAAGCGCATTTCGACGAGCTGGCCCGGATCGTGACGCAGGAGAACGGAAAAACGTTGGACGAGGCTCGCGGATCGGTCCGCCGCGGCATCGAGAACGTCGAGCACGCTTGCGGCATCCCCACCCTGATGATGGGTGCGACCCTCGAAGACGTCGCCGCCGGGATCGACTGCGAGTTCGTGCGCCAGCCGATGGGCGTCTTTGCCGCGATCACTCCATTCAACTTTCCGGCGATGGTGCCGCTGTGGTTCTGGCCCTACGCCATCGCCAGCGGAAACACCTTTATCATCAAACCGTCGGAGCAGGTGCCGCTGTCGCAGCAGCGCATGGTCGAGTTGGCCCACGAGGCGGGCATCCCCGCGGGCGTCCTCAACCTGGTGCACGGCGGCAAGGACGCCGTGAACGCGCTGCTCGAACATCCCGACGTCGCCGGGATCTCGTTCGTCGGCTCGTCGCCCGTGGCGCGGCACGTCTACGCCACCGCGGCGCGGCACGGCAAACGGGTGCAGGCACTCGGTGGAGCCAAGAATCACATCATCGTGATGCCCGACGCCGACCTCGACCGCACCACCCAGATCGTCACCGAATCGCTGTTCGGGTGCACCGGACAGCGCTGCCTCGCCGGGAGCGTCGTCGTCGCGACGGGCGCGGCCTACGGTCCCGTCAAAGACCGGCTGCTCGGCGCCGCCAGGGGACTGCGGCTCGGGTACGGGTTGGACCACGGCGTCACGCTCGGACCCCTCGTTTCGGCGCGCCAGAAAGAGCGCGTCACGGGATACATCGACGCCGGTGTGCAGGAGGGGGCGGACCTGTTGCTCGACGGCCGCACGGCGCGCGTCGCCGAATATCCCAAAGGGCAATTCGTGGGACCGACGATCTTCGACGGCGTCAACCCGGGGATGACGATCGGCAAGGAGGAGATCTTCGGGCCGGTGGCGTCGATCACCCGCGCCGCCGATCTCGATGAGGCGCTGGCGCTCGTGCACGCGAGCCCGTACGCCAACGCCACGTCGATCTTCACGTCGAGCGGCAAGACCGCTCGGGAGTTTCGCTATCGCTGCGGCGTGTCGATGATCGGGGTGAATATCGGCGTCGCGGCGCCGATGGCGTTCTTCCCGTTCGGTGGGACGAAGGGGTCGTTTTACGGCGACCTGAAGGCTCATGGCCAGGACTCGGTGCAGTTCTTCACGGACAAGAAAGTCGTGATCTCGAGGTGGTTCTGATGGCGCGCACAGTGGTCGGTGGCCTCATCCAGATGTCGAATCCGATCAACGACCCGAACGCACCGGTCACCAAGGTGCGCGACGCGATGCTCGAAAAACACCTCCCCTTCATCGACGAGGCGGGCAAGCGCGGCGTTCAGATCCTCTGCCTCCAGGAAGTCTTCAACGGCCCGTATTTCTGTCCCTCCCAGGACGCCAAGTGGTGCGACATCGCGGAACCGATTCCCGGCCCGACGATCGAGTTGATGCAGGGGCTGGCGAAGCAGCACGACATGGCGATGATCGTGCCGATCTACGAGCGCGAGATGGCCGGTGTGTACTACAACACCGCCGCGGTGATCGACGCCGACGGCAGCTACCTCGGCAAATACCGCAAGAACCACATCCCGCACACCGCGGGCTTCTGGGAGAAGTACTTCTTCAAACCGGGGAACCTCGGCTACCCGGTGTTTGAAACGCGCTACGCCACGATCGGCGTGTACATCTGCTATGACCGCCACTTCCCCGAAGGCGCTCGGCTCCTGGGACTGCACGGCGCGGAGATCGTCTTCAATCCGTCGGCGACGGTGAAGGGGCTGTCGCAGTACCTCTGGAAGCTCGAGCAGCCGGCGCACGCCGTGGCCAACGGCTACTTCATGGGGTGCTCGAACCGCGTCGGCACCGAGGCCCCGTGGAACATCGGCCAGTTCTACGGCTCGAGCTACTTCGTCGATCCGCGCGGCAACTTTCTCGCCCAGGCGAGCGAGGACAAGGACGAGCTGGTGACCGCCGAGATGAACCTCGACATGATCGAGGAGGTACGGCGCACCTGGCAGTTCTTCCGTGACCGGCGGCCGGAGACGTACGAGGACATGGTAAGGCAGGTGCCGTGACGCACGGTCCGCGCTGCGTGCGTGCCGACATGGGCCCGGGGTTAACCCACCCGAGCCAAGCCCCGTGCGGGTTGCTTAACCCCGCGGCCATGCCGCGGGGGAAACAGCAAACCCCCAAACGTCACATAGCGCTGTGCCCCTGCTTGTAAAGGGCGGCCGGGTCGTCACCGCCACCGACGATTACACGGCCGACGTCTACTGCGCCGGCGAGACGATCACGCGCATCGAACCGTCGATCGACCCCAAGACGCTGCCGCCCGGCACCGAAGTCATCGACGCCACGGGCAAGTACGTGATGCCCGGGTTCATCGATCCACACGTGCACATCTACCTGCCGTTCATGGGGACGTACGCTGCCGACGACTACGAGTCGGCGAGCCGCGCGGCGCTGACAGGCGGCACGACGACGCTGATCGAGATGATCTGTCCCGGTCCCTCAGACGAGCCGTACGATGCCTTCGAGCTGTGGCGCGACAAGGCGAAACCACTGGCTGCCGTCGACTACACGTTCCACATGTCCGTCGTGCGATTCGACGCCAAGGTGCACGACCAGTTCCGCAAGATCGTGGCAGGAGGGGTGGCGTCGTTCAAGGTGTTCCTCGCCTACAAAGGCGCGTTGAATCTCTCCGACGAAGACCTCTTCGCGGCGATGAAGCT
>DASSIL010000329.1:0-6964 GCA_035691925.1 Gemmatimonadales bacterium
GAGAATGGCGTCGCCGTCCGACACCGCTACGACGCGGTCGAGCTGCGCCAAGTCCACGACCGCCGGGATGAACTCGTCCGAAATCCCCTGGATACGATGCTTCCCTACCTTGTGCCCCGTGGACAGTGTGGGCGATTCGGCTGGTTCGATCGGATAAACGCGGACTGTGGGGTTCCGGCTGCGGAGATAGCGCCCCACGCCCATCACCGTCCCCCCCGTTCCCACGCCGGCCACGAAGGCATCCGCGGTCAGGCCCACCGCCTCGAGCTGCCACCAGATCTCCGGACCCGTCGTGCGCTCATGTGCCGCGACGTTGGCGGGGTTCTCGAATTGCCGCGGCAGGAAGACGTTCGGACGAGTCGCAGCCAGTTGTTCCACTCTCCGGATGCTCCCGAGGAATCCGCCGTCCTCCCGGCTCACCGGGATGACGGTGGCGCCCAACGACCGGATCAGCTCCACCCGCTCGCGGCTCATCCAATCGGGCATGCAGATCGTCACCGGGTGGCCCAGCGCCCGGCCCAGGGCGGCGAACGAGATGCCGGTGTTGCCGCTGGTGGCTTCGGCGATCGTGTCGCCCGGCCGCAGCGCGCCGCTGGCGTACGCGGACGTCAGGATGTGCAACGCCATCCGATCCTTGATGCTGCCGGTGAGATTCAGCTGCTCGGACTTCGCGTAGATGGTGCGCTCGCGCCCGCGGAAGCGACAGCGGATCGCGAGCAACGGCGTGTTCCCGATGGAGCGCGCCAGCCCGCGCAGCAACTGGGGTAGCGCGGGCGCAGTAGTGGAGGTCGCCATGAGACAGCTTGGCGGGAATCGCGTGAAACACGAATGAAGCGGCGATGAAGACCAGACCCGAAGCCGGGAACGATTATCTAGGCCCGATCGTCCCTTCAGCACCCGCTTTCTCGCGCTGCAGGTCGGCCAGCATCTGATCCCGCAGCGCACCTACGGCCTTGCCTCTGATGTTCAGTAGCCCGCCCGGCATGTTGTCGAAGCGGTAGCGCCGGAAGATGAGCAGGTAGCTCGCCGGCCGGCCGCCCTGTCCCTGGCCATCCACGATGGAGGTCAAGTCGACCGCGGCCTCGAAATAGTGATCGGCGTAGATCTGCTTGGCGGCGATGAGGGTCATTCCCGGGAGCTCGGGCGGGGTGAAGACGACCTGGTGCGTGACGCTGAGTATCGGCCGGAGGTGGGGCAGCACGTCCTCCGACCAGTAGATCACCTCGCTGGCGTCGGCCAGGGTGGCGCGCGGGTACGACGCCAGGTAGCGCTCGAGCGAGGGCACGGTCTGATAGACGTAGGGCGACTCGGCGAGCAGCGCGGCGAACGCGTCGCTCGCGTGCACGTTGCCGCGGTCGTCGTACACCACCATCGCCGAGTCGCCGCGGGCACGGTAATCGGTCACGTATTCGACGAGCCGGCGGCGCCCGTACGCGCTCAGCTGCGCCACCAGATCGGGCGCAGACCAATTCATTTCCGCGTGGATCCGTTGCATATCGGTGGCGGGGAGCTTGACGACACAATCGCCGGGCTTGCAGTCCTTCATCTCGTTCGCGTCACGCTGGCTGATCGTGAACGCCTGGACGTCCGCCGGCGTTGCCGGGTTGCTGAAGAGACCGAACTGGCTGCGGGTCGGGGTGCGCAGCCAGGTCTTCGAATCGCGCACGCGCGCGACATACGCCGCGCGCGACAGGGCGACCGTAGTGATCCCGAATACGGCGATATCGCGTCGTTCCCGGGTGTCGAGCACCTTCACGACTGCCTCGCCACGGGTGGCGGCGGCGAGCTGATCCGGGGCCAGTGCGATGCTTTCGCGGAGGAATCGGACCAGGGCGGCCGGCGGCTCGGGACCCTGCGCGAGCGCCAGCGCGAGCGAGCACAAGCCCACGAAGGGGGTCATGCCGGTAATTGTTACAGCGACTTGAGGAACGCCACCAGGCCTTCTCACGTCGCTCTCAGCGACAGGTAGCCGAGCCGCGCCTATTAGCCGCGGACCGCAGCGAAGTCGTGTAGTATCCAACGCATGCGCAACCGTCCTTTCCTCTTGATCGCGCTGCAATCCATCGCCGTCGCGGCGCTCGGCGCCCAGGCGGCCACCCCAACCCCCTCCATCGCCGAGAAGACCGCCGGCATGCGTAAGCTGGACGGCTACTTCCCGCTGTACTGGGACGAAAAGGCCGGCCACCTGTGGATGGAAGTGACCCGGGTGGACAGCGAGGTGTTGTGGGTGAGCGGGCTCGCCACGGGCCTCGGATCGAACGACATCGGCCTCGATCGCGGCCAGATCCAGGACGAGCGGGTCGTGCGGTTCCGGCGCGTCGGCCCCAAGGTGCTGCTCGAACAGCCGAATTACACATTCCGCGCGAGCAGCACGAGCCCCGCGGAGATCCGCGACGTGCACGACGCGTTCGCACCGTCGGTGCTGTGGGGCTTCACCGTCGGCGCCGAATCGAACGGTCGCGTATTGGTCGATCTCACCGACTTCCTGGTGCGCGACGTGACGGGGATGGGCCCGCGTCTCAGGCCCGGCGAGTACAAGCTCGACACGAGCCGCAGCGCCTTCAGCCTCGTCGAGACGGAGAACTTCCCCAGGAACACGGAGATCGAAGTCGAGCTGACGTTCGTACGCCAGCCGGGGGAAGCGCGCTCCGTGGACCCGTTCTTCCAGGGCGTGGGCGACGTCGCCGCCTCGGCCGAGGCCGCCACGCTCCGGGCGCATCACTCGTTTGTGGCCCTGCCGGGACCGGGGTACGAGCCAAGGGCCTACGACGCGCGCTCGTCGTTCTTTCCGCTTTCCTACTACGACTACACGGCGCCGCTCGGCAACCAGGAGACCATTGTGCGGCGCTTCATCACGCGCCATCGCCTGAAGAAGAAGGACCCGGGCGCGAAGGTGAGCGACCCGGTGACGCCAATCATCTACTATCTCGATCCTGGGACGCCCGAGCCGATGCGTTCGGCTCTGCTCGAGGGGGCGCGCTGGTGGAATCAGGCGTTCGAGGCGGCCGGCTACCGCAACGCGTTTCGCGTCGAGCTGCGGCCCGACAGCATCAACCCGCTCGATATCCGCTACAACGTGATCAACTGGGTGAACCGCTCGACGCGCGGCTGGAGCTACGGCGGCGGGGTCACCGATCCGCGCACCGGGGAGATCATCAAGGGCGTCGTGACGCTCGGCTCGCTGCGTGTGCGTCAGGACTACCTGATCGCCGAAGGGTTGCTGGCGCCCTACGCGAAGGGAGACGAGGCCCCGCCCGAGCTCGAGCAATGGGCGCTCGCCCGGCTGCGCCAGCTCGCCGCTCACGAGGTGGGCCACACGCTGGGGCTGGCGCACAACTACTACGACAGCCGCCTCGGCCGGATCTCGGTGATGGACTATCCGGCGCCGCTCGTCACGCTGAAACCCGACGGGTCGCTCGACTACTCGAAGGTCTACGATGTGGGGATCGGCGCCTGGGACAAAGTGGCGATCACCTGGGGATACCAGGAGTTTCCCAAGGGCACGGATGACTCGCGAGCGCTACAGCAGATCCTCGACGACGCCTGGTCTAGGGATCTGATCTTTCTCACCAATCAGGACATCAGCGCCACGCCCAGGGCCGACCAGTGGTCCAACGGGACGGATCCGGCGGCGCAGCTCAACCTCGAGATGGACGTGCGGCGCGCGGCCCTGAACCGGTTCGGCGAGAACGTGATCCGCCGCGGGCTGCCGGTGGCGGAGATCGAGGAGGCGCTGGTGCCGCTCTATCTGCACCATCGCTACCAGGTCGAGGCGAGCGCGACCGCGCTGGGCGGGCAGGACTTCATCTATGCGATGCGCGGCGACGGCCGGACCCCGACGGCTCCCGTTTCCGCCGCCGTGCAGCGCGCGACGCTCGGCGCCCTCGATCGCACCATCGCGCCTGCCGAATTGACTGTGCCGGAAGGCGTGCGCAAGATCCTGCCGCCGCGTCCCCAGGGTTACGACGCGACGCGCGAGCTGTTCCCGCGCTACACCGGCGTCACCTTCGACGCGATCACGCCGGCCGTCGTGGCGGCCCGCGTGACGGTGGACGCGGTGCTGGACGGCGAGCGGGCGGCGCGACTCGTGGAGCAGCATGCCCTCGATGCGTCGCTCCCCGGTCTCGACGAGGTGATCGATTCACTGTTCGCCGCTACCGGTGGGGCGAAGACGGCCGACGGGTATCAGGCGGAGATCGCCCGGGCAACGGAGCGGATCGTGGCGGAGCGCGTGATACGCCTCGCCGCCACCGCCGCGATGCCCCAAGTCCGGGCGATCGCGTCGCGCGAGCTGCAGCGCAAGGCGGGCGAGTTGGACAGCCGAGCGAGCGGGGACGTGGCGACCGCCGCGGCTGCCGCGCTGCTGGCGCGGGACATTCGCCGCTTTCTCGAGCGCCCCTACGCGCCACAGACGGAGCCTGCGGTTCCCGAGGTGCCGCCCGGGGCGCCGATCGGGGAGCCCGACGAGCCTACGCCCGCGCCAACGCTGCCTTGACCCGGGCCTCGGTCAACGGGAGCTGCACGACCCGCGCGCCGGTCGCGTCGAACACCGCGTTGGCGAGCGCGGCCCCCACGGTGACGATCGCCGGTTCGCCGCCGCCCTGCGCCGGAGTATCGGGCGAGTCGAGAATCACCGTCTCAATCTTCGGTAGCCACGAGAAATGGGGCAGGGTGTAGGTCCCGAAGTTGCGGTCCAGCACCTGCCCGTTCGCGAAGCGGACCTCCTCGCTCAGCGCGTAGCCCAGACCCATGGTGAGGCAGCCTTCCATTTGTTGCATTGCCCCCTCGGGATTCACCACCACTCCCATGTCCTGCGCGCACACCATCCGCTCGACGGTGAGGGCTCCGGTGGCGGGCGCCACCGCCACCTCCACGATGGTCGCGACGTAGGTGCCGGCGTCGATTCCCAACGCCACGCCGTAGCCGCGCCGGCTCGGTGCCGCCGCGGGCCGCCAGCCGAACTTGTCTGCCGCCGCCTGCAGCACGCGTTTCATGCGCGCGTCACTCAGGTTGAGCATCCGGAACGCGACCGGGTCCATCCCCGACTTCACCGCCAGCTGATCGATGTGCGACTCGCGGGCGAAACAGTTGGCGTTGGCACCCGGCGCGCGCCACGGTCCGATGGCGAATGGGTGCATGGCGTTGTCGTTGCCCTGCCAGCCGCCGCGCACCACGGTGCGGTGGTGCGGGATGTCGTAGAACTGCTCGGCACCACGACCGCCGGCGCCGATCACCTCGTAGTTCCAGGAGACGATCTTGTGTGACGTATCGAGCCCGGCGCGGATGGAGATCACCGCGGCGGGGTCGAACGTATCGAAGAAGAACTCCTCGTCGCGATCCCACACCACGCGCACCGGCTGCTTCGCCACGACCGCCAGCTGCGCCGCCTCGAGCGCTTGCTGACCCGCGCTCTTGCCGCCGAACCCGCCGCCCACGTACGGCGTGATGATGCGCACCTGAGCCAACGGCACGTTGAGGGTGCGCGCCACCTGCGTCTGTAGCGGGAACGGTGTCTGGGTGCTGGCCCACACGGTCACCCTGCCGTCTGCCCCCACCTGGGCCACTGCGGAGTGCGTCTCCATGGCCGCGTGCGACACGTAGCCCTTCAGGTACTTCTGCGTCACGACCTGCCGGGCGTTGCGCTCGCCGTCGGCGACGTTCCCGCCCTGGGCGACCGCGCGACCCGCGGGGGCGACCGCCTCGAGATGGTCGAAGATGTTGTCGTTGGTGAGGCGTGACGGCGACGGCGTGGCCGTCACCTTCACGGCGCGGAGCGCGGCGTCGGCTTCGTCGCGGTGCCGGTGCAGCACCGCCAGCAGGTCGCCGGTGCGAATCACGCGCACGCCGGGAAGCCGCTCGGCCGCGGACGTGTCGACCGCCGTGATCGTCGCGCCGTGCGCCGGCGGACGCACGATGCGGGCATGCAACGCGTCCGTCGGCACGACGTCGCCCGCGTACTTCGCTGCTCCCGTCACCTTGGCCAGCGCGTCGCGGCGCGGGGTCGAGCTCCCGACCACCGTGAAGTCGGCGACGCGCTCGAGCGCGGCCTTGCCCTCGAGCTTGCGTTCGATGCGCTTACCCGCGGCCAGCTCGCCGTAGCTCACGTGTTTGCTCTGGTCCTTGCGCGACACCACGACGCCGTCCTTCACCTCGAGGTCGGCGACGTCCACCTGCAGCCGCTCGGCTGCCATTTGCGTCAGCACAGCGCGCGCCTCGGCGGCCGCGGCACGCAGCACCGGTCCCAGCGACCGGACGCTGAGCGAGCCGAACGTCCCGCGGTCGAACGGGCAGAGGTCGGTATCGCCGAGGACCACATCGACGGCCGTGAGCGGCACGTTCAGCTCCTCGGCGGCGAGCTGCGGCAGCGACGTCATCACCCCTTGCCCCATCTCGATCTTGCCGACCAGCACGGTCACGCGCCCGTCGGCGCCGATATGGATGAACGCGTTGAAGTCCGACGTCGCTTCCTGCATGCCGGCCGGATTCCACTTGGCCTGCACCATGTCCGGCGTCGGCTTGATCCCGAACATCACGAGCAGTCCCACGCTCGTGAGAGTCACGAACTCGCGCCGGTCCATGGTGGTCACGAATCCCCAACCCTCGGGGACGATCATCTCACCCTGGTCGGGTCTCATGAGGCACCTCCCGCCGCGGCTTCGACGGCGGCGATGATGCGGACGTGCGCGCCGCAGCGGCAGAGATGCCCGTCGAGGCCCTCCACGATCTGCGCGCGGGTCGGTTTGGGGTTGGCGTTGAGCAGGGCCTGGGCGCCGACGATCATCCCGGACGTGCAGAAGCCGCACTGGTAGCCGGCGTGATCCATGAACGCCTGCTGGATCGGCTTGAGCCGGTCGCCGTCGGCGAGGCCCTCGATGGTGGTCACGCGTTTGCCCTCGACCGACTTGAGGGACGTAGTGCAGGCGCGAACCGCCTGGCCGTCGACGAGCACGGTGCAGGCACCGCA
>DASSIL010000330.1:0-8006 GCA_035691925.1 Gemmatimonadales bacterium
CCACTGCGACTCGTGCTCGTCCTGGTGCTCCAGGACCATCCGCACCGCACGGTCCCGTACTTCCGGCGAATACCTGCTCGGTCTGCCCATGCCCCCATCCTCTCAAGGAATGGAGCCTCCGGGAATCCCGGCGCGGTTCACGAGCATCTTCATGATCAGTAGAAGGAGGCTAACGCCGAAGGTGGTCCAGCCGACGATTGGGTTGGTGACCCCGAGGATCAGAATGACCGCAGGCACGATGACGTAGACGAGGACCAGGATCCACTTGAGGATCTTGAATCCAAGTGCCTGTTGTTTGATTTCAACTTCGATCTTCGCCGGCGTGGTGTACGGAACGCCCTTGTACACCTGAAGCAGATGAGCCGAATCGAGCGGCGGCTTGGGAATCTCCCCGTCCTCGAACCAGCGCCAGTGTGACTCAACGGTTCCGTCCGGGTTGGGCCACCCAACCAGGAACGGTGACGGGCGGATTGACTCGAGTTTCATGAAGTCACCGGCCGGATCGAAGGCCGACACGAGAAGCGGAAAGCGGTAGCGAAGTGCCCAGACGGCGAGCTCGGATTCCATCGCATGAGCCACCTCAGGATCGGTGGCAGGATCAACGCAGGAGAGTGTGAGCGCGCCGTAAGGAGTCTCGTCTCTTGGTGGGGAGTACTCGGCGAGGTAGTTGCCGCGCACCTCCTTGATCGTCTTGAAGAACACCTTCTTCGGCGCATTGTCGTCTGCTGCCATCGGCTTCTCCACCTTCAAACTGTCATCACCTGAGCCAGAGAGAGGCTCGGAAGCGCCCCTCCATTGGTTCCCCAAGACGTTCCTTCATCGTCGCGTTGGTAAAGACACGCTCTGTCCGCTCTGGCTGCGGAGTTCAAGTGGAAGCGTGGTTCTGCTGCGGGAATCAGCTGCGGACCCGCAGGCCAGAGGCATCACCGTCGCCGTCGGTCGGCTTCGTGTGCTGGAACGGCCGTGTTAGCGCCCTGCCGTTATACCCCGGGCGGGATTTCTCCGGGGACCGGGCAAGCCGGACGAGCCGCACTTGCCGAGTCCCCGCAGACGCGAACCCACCAGGCTGTCCGGCCTGGTTGGTGAGTTCGCCGCGCGATGCACGATGGTTTGGCCGGACATTGCCGTCAGTGTGCCACGACTGCGCGTTCCGTCTAGGGCCGGTTGTCCACAGGCCTAAGTGACCCAGCCTTTGCTCTTCCTAGTCTGGTAGAGCTTGATCGGTTCATCAAGGGGAGGAAAGATCTCGTGAAAGCCCTTGTGGAGGTTGGTGCCGAGCCGTGAAATCACGTTGGCCAGTCGGTGGGTCGACTCCTGCGATTCGTGAAGTGCCTGCTTCACGCGGACATTGTCGCCGCTGTTGGCGATGTACCTCTCGTCGGCCTCGCCGCCGTTATGCTCGTAGACATGCCGGCGGTGGAACATGAGCGTGCCGAACGCAATCTCGTCGTCGCCGAAGCCGCCCAGGATGTCGATGTCGAAGACGTCCTTGAAATCGGCGGCGACTCGCCGCAGATCGTGGAAGAGGCGATTGGTCATCCGAGCTCTGCGTTCAGGCGTGAGCGGAACCCTCGCGAGTAGTTGATCGACGTGGTTTCCGGCGAGTGAGTCGAAGGCAGACACGAGGTCCTTTACATACCCCTCGTAGGGTCCGCCGGCGTTGATTCGATCGCGGATCTTCTGGATCTCCACGGATAGCTCTTGGACGCCGTTGCGAGTGCCGCAGGATGAGCAGTACGCGTACCTACCGAGGACGTCGCTGGCCTCGCCGCAGGCTTCGCACTTGAACTCGTTCTGCTGGCGTTCTTCCGCGTAGTAGAAGGGTGGCTTAGGTGACACGCTTCCGACAGCGTCAGCTACCGCGTCCATGTCGATGACGTAGTCGCCAGGCTTCGGGTCGGCGTACACCTCCCGGATCTTGGCGCAGTACTGCGCGACGTAGTGCTGCTGGGCCTCTGTGAGAAGCATGTAGTCAGCGGGCCAATGAGCGCCACAGTACGGACACACCCGGTTTCCCCACTCGGATCGCCAGTACCCGCTGCATTCTCGGCACTGCCTGCCGAACAAGCCGGTGCTGTCGGAAGAAAGGAAGACGGAGTGACAGCCAGCGAACGGAGGTGGGCTGAATGGCTGGTTGATGCCCCCCATCCGGCAATCGGAAACCGCGATGCCCTGAGAGATTGCGTAAACCGCGACGAACGCCATCGCGTTCGGACGCGACCCCCGGATCGCAACCCGGGATGAGATGCGGCCGTCGGCCTCTTCGCGAATCTCGAAGGTTACTGTCCCTCCGCAGTGCGCGATTTCAACAAGCTCGGCCTTCTCCGCGGGCCTCGGTGCGTCGGTCAAGGGCGCCACCTCAATGTCTCTCCTGACACCAACCCTCCTTCGGGAGGGCCTCATGGACCAACTGCTCACGCTCCAACAGGTCGCAGAATACCTCAACGTCAGCGCCAAGACAGTGCGGCGGCTCATGCAGCGCGGCCTGCCTTCCGTCCGCTTCGGACGGCTGGTAAGGTTCAGAGAGCAAGACGTTTCCGGGTGGGTCGAGGCCCGAAAGGAGGGCTGAGATGCCTCACCTACCGAAGAACATGGTCCGCCGCAAGGGCCGACCCGGGTACTGGTTCCAGCAGAAGATCGGTGGCCGGCGCGTGCGCCGCTTCCTCGGCACCGACTACAACGAGGCCGCCACGCGCCTCAAGAAGCTTCGAGGCTCAGAGATCCCGCTTTCTGAACTTCGCGTCGGCGATGCCTTGAAGCGGTGGATCGCAAGCTACGTTGCGACCGCCCGGAACGAGAAGAACCAGAAACTCACCGAGCGGCGTGCTGCGAAGTACCTCGTCCCGGCACTCGGTCACTACCTATTGTCGCGTCTCACGAGCGAGCACCTGCGGAGTTATCGCTTGCACCTCGAGAAACTGGGGCTGTCAGCTCAGAGCGTGAGCCACCTTCTGGCCGATGCCCGCTGCTTCCTCCGTTGGAGCGAGGACGCGGGGTTGGTCCAGCGGTCTCCGTTCCCTCGGCGGTTGCTTCCGAAGCTCCAGGAGCGACCCCCGGATCGGTTGACCACCGAGGAGGCGGAGAAACTTCGTCGCCTTCCGGAGCCCTACGGCTTCATCTTTCGCCTCGCTCTCGGTACCGGGATGCGGTGGGCGGAGCTGACCAGGGCGCAGGCGAGCGATGTCGAGCGGGGATTCCTCGTCGTATCTCAGACGAAGTCGTCGAAGGTTCGACGGATTCCGCTCGACGCGGAACTTCTGGCGGAGATTCGGACGCACGTTGGGCGCTTGGTTCCGTTCGCGGAGCATGCACCCGGGTCGTTCAGCCGCACCGTTCGGAAGTCGACGGGGCTGCCGCGATTCCACGCGCACCAGCTCCGGCACACATTCGCTTGCGAGTGGCTCGAGAATGGTGGAAGTTTGGCGGCTCTGCAGCAGGTCCTCGGTCATGCTTCCATCGTCACCACGCAACGCTACGCTCGTCTGACGGACGAGATCGTGATGGCCGAGCGCGTGAAGATGGGGGAGAGGGCCACCAGAAGGACCACCAGCATTTCGTAACACATTGTGGCCCCGTAGCTCAGACGGATAGAGCAGCGGTTTCCTAAACCGCGTGCCGGGTGTTCGACTCACCCCGGGGCCACCATTCCCGTCGGATGTCGTCCGGTGCGCTGTTCATGCGGGGGGCCACTGGGTTCTGGCTTCCTTTCGCACTACGGCTTCTTGTCGGTCGCCGCGGCTGGGCCAGGGGAGGGACCATTTGAGCTCCAGCTTCGTGAGGCTGTCGCCGGCCGAGATGCCCAGGCGGGGTAGGCGGTAGGGATCTTCGTGGCGGCCCAGTGGGCGCTGGTCGGTCGTCACGGCGGCGATGATGCCTAGCTCGCGCAGCGTCTGGATCGTGCCGGCGTCGTAGTCGGTGGCCTTGCCGTTGGGGTAGGCGAACAGCCGGGGCCTTCGCCCGCTCGCGCGCTCGAGCGCGGCCACGCCGCGCTCCAGATCGGCCACCTGCTCGGCGTGTGACAGGCGGGCCAGGATCGGGTGGCGATGCGAGTGCGAGCCGATCGTCACCAGCGGGTTCGTGGCCAGGCGGCGGACCTCGGCAACGCCCAGGTACTCCAGCGGCGGCGCCGGCAGGCGGTCGCCCAGGTCCGCCTCGCCGCGCTCTAGGCCGGCGACGATGCGGTCGTGCGGCAGCTCCTTCAGCCGGTTGACCAGGCCCTGCGCGTCCGGGATCGCGCCGCCGCGCCAGCCCCACAGCGCCGCGGCCCGATCCACGCGCAGCGCGCCGGCCAGGCGCATCACGCGATCCGGCCACGGCGCGGGGCCGCCTTCCATCACTTCGCCGCACACGAACATCGTGAACGGCAGGCCGAGCGCCGATGCGACCGGCTCGACGATGGTGGCGACCGAGCGACAGCCGTCGTCGAACGTGAGCGCGGCCTGCGGGCGAGCGGGGCGATCGTCGCGCCCGGCCACCAGCGGCTCGAGCGGCACGATCTCGACGCGCGCGGCCAGCTCGCGCGCGAATCCTTCGAACCACGCGCGGCTGCCCACGTCGTGCAGGCACAGGATCGCCGGCCGGCGGCGGCGCGGGCTCCAGCGCGCGAACGACACGATCAGTTGCTTCACCGGTGTCACGAGAACCCGCCGTCGCCGTCGGCGGGGACCAGGTGCCATTCGCCATCGGCCGGATCGGGCTTCGCCCCGGCGGGGAGCACGAGGAACGGGTTCGCATCGCGCACCTGACTGCGGAAAGCCGCCGCCTCGAACCGCGCGCGGAACGAAGCGCCCAGGCCCTGGACCTCGATCACGTCGCCCGCGCAGCCGCGCGCGCGATGCACCAGGTCTGCGATGCACGCATCGATCGCCGGGCCGTCGTCGGGCGCCGCCACCAGGTCGAGCACGCGCACCACGCGGATCGGCAGCCGCGCGCCGCGGATCGAGATCCGATACGCGTACCAGCCGCGCGCGCGTCCGTCGCGATCGTGCAGCATCACCACCACGCCGCCGGGCGAGCCCGGCCCGTAGCGCCACGCCAGGAACTCTGGCGTGCGATCGGTGGACAGGCCAAAGCGGTGGCGCACGTCGCTCCACAGTCGGGCGGCGCCCGAGAACTCGGTCGCGATGCCCGACCTCCAACCGCCAGTGGTCACGCGCTCCCCGACCCGGCCGCGCCACGAGTCCGGTTCATCGGCGGCGATCGGGCGCTGCCATCCCCACACGCGGCGGGCGGCCATCGCCAGGGCGACTCGGGCCCAGCGGATCGGCAGCAGCAGCGAGACCTCGCCCTGGGGAAGCGGGATCGCCCCCAGGCGCAGCCAGATCCCGGCGGACAGCGGATTGGCGGTGTCGGTGGCCACCACCATCGGGTGCGCCAGCCGATGGACGGCGCGGATCAGGGCCAGCGAAGCGAGGCCGCCGCGGTGATCGGGGCGGACGTAGAGATCGACGCCCCAGGTGGCGATGCCGGTCGTGGCCCCGACCACGATCGGCTGCGCGATCGCGAAGTAGTAGCCGACGCAGTCACCGTCGGCGATCAGCACGCAGCCCAGGGGGTGGCCGCCCGACCACGGATTGCGGGCTCCCCGCCACGGCATCCGCGTGAGCCACAGGCGCCCCGCGCCCGGCCGCTCAGCGTCCATCAGCCGGGCAACCGGCTCGAGATCGGCGAGCTGGGCCTCGCGCAGCTCGAGCCCCGAGGCGGTGGCCGACGCTCCCTGGGACATTGACGTGGATTCTAGCCAGCGGCCAGGGACCCGGCAACGCGCCGCGCGGCTGGCTTGTGCCCCATCACGAGGCTCGTGGGCGGGAAGTAGGCGAGTGTCGCCACATCGCCGAATCCCGCCTCTGTCAGCCATGCGGCGTAATCCGCGGCGGGACGCTCAACGTCGGGAGCGCCGAGCGCGATGTCCTCTAAGCTCTGCAGCGCCGGCGCCAGCCCGTCGCCCTCGGCGGCGCCGGGCATCCAGCCGCTGACGATCACGCATCCGCCGGGCGGGAGGTAGGCGCCGATGCGGCCGAACAGCTCGCGCGCGCGGCGGGCGGGCAGCATCGACAGCACGTTGGCGAGCAGCACGAGGTCCGCGCCCGAGGGCCACGGCGCGGCGTCCAGGAAATCGCCGGCGCGCACCTCGATCCGGGCATCGAGCCCGGCGCGGCGGATCGCGTCACGCGCCAGTGGCGCCACGTCGGCGCGCTCGATCACGGCCGCGTTCAGGTGCGGATGGCGCCGGCACAGCGCGATCGCCATCCCGCCGGTGCCGCCGCCCAGGTCTAGCAGCCGGTGGAACGACCCGAGCTCGACCGCGTCCGCCAGCGCGTCCCCGGCCAGCAGCGCCATCTGGTGCTGGCCCTCGCGATCGGCCGCCGTGGGAGCCGACTCGGGCGCGAACGCGGCCGGTTCCCCGCCGCGCCACGCGCACAGCCGGCGCGGAAGTTCGTTCCACGCCAGCGCGTGCGCCATGCGATCGTGGCGCATGAACCACTCGCCCAGGTAGCCGGGGGCGTCGCGGCGCAGGTAGCTCGCGGCCGCCTCGGTGTTGGCGTAGCCGCCGTCGCGGCGCGCCAGCACGCCCAGCGCCACCGCCGCCTCCAGCAGCGCGCCGATCGCCGCCGGCTCGGCGTTCAGCTCCTGGGCCAGCGACTCGCGCGAGCGCGCGCGCGCGCCCAGGCGGGTGGGGATCTCGAGCGCGATCAGCGCCGCCAGCGCCCGGGAGCGGCGATGCGCGGTGGCCAGCTCGATCAGCGCGGCGGGCGTCGAGTGGCTCACGGCGCGGCCGACCCATAGGTGGCGGCCACTTCCCAGAACGTCTTCGGCTCGAGCGGCGGCAGTCCGTGGCGGCGCGCCAGCTCGGCCAGCGCCGCCAGACGCGCGCCATCGCAACGCGCCGACAGGTTGCCGCCGTCGGCCCAGATCCGCACCACGATCACGATCTCGGGCACGCGCACGAATCGGCCGACGGCCGACGCGCGCAGGAGCCAGTCCCAGTCGTCCGAGACCGGCAGCGACTCGTCGTAGCCGCCGACCGCGTCGATCAGCGCGCGCCGGTGCAGCATGCCGCCCGGAACGATGAAGTCGTCGCGGCCGAGGGCGGCGCGGTCGAACGGCACGGCCAGCGTGCGCTGCGCGGCCGCGGTCCACGCGCCGCAGGCCGGGTCGCGCTCCATGCGGCAGATCGCGGCGTCGCCGTAGGCGAGCGCGGCGTCCGGCTCGGCGTCGAGCGCGGCCACCAGCCGCTCGAGATGGCGCGGGCGCCACAGGTCGTCGTCGTCCAGGTATGCGATCAGCTCGCCGCTCGCGAGCGCGATGCCGCGGTTGCGGGTGGCGGCCACGCCGCCGTTGCGCGCCCGGTAGTCGTAGCGCACGCGCGAAGGCGGGAACCCCGGCAGCCGGGCCGCGAACTCCGACACCAGGCCGCGCGAGTCGACGCCATGGTCGTTGACGACGATCACTTCGAAGTCCTGGAAGCTCTGGCGCGCGATCGACTCCAGCGCTTCGCACAGCTCCGCCTGGCGCTGGTAGTGGCTGACGACGACGCTGACGCGCGGCATGGACGCCCCCAGGTCTCCGTGGCTCGCACGCGAGTGGACCAGAACCCGCGGATCGGGCGCAACGCCTTACTGCGGGGTGCGGGGGAGCTCATCGCACGCGCTGGCACCACGATCGGTCGCTTTCCACAGCCCCCGGTGAGAAACCTCTGGATAACCGGGGCGCCGCGCGAAAGCGCCATGCGTCCGCGCAAGTGGTTGGGAATGCGTGAGGGCTCGCGCGGCGCGCACAAATGCCGTGTGCCTTGGGCCATCGGCACTAGAATGCGCATGTCGTCGATGCCCGCTCGGTGTGAACGAGCAGCGAGAGACGCTCGCGACGGCCTCATTCGAAGCGCGAGCAGCAGCGGTGTCCGAGTTCAGGATCGAAGCGTCCTTCGGGACGCGCTAGCCGCCTGGACCATCGCTCGAAGTGTGACGCCAAGTCGGTTGAAATCCGGCGCATCTCGACGCACGCGG
>DASSIL010000331.1:0-6653 GCA_035691925.1 Gemmatimonadales bacterium
GAACCAGGCGCCGGCGCTGCGCCACACCTTCGAGACGCTCGAGCGCCAGATGCCCCGCACGCCGGCGACGCTGCGCTTTCTCCACGGCGATCTCGGCGCCGCGCAAATGCGCTGGAGCGCGGGCCGCATCGTGCTGCTGGACTTCGACAACTGCACGCGGGGCGATCCCGCGCTGGATCTCGGGACCTTGTTCGCGCAGCTGCGCCGCCTCGCGTTGCGCAAGCCGGACAAAATTCCGGATTTCGCCGCCGCGCGTCTGGAGCTGCTCGCCGCCTACCAGGGCGCCATGCCGCCCGACCCCAGTCTGGGGCAGCGCGTCGCCTGGTACGAGCTGTCCGCGCTGCTGCGGAAGATCCACTTCCTCACATTCGACACGACCCGGCACGCCGATCCCGCAGCGATCGCGCAGCGCCAGGCAGAGGCGCTCCGGCTGATGGGGCACCTGCCGTCGCGCGCGCTGGGCGGGATCTCCCGACTCGTCGCGTTGAGCGAAGCCCGCGCCGCGCAGCCCGACGAGTCCCGCCCGCGGGACAAACCCTCCATCAGCCGGCGCGCCGCGAGCCGCGACCGGCGCCGGCGGCTGCGCGCGTTCTTCGGGGTCCAGCTGGGACGGGTCAAGTGGAGTCTGTTGTTCGCGATCTTCTGCACGATGGGCACCGCGCTCATGGATCTGGCGCAGCCGTGGCCCCTGAAGCTGATTCTCGATCACGGCCTGCTCGAGAAGCCGCTCCCCGACTCCCTGTGGTTTCTCCAGCCGCTGCTCGATCAGGCCGGCTCCCGGTTCATTATCCTGGCGGCGTTCAGTCTCGTCGGCATCGCCGTGCTGGACGCGGTGTTCTCCTACTTTCAGAAATTCATCACGTCGTCGATCAGCTATCGGACGGTCTACGCGCTGCGCCGCGAGCTGTTCGTGCACCTGCAACAGCTGCCGCTCTCGTTCCACTCCAGCGCCCGCTCGGGCGACCTGTTGAACCGCATCCAGTCGGACACGGATACCCTGAAGGACATGGTGTCCGACGATCTGCTGAAGTTCGCCTCGCAGGTGCTGACCGTGATCGGCATGTTCTGCATTCTGGTCGTCATCAGCTGGCGGCTGGCGTTGATCACGCTCGCAACGATGCCGTTCCTGTCGTTCAGCCTGTTCCATCTGTATCGCAAGAGCAAAATGAGCTCCAAGAAGCAAAAGCAGCAGGACGGCAAAGTGGCCGCGCGGATGGTGGAGGTGCTGGCGGCGATCCCGCTGGTGCAGGCCTTCGGCCGGGAGAAGCACGAAGCGGAGCGCTTCGACGCCGTGACGGCGCTGTCGTTGCAGGAGAGCATCCGGGTGGCCCGGCTGTCGGCCGCGGCGGCCCGCTCGTCGGAAATCATCACCGCCGCCGGTGCGGCGGCAGCGGTGCTGTACGGGGCGCTGCAGGTGCAGGATGCCAAGATGCTGCCCGGCGTGCTGATCCTGGTCGTGGCATACCTGAACAACTTTTACAAACCGCTGCGCGGCCTCGCCAAGCTCTCGACCGACTTCTCCAAGGCGATGGCCAGCGCCGACCGGCTGTCCGAGGTGCTGGACATCGAGCCCCAAATCCGGGATCGCGCGGATGCCGTCGAGGCGCCGCACTTCAAGGGCGCGATCGAATTCAAGGACCTGTGCTTCGCCTACGGGGACGGCGAGGACGTGCTGCACGACATGTCCTTCCGCGTGGAGCCCGGGCAGCGTGTCGCGCTGGTGGGCCACTCCGGCTCGGGCAAGTCCACCATCGGGAACCTGATCCTGCGACTGTACGAACCGCGCCGCGGCAGCGTGCTGATCGATGGGGTCGATGTCCAGCGGTTCACACGCGAATCGCTGCGGCGCCAGATCGGCATCGTGCTCCAGGACGCCGTGCTGTTCGGCATGTCGGTCCGCGAGAACATCGCGTACGGCAACGCGGCGGCCAGCGAGCAGGACATCGAGGCGGCGGCCAAAGCCGCCAACGCCGACGAGTTCATTCGCGAGTTGCCGAAGGGCTACGACAGCGTGATCGGCGAGCGGGGGTCGACGCTGTCGGGTGGACAACAGCAGCGCATCGCCATCGCGCGGGCGTTGATTCGCGACGCGCCCATCCTGATTCTCGACGAGCCGATGACGGGGCTCGACGTCGAAAGCGAGGCCAAAGTGCGTGAGGCGCTCGATCGCCTGATGGCCGGACGCACCTGCATCATGATGACGCACGACCTGGAAGCGATCGCCGATGCCGATCAGGTGCTGGTGATCGACGACGGGCGATTGGCCGCCCGGGGCACCCACGCCGAGCTCCTGGTTTCGAACGACCGCTACCGGGAGCTGTATGAGCTGGATCGCGGCCAGCGGGTCGCGGAGCCGGCCCCATGAGCGTCGGTCGCGCCTTCGCGCGCCGGCGGGCCCTCCCCGCCGCGGTCTACGAAGAGGCCTATCCCCGGGATCCCGGCTTCCCGCAGCTCGAGATCGCCACCGATCCGCAGCGAATGCTCGAGATCTTCCGGGGCCACCTCAAGCGGGTCGCCGATACGAGCGTCGAGATTTGGGCCTGCATCCCGTTCCGGTTCCGGTGCCGGCAGTCGGGCGGGCGCTGCGTGCTGCAGTACACGCTGCGCCTCGCCGATCCGCGCAGCGGCCGCGAGTGGGACCAGTGGGTGACCGGCCTGCTGTACGCCCGACCGGGCGAGGCCGAGCGGCTGTGGCGCGAGCTGTCCGCGAACGAGCCGCGGCGGGGAATTCCCGAGGAGTGGTTGACCTTCGAGCCGGTGGATTTCATTCCCGCGTTGCAGATGCTGGTTCAGGTCTTCCCCTTCGACCGCAAGCTCCCGCAGCTGGGAGCGGTCATGGGCGCCGGTGTGCGGGAGCTCGAGCCGGCGCTGCTCCGCCAGCTGAAGCCCGGAGCGTGGCAGGTCACCAAGCGCACCATCGTGCCGACGCGCTATCGCACGGAGCTGGGTGCCGCACTCAGGCTGGAGCTGCAGGTCCGGGACGCCGTCTCTGCCCAGCGCGTCGCGCTCCGCTGCTACCTGAAGGTGTTCCGGAACGACCACGGTGAGGACACGTTCGCGTTCCTGCGCGCCTGCGAGGCCCGGGAGGACGCTGACGGGCGCGGATTCGCCGTGGTTCGTCCGCTGGGCTACCTGAGTCAGTGGCGCACCCTCGCGCTGGAAGAGGCGCCCGGCACGACGCTGCAACAGCTGTTGCAGACGAGTCGCGCCCCGGGAGCGGTGGCCCGGGCGGTCGGCCGGGCCGTGGCGGCCTTCAACCTGGCGGAGCCCATCGTCACCGCGCATCACGCCCTCGCCGATCAGCTGGCGGACGTGCAGGGAGCGGCGACGCTGGTGCAATGGGCCTGCCCCGAAACTCGGGGCCCGGTCCGGGAGATCGTCGCCGCGGTCGTCGGCGGGCTGGACGAGGTCGCGCCCGCCCCGATCCACCGCGACCTGAAGCCCGATCACGTGTTTCTCTCGGGCGGTCACGTGCGCTTCATCGACTGCGATTCCGTAACGCTGGGAGACCCGGCGCGCGACCCCGCGCACCTGTTCGCGCACATCGTGGCAGGGGTGGGGCTCGAGACCCTGCCGCGGGACGACCGCCACCGGGCCGCTACGGCATTCGTCAGGGAATACTTCTCCCGCGTCCCCGCGCAGTGGTCCCGGAGCTTTCCGCTGCACTGCGCAGCCGCCCTCATCGAAGTGGCGGGCGGGATCTTCAAACGGCAAGAGCCGCACTGGCCCGACAAGGTGGCGGCGACCGTGCGCGAGGCGTCGTCGTGTCTCTCCGCATGAACACGTCGCCGGTGATGGGTCTCATCGGGTGCGGAGCCGTCCTCTGGGCCCTGGACGCCCGGGAGCCGCAATCCGCCGGGCGGGCGGGTGAGATCACCGCGCAGCCCCAGGCGCGCGTCGCGACCCAACCCGTTCCCCACAAGGGGGATGCCGCCGATGATCCGGCCATCTGGATCCATCCACGCGACCCCGCCCTGAGCCTCGTTCTCGGCACGGACAAACGGGGCGGCCTCCACGCTTACGACATGGACGGCTCCGAGCAGCACGTGATCGCGGAGGATGCGCGTCCCAACAACGTGGACGTGCTCTACGACTTCGCACTGGCGGGTCGCAGCGTCGACCTGGTGGTCGCCAGCGTGCAAGCGCCTGCCGACGCTCACGGACTGAAGGTATGGGTCATCGACGCGGCGACCCGTCGCCTGCGGGATGTCACAGCCGGTGGCGCGATCGCGGTGTTTGGTGGGGAAGTGCCGTACGGCCTCTGCTCCTATCACAGCGCGCGCACCGGACGGGCGTACGCGTTCGTCACCGGCCGGAACGGCCGGGTGGAGCAGGTCGAGCTGCGCGCCAGCGGAGGGACCAGCGGATCCATCGCGGCAACACTCGTGCGCACATTTGCCGTCGCCAGCACGGCCGAGGGATGCGTCGCGGACGATGCCGCCGGGACGCTCTACCTCGCGGAGGAGGCGGTCGGGATCTGGAAGTTCGGGGCGGAGCCGGGCTCCGGGGCGGCCCCGCAAGGACGGCTCGTGGCGCGCGTGGGAGAGCACGGTCTCGTGGCGGACGTGGAAGGGTTGACGCTGTACGAGACGGCGTCGGGCAGCGGCTACCTGATCGCGTCGAGCCAGGGAAACGACTCCTACAAGATCTACGAGCGCGGCGGGGACAACCGCTACGTGCTGACGATCGACCCGGTGGCGGGGCGATTCGACGACGCGGAACACACCGATGGGATTGCCGTGACCAACTGCACGACGTCACGCGTGCTGCCGCGCGGCGCGTTCATCGTGCAGGACGGGCACAATGCGGGTGGGAACCAGAACTTCAAGCTCTACGGCTGGGAAGACATCGCCGGGACACAGCTCGCGATCGATACGACGTGTACAGCGCGCGCTGATCGTGCCTGATTGACGCTGCAGCGCTCGGCGGTGAATTCTGAGGGAGGGGGAACCAGTGAGATCTCCGCTCGTCGTCCTCGCCGGTCTCGCCGGCACCATGTTCTCCCGCCCATCGCAGCCGCATTCAGGCAGCAAGGCTCAGCCGCTCCCCACTCCGCGTCCCCGGATGCGCGATTGGCGCACGTCGACCGAGCTCCCGGACGACGAGGCAATACCGGCATTCCGGGCCATCAAGACGACGGGCGTGCGCGAAGCGCTCCAATTCCTGAATCTCGACGCCGGTGCGCTAGAGGTGACACTGCGCGGATACGCACCAGGCAAGCGCGCCACACTGGAGGTACGGAGTGGCGGATATCGCATCGCCGTGAAGGCGTACAACGAGCCCCCGGACGACGAGGCGCAGCTGTATACGGCGCTGGCCGGCGGTTCCGGCGGGGTGCGCGTGCCGCGGCTGATCGGCTACGATCGTGCGCTCAGCGTGCTGGCCCTGGAGTGGCTGGAAGGGGCCACGCTGCAGGCCCTGATCAAACAGGGGCAAGGACGGCGTGCCGGCGAGCTGGCGGCCATGTGGCCTCGCCTGGTCGCGGCGCTCGACGTCCGGTTCGGGACGCACCACGGGGTCAACGAGTTGACGGCCAAGACGCACAAGTACGCCGATCGCATGGGCGCCGCGGACGCTTCGCTGGGAACCACCGCCTCAGGAATCGTGCGGCGACTCGAGTCGACGCAACCAGCCGAGGGCCCGACCCGCCTCGTGCACGGCTCGCTCTATGACCGGCACATGCTCGATATGGGAACGGGACCGGGGTTGATCGATTGGGACTGTTTCGGTCAGGGAGCGGCCGAGCTCGATGCGGCGGTGTTTCTCTCCGTGATCTGGCGCAGCGGCTTGCGACACGAGCGACGGGATTCATCGCGGCAGGCTGCGGTGGCGTTCCACGAATGTACGGCGGGTCTGCTCGACGAGGACGCGCTGGCCTGGCACCGCGCCGCCACGATGCTGCGCCTCGCGCACAAGAAAGTCCGGCAGCGAGATGACGACGCCCTCGTGTCGGCGCGGTCGCTGGTCGAGGAAGCGGCGCGCCTCGCCGCGGCGGCCGGATGAAACCGACCCGGGAGATCCCCGAGGATGCCGCGCTCCCCGGCCTGGCGGTGATCCGTCAGCGGGGTCTGGCGCGAGCGCTACCCACTCTGGGCCTGCGTGGCTCCGTCGAACTGGTGATGCGGGGCCACACCAAGGGCAAGCGCATGACGCTCGAGGCCCGCTGTGGGGACCTGCGCTTCGTCGTGAAGGCCTGTGACGATGACCCGACGCCGGAGGCCCTGCTTTATCAGGAGCTGGCCGTCCAGGGACTCGCGCCGCGTCTGGCGCGGGCATGCACGGCCGGAGTCCGGGTCCCGCCGCTTCTGGCCTGGGACCGGACGCTCCGATTGCTGGCCAGCGGCTGGCTGGAAGGCCCCGCGGTGAATGACCTCATTAAGGAAGGGCAGGGGGAGCGCGCCGGCGAGCTGGCCTCGCGGTGGCTCCGGCGCCCGGCGTCGCTCTCGGTGTTGCAGGGGACGGCGTATGGGCCAGAGCGCGTTCTGGAAAGGGCGCCGGAATGGGTCGGAATGCTGGCCCGGGCCGATGCCGAGCTGGGGTCCGCGGCGGCCGCGCTGCTCCACGAGCTGGCGCGCACACCGCCGTGCGTGGAGTCTCGGGGACTCGTGCACGGGACGCTGTACGCCCGCCACGTCATCGATACGGGAACGGAG
>DASSIL010000332.1:0-16858 GCA_035691925.1 Gemmatimonadales bacterium
TGGCCGAGGTATTCGGTGTGCTCGAGCGCGATCTTGGTCACCACACTGACGAGGGGGGTGAGGACGTTGGTGCTGTCGAGCCGGCCCCCCAGGCCGACCTCGATGACGGCGATGTCGACGTCGCGGGAGGCGAGGTCGGCGAATCCGATCGCCGTCATCGCCTCGAAGAAGCTCGCTTCGGTGCGCTCGATGTGCGGCTCGAGCAGCGCGGTCCACTCGGCGAACGCCGTTTCGCTCATCGGCTCGCCGTTGACGAGCACACGCTCGCGCACGTCGACCAGATGAGGAGAGGTGTAGAGGCCGACCCGGAATCCGCGCGCGCGCAGCGCCGCGGTCAGAAAGGCGCAGGTCGAGCCTTTGCCGTTCGTCCCCGCCACGTGGATCGCGGGGAACTGCCGCTCGGGATGGCCGATCGCCTCGAGCAGCGCCAGGGTAGGCTCGAGGCTCCATTTGATCCGGCCGGCTTGTCGGGGAAACAGATAGCGGCAGGCGTCCCGGAAGGACCACCGGCTCAGTCGCCGGCCTCCACCGGCGCCCGGCCGGCCATGTGTCGGAGCAGCTGCGCCGTGGTCTCACGCAGCTCGCTGCGCGGAACGACCGAATCGAGCATGCCGTGCTCCAGGAGGAACTCGGCGGTCTGGAAACCCTGCGGAAGGTCCTGCCCGATCGTCTGCTTGATCACCCGGGGTCCTGCGAACCCGACCACCGCACCCGGCTCCGCCACGATCACGTCGCCCTGCATCGCGAAGGAGGCGGACACGCCGCCGGTCGTCGGATTGGTGAGGATCGACACGAAGGGGACCCCGTGCGACGCCAGCTCGGCGATGACGACCGACGTCTTGGCCATCTGCATCAAGGACAGCACCCCCTCCTGCATCCGGGCGCCGCCCGACGCGGAGACGATGATCAACGGGGCCCGGCGGTCGATCGAGCGACGGGCCAGCCGCGCCACCTTCTCCCCCACCACCGACCCCATCGACCCACCCATGAAAGCGAAATCCATGACGCCGAGGTTGATCGGCAGACCGTCGAGCCGGGCGAAGCCGGTGCGGATCCCCTCGAGCGGCCCCGCTTTCTTGATCGCCGCCTGCATCCGCTCGCGATAGTTCTCGAAGCGCAACGGGTCCGCGGACCGGAGCTTCTCGTCGAGCTCGTGCCACGACCCTTCATCGACCAGGAGGTCGATGTATTCCTGAGCGCTGATCCGCCGGTGGGCGCCACAGTTGGGGCAGACGTTCAAGGCGCGGACGAACCGCTCCTTGATGTCGATGTGTCCGCACTCCTCGCACTTCTCCCACGCGTCAGCCGGGATCTCCAGCTTTACGCGTTCGGAGGTCGTGCGGGGTTTACGTTCTTTTTTGAACCAAGCCATTCACGGAGTCTGGGTGCGGACGGGCACAATTTCGCCGCCCATTCCCGGTGGCGCTAGCCCTGGCGCCGTAACTCATTGCCCCAGGTCGGCATAGCCCGATTGGCGCGACTCCCACGCAACCCGCAACACGATGCCGGTGCAGAGACAACAGGTCAGGAGAAACGACCCGCCGTACGAAAAAAACGGCAACGGAATCCCCGTCACCGGAAGCAGATTCACCGCCATGCCCACGTTTTCGAGGATATGGGCGAAAAACAACCCGGCGATGCCGAACACGCAGAAGCTCGAGAACGGGTCGGTGGCCCGCCGCGCGACGCGCAGCAGAATCAGGAGCAGTGATGTAAACAGCGCGAGCGCCACGACCACGCCGGCAAACCCCAGCTCCTCGCCGACGATCGGAAAGATGAAATCGGTGTGCTGCGCGGGCAGGAACGCGAGCCGTTTTTGTGTCCCGAGAGTGAATCCCTTGCCGAACCAGCCGCCCGACCCGATCGCGACCTTCGACTGGATGATGTGCCAGCCTGTCGCACGCGGATCGACCTCGGGATTCAGAAACGCCAGCAGGCGGTTCTGTTGGTACGGGGCGAGGTGACGCCAGAACGGCAGGGCGATCACTCCCATGATCACGTTCGCCAGCATCACGGTCAGCCCTTCCCACAGATACGGCCGCACGTACAGCACCAGCGCGAACAGCAGCACGATCCAGGCACCCCAGGCGACCGTCGAAAACGCCACGGTCAACCCGATCGCGGGCGACAGCAGCAACAGCAGCAGCGCCGGGCGCGCTCCCGCCCAATACAGCATGGCGAAGAGAATCGCGATGAAGACCAGCGCGCTGCCGAGGTCGGGCTGCAGCACCACCAGCAGGAACGGGACGAAGGTGATCGCGCCGGGATAGGCGAGGTCGCGGAGCGACGCCGGGGGCTCGCGGCGATCGGCGAGCCAGCGAGCCAGCATCAGGATGACCGCCAGTTTGGCCGGCTCGGCGGGCTGGCCCAGGCGATGGCCCGCGATCGTGATCCACGAGCGCGTCCCCGCCGCCGTCCCCGCCCCCGACCCGAACACCAGGGTCAGGAGGAGAACGAACACGGTGATGCCGTAGACGTAGGGCGCCGCCCATTCGAGCAGCCGGGGCGAGGCCCGGTAGACCAACACCGCCCCCACGATTCCGAGCACGAGCCACGCGATCTGGCGTTCCCAGATCGTCGCGACGATCGTCACGACGTCGGTGCGCCCGGCCGAGTAGAGCGTCAACAGGCCGTACGCCGCCAGCGCGATCACCACCAGCAGCAGCGGCCGGTCGAGCTTACGGAATTTCCGGAGCATGCGTGCTGTCGACCGACAGGGAATCGGGGGGGGGCGCGCCCAGGAGCCGGTTGTCGGGAGGTGTCGGCGTGCTGTCGTTCGGCAGGACGAACCGGTACCGGGCGGCGGTCGTATCGGCGCCGAGATAGTGGGCGATCACCCGAGCGACGATCGGCGCCGCGACGGTACCGTGGTGACCGAACTCGAGTACCGCCCCGACGACGATCTGCGGATCATCCGCGGGAGCGAAGCCGATGAACCACCCGTGGTTCGCCCCTTGCGAGTTTTGCGCCGTGCCCGTCTTGCCGGCGATTTTCAGGTCCGACAGGCGCGCCCCGCGGGCCGTGCCCTGCTCTACCACGTTGATCATCGCCCCGCGCAGCGACGCCAGCTGCTCGGGAGTGAGCCCGAGGTCATAGGGCGGCTCGGAGGCGGGTCGCACGAGGTACGGCGTGCGCGACTTGCCGTCGCCCGCCAGCATCTGATAGAGCCGCACCATGTTGATGAGGGTCTGCGTATTCTCTCCCTGGCCGATCGCCAGGTTCAGGACGACGCCGGAGCTCCAGCGCCGCGGCCCGTAGACGCGGTCGAAATACTCGGGCCCACTCGGAAAGATCGACTGCAGCTCACCCGGCAGGTCGACGCCGGTGCGGGCCCGAAACCCCCAATCATTGGCATCTTCGAGCAGTGAGGTGAGGCCGAGCTTCAAGCCCAGTTGATAGAAGTAGACATCGCAGCTCTGGGCGATCGCCTGCTCGAGGGTGAGACTGCCGTGTCCCCCCTGGGTCCAACAGTGGAAGAAGCGATCGCCGTATTGCAGCCCGCCGCGGCACGGGATCGCCATACGGGTGTTCATGGTCGCCACGCCGCGGCGCAGCGCCATCGCCGCCACGGCGAGCTTCCACGTCGAGCCCGGCGGATAGCGCGCCTGAATGGCGCGGTTCAGCAGCGGGTGCGCTGCGCTGACGCTCAGTTCGTGCCAGTAGTCGGCCGACACGCCGCCCACGAATGCATTGGGGTCGTAGCCCGGCGCGCTGTAGAGGGCGAGGATCCCGCCGGTCGTCGGGTCGAGGGCGACAATCGCGCCGCTCATGCCGGCCGGGAACACGCGCGACACGTAGCGCTGCAAGTCGAGGTCGAGGGTCGTCTGCAGCGACGCCCCCGCCACCGGGAGCAGGTCGGGCGCGGCGTTATCGCGCACCACATATCCCAGAGCGCTCACCTCGACGAACCGCTCCCCGTCCTGTCCGCGCAGCGTGTCGTCGTACGAGCGCTCGAGACCGTCCTTCCCCACCAGCTCGCCGACCCGCAACGGGGCGGCGCGCGGACCGGCGAGATCCTGTTCGGTCACCTCCCCCACCATGCCGACGACGTGGGCGACGGCCGCGCTGTCGGGATAGTACCGCTTCGGCTCCGTCTGAATCACCACGCCCGGCAACGTGAGGCGCCGCTCCTCCAGCGTCGACACCACGTCGAACGGAGCGTCGGTCATCACCACCGCCGACTGGTACGGAGCTCTGCGGTAGCGCTGCAGCACACGCTCGATCGCCGCCGCATCGAGGTGCAGAATCGGTGCGATCCGTTGCAGCGTCTTCCGCAGCGTGTCCTCGGGGGCCGGCCACAGGGCGACGGTATAACCGGGGACGTTTTCGGCGATCACGACGCCGTGGCGGTCGGTGATGATGCCGCGCGGCGCCGGCTGCGTGATGGGACGCAGGCGGTTGTTGCGCGATTGCACGTCGTACTTCGAATGGTCGATGATCTGAGTGCGGAAGTACATCCCCACGAGCACCCCGCTCGCCACCCAGACGAGCGACCGGGCGGCGCGCAGCCGCGCGTCGAGCAGGTGCGGCGCCAGACGACTCACGATTCACCCATGCGGACGGCCAGCCACGAGCGGAAGATCACGAGCATCACGATCCCGGCGAAGGCAGTGGTCACTCCTTCGAGCGGCGACCACACGAACAGCTCCCACGTCAGCTGTGGCCCGGAGAACTTCCCCGAGGCCAGCACGAGGATGGCGTTGCGCAGCCAGGTCCCCGCGAAGAACAATCCCCCGTTGACGAGCAGATTATCGGCGAAGAACACCGCCTTCGCCCAGGAGGAGAGATACCCCACAATCGTGTGGGCGAGCGCCCCGGCGCCGAAGCTGGCCGGGGTGAGGGCATCGCCGATCAGTCCAACGATGAAACCCGCGGCGGCGCTCTGCCCGGGGCGCGAGCGAATCGTGTAGGTGAGCAGCGCGAGGAGCAGGAAGTCGGGGGCGATGCGGTCATCCCCGAGGTGGCTGCGCACCGTAAACTGCAGCCCCAGGAGCAGGGCGATCACGAACCAGAAGCGCAAACCCTCGCCGCGTCTCACGGTTGGGCCTTGGTGGAGTCGGGCGTGAAGACCGCGCGCAGATCTTCGGTCGGCGGGCTCGTCAACACCATCACATGCGTCACCGATCCGGGCGGCACCGCGGGGCGCACCAGATAGGTGCGATCCCATTCCGTCTCGCCCTCCGTTCCGACGACCGTGCCGATCGGGATGCCGCGCGGCAGTATCCCACCCAGGCCCGAGGTGAGGATGCGGGTCCCATAGGGTATGTGCGTGCGAAACGCCACCCCGCTCATCTCGAGCATCCACACCCCCCCGGCCGAGCCATGCGGGGCGAGAATCCCGTACACGCTGCCGTCCGACGCCATGCCGCTGGCCCGAAACTCCGGGTGCGCCCACGTCGCCACCACGCTCGTCGCGGATTCGGTGTTGCTCACGATGCCGAGCAGCCCCTCGGGGGCGATCACCGGCTCGAGTTGCCGTACGCCGCGCTTCGACCCGGCCGAAATCACCACGGTCAGCCGGTCGGTCGGGGCGGCCTGGTGCAGCACTTCGGCCGGCACGAAACCGGAGCCCAGCCGGGCACCGAGCCCCAGCAGCGCACGCAGCCGGTTGTTCTCCGCACGGATCTCGCCCAGCTCACCGGCAGCGAGCGTGGCCGAATCGCGCTGCGCTTCGACCGCGACATAGGCCGCACGCGATGTGCGCAGCTGCTCGGACCGGCTCTGCAGCTGCAGAAACGGCCACAACACGGTGCGACGCAGGCTCGAGGCAATCGGATCGCGCGTCGTCGGGGGGAGGCTCATCGCCACGAGGGAGAGCGCGAGCGTGACGACGAAAACGAACGTGTCGCCGCGAGTGGCGTATCGGTCGGCACCGAGCGCCATGCGGTCAGGTCGTGAGGACGTTGCGGTACTTTTCGGGGTCGTCCAGGATCCGGCCGGTACCGCGCACGACGCAGGTCATGGGATCTTCATCGAGGTGAATCGGGAGTCCGGTCTCCTGCTGCAGCAGCTGATCGAGACCGCGGATCAGCGACCCGCCCCCCGTCATGACGATGCCACGGTCCACGATGTCGCTCGCGAGCTCGGGCGGGGTGATTTCGAGCGCGCGCCGTACGGCATCGACGATCTGCTGGATCGGCTCCTGCACCGCTTCCCGGACTTCGCTCGAATGGACCCGCACGATTTTCGGGATCCCCGAGACGAGGTCGCGGCCCTTCACTTCCATCTCGCGCTCCTCCGCCACGGGGGCCGCCGAGCCGATCTGGATCTTGATCTGCTCCGCGGTGGGCTCACCGATCAGGAGGTTGTAGTTCTTGCGCATGAATTGCACGATCGCCTGGTCGAGCTCGTCACCGGCGGTGCGGATCGACGTATCCGACACGATGCCCGACAGGGCGATGACGGCGATCTCGGTGGTGCCACCGCCGATGTCGATCACCATGTTGCCGGTCGGCGTCTCGACCGGAAGCCCGACCCCGATCGCGGCGGCCATCGGCTCGGCCACCATGTAGACCTCTTTGGCCCCGGCGGACTGCGCCGAGTCGCGCACCGCGCGGCGCTCCACTTCGGTAATGCCGCTGGGGACGCACACGATGACCTTCGGCCGCACGCGGAAGACGTGCCGGTCGATGATCGTCTTGAGGAAATAGCGCAGCATCTTTTCGGTGACGTCGAAGTCGGCGATCACGCCGTCCTTCAACGGCCGCACGGCGAGGATGCCGTCGGGCGTGCGACCCAGCATGCGCTTCGCCTCGAGTCCGATCCCCTTCACCTTGCCCGTCGATTTTTCGATGGCAACGACGGAGGGCTCGTTCAGGACGATCCCTTCACCGCGCACGTACACGAGGGTGTTCGCCGTTCCCAGGTCGACGGCGATTTCGTTCGCGGGGTTAAAGGCCCCGAGACTCCACTTGGGCCATCTAATCGGCACGGTCGGGTATCGCCATCCGGGCTAAGAGTGTGGCGGGTGTGGTACGCGCGCCCCAACCTAACGAAAAGCGTAACTCCAAGCAAGGCTGATGCTTGACGCTCCTCTGCCAAACGGCTAGGCTACCCCCCATGGCTCTCGCCAAAGTGGCAGAGGTCGCTGCAGTCGACCTGAATTTGTGTGATCGATGTGGCCTTTGCCTCCCGCTCTGCCCCCCCGAGGCGATCCACCTGCAGTTCAACACCCTGGTGATCGACGCCGCGACTTGCACCGGGTGTCACAAGTGCATCGCCCCGTGTCCGGTGCGGGCGCTCTCCATGGTCCCGGGCTGATGCTCGACGTCGACGTGCTGGTGGTCGGCGCCGGGCCGGCGGGGGCGGTCGCGGCGCTCGAGGCGCAACGCGTCACACCCGGGCTCGACGTAGTCCTGCTCGAGCGCGACCGGGCCGTGGGAGCGCCGGTGCGCTGCGCCGAAGGCGTGGGAGACGCGGGGCTGCGCGAGTTCGCGAAGCCCGATGGGGCCCCCTGGGTCGCGCGCAAAATCACGCGGGTCATTTTCCTCGCGCCCGACGACACCGAGGTCAAGGTCGCGGAGCGCGACGTCGGGTGGATCCTCGATCGCACCCGCTTCGACGCCTTCCTCGCCGCCCAGGCCGTCGCGGCCGGCGTGCACCTCCACGTCGGAACCGAGGCGACGGGGATGACGCGGGGCCCGGACGGGCGCTGGGCCGTCACGGTGCGCGGTCCCGGCGGCTCCGACACCTACCGCGCGCGCGTGGTGATCGGCGCCGACGGCGTCGAGACGATGGTCGGCCGCTGGGCTGGGCTCGATACCCGCGTGCCCGCACGCGACATGGAGTCGTGCGCGCAATACGTCGTGCAGGGGATCGACTTCGACCCCGATGCGATCTACCTGCAGTTCGGCGATCAGATCGCTCCCGGGGGCTACGCCTGGCTCTTCCCCAAGGGACCCGACGTGGCGAATGTCGGACTGGGCATCCTCGCCCTCAAGGGCAAGGGCCGCAGCGCCCGTGACTACCTCGATGCCTGGATCGCGCGGCGCTATCCGCGGGGCGCGCGTCTCGGCTACACCGTGGGCGGCGTCATCGTGCATCCGACGATCCGGCAAACGACCACCGACGGCGTGCTCGTCGCGGGCGACGCCGCCCATATGGTCAATCCCCTCTCGGGCGGCGGGATCGTCAACGCGATGAAGGCCGGCCGGCTCGCGGGGCGCACCGCGGCAGAGGCGATCGCGCGGGGAGACACGAGTGCCGGCCGCTTGCGGAGCTACCACGACGCGTGGATGCGCATGCTCGGCGAAGACCATCTCAAGTACTACCGCATCAAGCAGGCACTGGAGCGGCTGGACGACACCTTCTATGATGGTCTGGCCCGGACGGTCAACGCGATCCCCGAAGGCAAGCGCACCCTGGGGCGCATCTTCGCGCACGCGCTGGTGAAACATCCGCAGCTGATTCCGGTGGCGGCACGGTTCTTTGTTTGATTGCGGATTGGCGAGTGCGGAGTGCGGATGGACGAATCTGATGCAGTGCAATCCGCAATCCGAAATCCGCAATCCACCATGGGGGAGCAATGCTCAGCATTGATCTACGCGGAAAGCGGGCGCTCGTGGCGGGGGTCGCCGACGACGCCGGATTCGGATTCGCGATCGCCAAGGCATTGGCCGAGGCGGGGGCGACGGTGTGCACCGGAACCTGGCCGCCGGCCCTGAACATCTTCAACAATCTGCTCGAGCGCGGCAAGATCGACGAGGCGCGCCAGATGCCCGACGGCTCCAAGCTCGCATTCGAAAAGATCTATCCCCTCGATGCCGCGTACGACACCCTGGCCGACGCCTCCGAGGAGATCCGCGGCAACAAGCGCTACAAGGAGGTGGGGGATTTTTCGATCGAGGGCCTGCGCCAGCGGCTCGTCGCCGATTTCGGCGACCAGGCGTTGGATATCGTGGTCCATTCCCTGGCGAACGGCCCCGAGGTCAAGAAGCCCCTGCTCGAAACGAGCCGCGCCGGATACCTGGCGGCGGTGAGCGTCAGCGCCTATTCGCTCACGTCTCTCGTGAGCCGTCTCTCTCCCCACCTGCGGCGCGGCGGGGCGTTCCTCTCGCTGACCTACATGGCCAGCGAACGAGTCGTTCCCGGATATGGCGGCGGGATGTCATCGGCGAAGGCTGCGCTCGAGAGCGATACCCGCACGCTGGCATTCGAGGCGGGGCGCCGCTGGGGCCACCGCGTCAACACCATCTCGGCCGGGCCGCTGGCGTCCCGGGCGGCGAGCGCCATCGGCAAGATCGAGCACATGGTGGAGTACTACGCCGCCAATTCTCCGATTCCCGAGGCGCTCGATGCCCGCGAAGTCGGTGTGACGGGAGCATTCCTCTGTAGTCCGCTGGCGAGCGGAATCAGCGGCGCAACGATCTACGTCGACAAAGGATACCACGCCATGGGGATGGGTGTGTCGGGAGGTCAGGTCCTCTAGCGTCCGTTGTCGGACGGACGCCAGCTCGAGCGGTACCGCCCGGCCAGGGCCAGCATCACCGCCGTCCCGAGCGCGCAGCGGTTGGCGAGATGCGCCGCGAACCGCCCCGCCGTTCCCACCGGCCCGACGCGCAGGGCGAACGGCCGCGGCAACGCATCCCAGACGTAGACCGGGATGCGGGCCAGACGCAGCGGATCGGTGCCGCGCTCCCAGACCCCCGCGAACCCGAGATCGAACCCCACCCTGCGGGCCAGCTCTACCGTACGCTCGCTCGCCGCGCCGAATGGGTAGGCGATCGCCACACCCGCCGACGGCCCCAGCCGGTCGACCAGCATCTGGCGCGATCGCGTAAGCTCATCGGTGATCGTCTCGCTGCGCAGCCAGGTGAGCCGGCGATGCGTCGCAGAGTGCGAGCAGAAGTCGAACCCCTTGATCCGCCACGCCTCGATCGTCCGCCAGGAGAGCTGCGGCAGCCGGCGAAAGGCGTACGGCACATCCCACGAATTGTCGCGCCCGAGGTAGTCGGTCACCAGGAAGGTCGTCGCGGTGAAGCCGAGATCCGCCAGCACCGGGTACGCGTAGTCCGCGAGGCTCGCGTGGCCGTCGTCGAATGTCAGTAGAAGATCCTTACCGTCCGACGACAACCGCGACAATGGGAAGAGATAGCGGGATGTCGACTGTTGAAACTGCTCGATCGAGATCGTGCGCCAACCGCGTTTGGCGAGCGTCGTCATCTGACGCGCGAACACCTTCTGGCTCACGCGCGTGATGCCGAGCTCCAGCGGACCGCCGATGCGATGGTAACACAGGACGGGAGGCCGGATCATGTTCCCGTACTCCCAAAGCCACCTGCGCCGCGCACGCTCGGCGGCAGCGCGTCGACCATCTCGAGCTCCACCGTGGCGACGCGCTGAAACACGAGCTGCGCGATGCGCGTTCCCCGCTCCACCGTCACGGCGCTGGTCCCAAGGTTGATCATCGCCACCATCAACTCGCCACGGTAATCGGAGTCGATCGTGGCCGGCGTGTTCGGAAGCGTCAAGCCGTGCTTCAAGGCGAGACCGGAGCGGGGGCGGACCTGAGCCTCGAAACCCGTCGGAATCGCGAGCGCCAGCCCGGTGCGCACCAGGCGACGCTCCAGCGGCTGCAGGGTGAAGGTCGACTCGGCGCTCGCCACGTCGTAGCCCGCCGCACCGGCCGTCGCCCGGGTCGGCAGAGGAAGACCGTCGTGGTGCGGAAGGCGCAGCACCTGCACTACGGCAGGACGTTCGCTCACACGAGCGTCTGCGGATCCGCCACCGGGAGCCCGAACGCCTCGGCCACGCCGGGGTACACGACCCTCCCTTCGATCACGTTGAGACCGAGGAACAGCGCGTGATCGTCGCGGCACGCCTGTTTCCAGCCTCGCTTGGCCAGGCGCTTGGTGTAGGGGAACGTGGCGTTGGTCAACGCCAGCGTCGACGTGCGAGGCACGCCACCCGGCATGTTGGCAACGGCATAATGAATGATCCCGTCGACCACGTAGGTCGGCTGATCGTGCGTCGTCGGCTTGATCGTTTCGATGCACCCGCCCTGATCGACCGCCACGTCCACGACCACCGAGCCCGGCTTCATCAATTTGAGGTCGGGCCGCTTGACGAGATGCGGCGCCTTCGCCCCGGGAAGCAGCACCGCTCCGATGACGAGGTCGGCTTTGCGCAGCTGCTCGAGGATGTTGTGACGGTTGGAGTAGAGCAGATCGACGTTCGGCGGCAGCACATCGGAGAGGTAGCGCAGCCGGTCGAGCGAGATGTCCAGCAGCGTCACGTGGGCACCGAGTCCCGCCGCCATCTTCGCGGCGTTCGTCCCGACCACGCCCCCGCCGATCACCAGAACCTCCGCCGGCAACACACCGGGTACGCCCCCGAGCAGGATCCCCGATCCTCCGAAGACCTTCTCGAGGTATTTGGCGCCTTCCTGCACCGCCATGCGCCCCGCCACTTCGCTCATCGGCGTCAGCAGCGGCAGCTCGCCGGTGGAGAGCTGCACCGTCTCGTACGCGATCGCCACGCACCCGGAGGCGATGATCGCCCGGGTGAGCGGCTCCGAGGCGGCGAAATGGAAATAGGTGAAGACGACCTGTCCTTTGCGGATGCGCTTCCACTCGGACTCGATCGGCTCCTTGACCTTGAGAATCACTTCGGCTTTCGCCCAGACGTCGTCGGCCGACGCCGCGATGCCCGCGCCGACGGCGCGATAGGCATCATCAGCAAATCCCGAGCCGAGTCCGGCCCCCTGCTCCACCAGGACGGTATGCCCGTCGCCCACGAGTGATTCGGCACCCGCGGGGACCAGGGCCACGCGGTTCTCGGCGGTTTTGATCTCCTTGGGAACCCCGACGATCATCTTGGACCCCGGCTCGGTGGCGTCAGTTGGGCCCGAGCCAGACCAGCGTCTGGCGCCCGGGCGCGAAGAACTCCGCTGCGACCTCCGCCACCCGATCGGGTGTCAAGGCGCCGATTTCGGCGAGGGTCGCATCCAGACCGCGGTATGGCTCACCATGAACGGCGAAGCTCGCCAAACGATACATCCGCGACGTGGGGCTCTCCAGCGTGAGGGTCAGCTGGCCCTGCGTCTGTCGCTTGGCCTGATCGAGCGCGTCGGGGCTGAGGCCTTCGCGCGCCAGCTTGTCGTACTCGGCACGGATCGCCTCGAGCGCCCTGGCCGCCGTCTTCGGCTGGGTGCCGACGTAGGTGCCGAGCACCCCGACCTGGCCGTAGAAATGGGAGTAGGAGTACACCGCGTACGCGAGGCCCAGCTCTTCACGCACCCGCTGGAACAAGCGGCTCGACATCCCGCCGCCGAACACGCTGGAAAGGGCCAGCAACGCGTATTTCCGCGGGTCGGCGAACCGGACGGTATCGGACGACAGCACGAGATGGGTCTGCGCGGTTTCCCTGGCGTGCCGCACCTCGACGCCACGCCTGGCATTCTGCGCCCGCGGGGTGGCGTGCACGCTGCCCGATCCGTTCGAGGCGTCGAGCCAGCCTTGCGCCGCCGCCAGCTCGACCAGCGTCTGATGTTCGAGGTGGCCCGCGGCGGCGATGACGCAGTTCCCGGGGAAGTACGCCCGTGCATGCAGCCGCTGGAGATGGTCCGCCGACAGGCCCGTCACCGTTTCCGGCGTGCCGAGGATCGAATACCCGTACGGGTGCTCGGGCCACAGCGCCTCGGCCGACAGATCGAAGACGAGGTCGTCGGGGGTATCGAGAACGGTGTTGATCTCTTCGAGGATGACGTTGCGCTCGAGATCCAGGTCGCCCTGGCGCAACGTCGGGTGTCGCACGAGATCGGTAAGGACATCGAGCGCGCGGGCCAGATCGCCGTCCAGCACGCGCGCCTGATATGCGGTGGTATCCCGTGAGGTGTAGGCGTCGAGCGAGCCGCCGCGCGTCTCGAGCTCGAGCGCGATCTCCTGGGCCGTGCGGCGGGCGGTGCCCTTGAACACCATGTGCTCGAGCAGGTGGCTCACGCCCATCTCGCCCCGCGGCTCGTGCACGGAGGCAGAGCGCACCCAGATCCCCACGGCGACCGACCGCACGCTCGCCACGCGCTCGGACAGGATCCGAACGCCGTTGGGAGCGATGGTCTGGAAGACGTCGCGGTCCAGCTGGACCGTTTCCATCAGCCGGCGCGCTGCTCCGGCTTATCGAGCAGCGCCTTGCGGGACAGCCGCATACGCCCGCGTTCGTCGACTTCGAGCAACTTGACGCGCACCTTGTCGCCTTTCTTCACGACGTCCTCGGTACGCTCGGTCCGACCGTGCTGCAGCTCGGAGATGTGCAACAGCCCCTCGACCCCGGGAAGGATCTCGACGAAGGCACCGAACGCCGTCGTGCTCTTGACCACGCCTTCGTAGATCTTGCCCACCTCGGGCGTCTGAATCATGCCGGCGATGATGTCGCGCGCCTGCTCCCCGCCGCTGCCCACCGAAGAGATGGTGACCATCCCCGTGTCGTCGACGTTGATCTCGGCGCCCGTCTGCTCCTGGATCGCGCGGATCGTCTTCCCCTTGGGACCGATCAGGTCGCCGATCTTGTCCGGCGGAATCTGAACCGTGATGATGCGCGGTGCGTACTTCGAGAGCTCGGCGCGCGGCTGTGGGAGGACGCGCTCCATGATGTCGAGGATGTGCAGCCGGGCCCGCTTGGCCTTTTCCAGCGCCTCGGCGAGGATCGCGAAGTCGAGCCCCTCGATCTTGATGTCCATCTGAATCGAGGTCACCCCTTCCCGTGTCCCCGCCACCTTGAAGTCCATGTCACCGAGGTGGTCTTCGCTCCCCAGGATATCGGTGAGCACCGCCACACGGGAGCCCTCCTTGATCAGCCCCATCGCCACACCCGCGCATGCCGACTTCACCGGGACTCCGGCCTCGAACAGCGCCAGGGATCCGCCGCACACCGTCGCCATCGACGACGACCCGTTCGATTCGAGAATGTCGGAGACGACGCGGATCGTGTACGGGAACGTCTCGTACGACGGCAGGATCGCCTGGATCGCCCGTTCGGCGAGGGCACCGTGTCCCACCTCGCGGCGCGAGGTGCCGCGGATCATCTTCACTTCCCCCGTCGAGAACGGCGGGAAGTTGTAGTGCAGCATGAACGACTTGGTCGTTTCCTGGGCCACGTCGATGGAATCGATCCGCTGTTCGTCACGGGTCGTCCCGAGCGTCGCCGAGACGAGCGCCTGGGTCTGGCCGCGGGTGAACAGCGCCGATCCATGAGTCCTGGGCAACACGCCGACCTCGCAGGTGATCGGCCGCACCGTATCGAGATCGCGGCCGTCCACACGCTCACCGCGCGACAACACCTGCTCCCGCATCGTCCGGTACTCGATGTCTTCGAGCACGGTCGAAACGTCCTTCCCGTTCTCCGGAAAGTCAGCGGCGAGCTGGTCTTGCACAGTGCTCTTCAGGGCCGCTAACGCCTGGGCGCGCTCCGCCTTCTCCGGCAGGTTGAGGGCTTCAGCGATCCGCGGCTCCGCCAGGGACTTGACCCGATCGACCAGCTCCGCCAGCGGCTCTACCCTGGTCCACTCCATCTTGGGCTGCCGCAGCTCGGCGACCAGCTCCTGTTCCGCATCGAGCAGCTCGCGAATGCCCTTGTGGGCGACCTCGAGCGCCTTGATCACCTCGGCCTCGGTCAGCTCGAGGGCGCCGCCCTCGACCATGACGATCGAGTCGCGCGACCCCGAGACGATCATGTCGATGTCCGAGAACTCGAGCTGCTGGAATGTCGGGTTGAGGATCCAGGCGCCCTCCACCCGCCCGACCCGCACCGCCGCGATGGGCCCGTTCCAGGGCGCCTTCGACATCGCGAGCGCCGCCGAGGCGGCCGTCACGCCCAGAACGTCGGCGTCGTTTTCCTGATCGGCGGAGAGGACGTAGATGAAGACCTGCACTTCGTTCTTGAACCCTTCGGGGAACAGCGGCCGGATCGAGCGATCGCACACGCGGGCCGAGAGGATCTCCTCGTCCGACGGCCGCCCCTCGCGCTTCAGAAAGCCGCCCGGAATTTTGCCGGCAGCGTAGCTCTTTTCGCGGTATTCGACCGTGAGGGGAAAGAACGGGAGCGGAGAGACGTTGTCGGAAATGGTCACGGCGGCGAGGACCACGGTTTCTCCGTACTGCACCAGACACGACCCGGCGGCCTGCTTGGCGAGACGACCCGACTCGAGCCGCAGCGCGCGGCCGGCAAACTGACGCTCGACGTGCTTCACATGGAGACCTGTCTAGAGCACCTGATAATACGCCGCGCGCCCCGGTGCTCTTCCGGGGCGCGCTGCGCGACGCGTGCGATCATTAGTGGCGGAGACCCAGCTCTTCGATGAGCTGCCGATACTTTACGAGATCGGTCCGCTTCAGGTACTCCAACAGGCGGCGGCGCTTGGAGACGAGCTTCAACAGCCCGCGCTGCCCGTGGAAGTCCTTGGCGTGCACTCGAAAGTGGTCGGTGAGATGGTTGATCCGCTCGGTGAGCAGCGCAACCTGAACCCGGCTCGATCCGGTGTCCCGGTCGTGCAACCCGTACTTCAGGACCGGCGTGGTCTTCTCGTCCATGCGTCGACATTCCCTAATTGATGTTAGCACACTAAGTTAGACCCCAGACCAACAATTGTAAAGGCCGCCCCCTCGTGACCGCCCCACTCACCACAGACCTCGTCGGCAAGACATTAGGATCGTACACGTTGGAAAGCCTGCTGGGTCAGGGCGGCTTCGCATGGGTGTTTCTGGGACGCGAGACCGGCGGGGAGACCGCCGCGGTCAAGGTCCTCAAGCCCCGCTACGCCGGCGATCCTCAGTTCGAGAGCCGGTTCCGCAATGAAGCCCAGACGGCGGCGAAGCTCGAGCACCCGAACATCATTCGCATTCGTTCGGTCGGGAAGGACGGGCGCAACGTCTTCTACACGATGGACTATTGCCCCGACAGCCTGGGCGCCCGTCTGGCCCGCGAGGGACCGCTCTCGGAAGCGACCGTCCTGCCGATCGCCAAAGACGTCGTCAGAGCCCTCGGCTTCGCCCATGCCCAGGGAATCATCCACCGCGACATCAAGCCCGACAACGTGCTGCTGCGCGACGACGGACGCGCGGTGTTGACGGACTTCGGCATCGCGCGCGCCGTCTCGGGATACGCCGCGTCGACCGGGCACAACATGACGATCGGCACGCCGCAGTATCTCTCTCCTGAGCAGGCGCAGGGACGGGAGCTCGATCAACGTGTCGACTTCTACGCCCTCGGCGTCACGCTGTACAAGGCGGTCACTGGGGAGGTCCCCTTCAACGCCGCCGACTGGTTCGAGCTCGCGCGGATGCATGTCGAGGACCCACCCCCGTCGCTTCGCAAGAAGCGCCCCGACATCTCGAAGCGGTTCGAGCGGGTGGTGGTGAAATGCCTGGCCAAGCACCCCGACGATCGCTACCCCAGTGCCGTGGAGCTCCTGGCCGACCTCGAGGCAGTCGGGAACGAGGGCCGGCCGACGAACGACATCGGCACGGCGCCGACCACGAGCATCGAATTCCAGGCGGTGAAGGCACGCGCCACGGCGAAGGAGCGCGGCCCCGTTGTGCTCTTCGTCATTCTGGGAGTGCTGCTGATCGTCGCGATCGCGGTGGTGATCAGGTTGATGCGCTGAACAGCCGCCGCACCCGGTCGATCAACCGCGACCAGAAGCCTGCCCCCGGCCCCGCCCCGCCCCCGCCGTCCGGCACCGTCTCCCACTCCGCGAGCGCACCTGTCGCCGCTTCCTTCAGCGATGACTCGAACGTCTCCGGAAACGGCCGCTCCGCCAGCTGAATGTCGAATCCCGCGCCGGTATCGGTGCGCGCCAGACGCGCGACACCCGGCGCCGCCCGCTCGATGACGTCCATGATCGGCCGGAGCGCGGCGCGCTGGC
>DASSIL010000333.1:0-5881 GCA_035691925.1 Gemmatimonadales bacterium
CGATCGTACGCGGTGCTCGTCAGTGCCCGCTGGAACAATGGGGCCAGCTCGAGCGCCCGCCGGTATGCATTGATCGCGGCGTGCTGGCTGCTGCGAAACCGCCAACCCGATCGACTCGTCGAATCCCGGATCACGAGCCGGTCACGGGACTGGCACTCGCCCAGGCCGAACCACGCATCGAAATCAAGTGAATCCCGTCGCACCAACGCCTGATAGGTCTCGCACGCACGTCGGGGCTCACTGTCCGCGATCGCCAGCAGGGCGTCGGCCAGCCGGCGCTGCCGGTCACCCAACTGGAAACGGAGCGCGCTGGCGTGGAAGGCAGCGGGGCGCCACTCGTCTGGCGAGCCATCGCGCCACGCAATGACCTGGGCCAGCTCGAGCTGAGCTGCGGCATAGTCCGGGTCGACGGCCGTCGCCGCCCGAAACAGAGACTCTGCGGTGGCGAGATCCCACGCATCGAGGGCGGAGTGCGCCGATGCGTAGGCACGCAAAGCGTCGAAATTTCTGGTGCCGGCGATGGCGGTAGGAGCAACGTCTCGGGGCAGAATCCCCAGCAACAGAGAGTCTGCCAGCCCCGCGAACGCCACTTCCACATTGCCGCCGGCTTCGATGAAAACAGCGCGACGGCGGACCTCGGTTAGCCCCCGGCTGATATCGAACAGCGTGGCATTGATGTTGATTCCGTGCTCGGCCTGCGTAACCTCACCCCACACGACGTACCGAGCACCCAGATCGTGGCCAATGGCAGAGACGACGCTGAGACTCCCTATCTGGCCACCGTGCCGGGCCCGCGCGTCACGCACCACCATGTCGTTGATGAGCGCAATGCCACTCCACCGCGACAAGGCATCGTATAGCAGCCGTGCGCATTGGTCACCGTCCAGAGTACGCGCTTCCGTCGAATTGTTGTGCAGTAACGGGAGCACGGCGATCCCGGCTGCCACTGCACGCGGCCTGTGCGGCACCAACGTGGAAAAGAGTGCGACGGCTGCTACCGCAGACCCTGCTCCTACAAGGATCCGACGCAAAGCGGTGCGCCTGCGTGCGGTCGCCAAGTCGAGACTCTTCTGCGCCGCCGGGGACAAGTCGGTTGCCCTCGCTAGGCGGATGTCGGTCGATATTGGCGCTCGGCGCAACTCCTCCATGAACTCCCGACACGTCCGAAATCGATCCGCTGGTGACTTCGCCAGCGCCCGGCGGAGCGCTTCGTCCAATACTCCCGGCACGTGCTCGCGCAGCACCCGCACCGATGGCGCCGGCAGGCTCAGCATCTTCGCGACGATCGCCTGCACGGACGATCCGGTGTAGGGCCGCTCGCCCGCCAGCATCTCGTAGACCGTGCAGGCCAGGCCATACTGGTCGCTGCGCCCGTCGACCTGCGTCGCGGCGGTCGCCTGCTCGGGGCTCATGTAGCCCGGAGTCCCAACCATCATTCCGCTGGACGTCCACCACACCGAGGTGCCGGAACTGCTGGTCCATTCACCGCCCGCCGCTCCCGCCGCGCGCGCGATGCCGAAGTCGGCGACGTACGCCGTGTCGCCGGCGAGCAGAATGTTCTCCGGCTTGATGTCGCGGTGAATCACGCCTTCTCCATGCGCGTAATCGAGCGCCTCCGCCACCTGGCCGGCGATGTGCAGCACTTCTTCGACGGGAAGCTGATTCTCGCGTTCCAGACGCTGGCGCAGTGACTCACCCGTGACGAAGGGCATGACGTAGTACGGCAATTCGTCAACGACGTCGGAATCGAGGAGGGGAAGGATGTGACCGTGCTGCAGCCGCTGCTCGATCTTGATCTCGCGGTGGAAGCGCTCGGGGCCGAGCGCCGCCGCGATCTCGGGCCGCATGACCTTGATGGCTACAGGGCGCTCGTTCTTCAGATCGCGGGCAGCATACACGTACGCCATGCCCCCACGCCCCACCTCGCGCTCGACCTCGTACCGATCGGCGAGCGCGACCCGCACCCTGTCGAGCAATTCCACCGCCACATACCTGGGAGGTAGCGGCGGTAGCGTATCACGGATTGTCCTGGCCTGCCAGTCGACGCCCGGGCCATTATCAATGAAGGGGTCGACTCCACACCCCTGCGAGCCATCGTATGTGACGAAGATGTCTGGACTTGAATCGTCCGGAGGCATGATCACCGGGACAACGATACAGGTCGACGCTCATGCCCCGGTCATCCGCCGATCATCCGGGGCGCATCGCCCGACCACCGATCAGTTCAGCGGCAACTCGACGTGCAGGTGGTCGGCGGTGCCGACGTGGCGCAGCACCCGGAAACCCATTGCCCGGAAATAGGTCGCCACGAAGAAGTTGACCAGGAATCCCCTGCCGCGGGTGTGAATATCCACGGCATGGACCCAGCCGTCCGCCTGCGGCGCGTGCAGCGTGCCGGTCACGACGGGGAGGCCGAGGCGAACGTAGTCGGCCGCGCTCCGGCTGACGTCCGTGACGACGAGTTTGTCGTCGGCCAGCTCGAGTGTCGACAGGGCGACCCGGAGCAGCGGGTGGGCCTGACGGTATTCCGTGCGCGTCGCGTCGTCCTGCACGTGCGACCGGTCGAGGAAGACGAGTCCCCGAAACACGAATCCCGCCACGAGCGGCAGCGCCACCCAGCGCGCGATCCACCAGTAGCGTGCCCGCCCCGTCAGCCGTCGCGTCATGAGGGCTCCGTACAGGGCCAGCACCCCGATCATCACCGCGCCGGAACCGAACAGGGCCAGCCACGGCGGCCATCCAGCGTCGCCATAGAGCATCACCGCGCCGCGCACCAGGATGACGAACGGCAACGCGACCACGGCGAGCGGCACAGCCACGCGCAGTGACAGGAGGAGCCAGGGGATGAAGCGGTGCGACCGCATGCCGCAATCTAACGGGAGCCTCAGCTCGCGAGTTTCGCGAGCGCCCTCTGGGGGCCTATCCTACGCTCTTCTCTTCGCTCAGGCCCGCGACGCCCGCAACCGCTCGATCGCCCCGAGCACCCCCGGGTCCGGAGCGAGGCCCAGCTCTTTCTGCAGCAAGTCGGCATGCCGGCGGGCGTGCTGCAGCGCGCTCGCCCGATCACCGCTCGCGACCGCGGCGTCGACCAGACGCAGCACGGCATTGGCGTCGTAGGGATTCAGCTCCAATAGTCGCCGCCACCAGCCGGCGGCACGACGCGCGTCGCCCTGTGCCGCCGCAGCGGCGGCCAGCGCGTGGAGGGACTCGGCGCAACGCTGTTCAAGCCGGGTGCGATGCTCGTCGACCCAGCGCTCGAAGGCCGGCGAGTCGCGCAGATAGAAGCCGTCGAGAAAACTGCCGCAATACAGCGCGAGCGCGCGCTCGTGCGCCGCGCCAGCCAGCGCATCCTCCAGCTCCCACACGTCGCACGAAATCAGCGCGGGATTGAGCCGCAACGTCTTCTGGCCGAGGATGAGATCACCGCCTTCGAGGTGATGCCGCTGGAAGTACAGCAGCTGATTCAACCCCTTGCGGGCGTGCTGCGCGTCGCTCTCCGGCCACAGGTAGGCCTGGATCTTGTCGCGGTTCATCCCGCGATCGCGCGCCATCGCGAGCAGGGCGAGCAGGGCGAGCAGGGCGAGCCTGAGCCGCCGTGTGGCAGCTCCGGTCGTCGCCTTTCCGTCTACGAACAGCGTGAGGCCGCCCATCATCGCGAGACGCAGCTGGTCGTCAACCACACGCCCCCCTCCCCGCCGACGATCACAAAGTACGCGTCGCGCAGTCAATCAACAATCAAGAGCGGGAAAACTTGGCCGCTCCGGTGACCGCTCGATGACCGCGCGTTGGCCGGGACCTGACCGGCCATTCCTATCCTCCTTCATGCACGTCGCCGCTGCCCAATTGGGCGGCGACGAGACCCACACCGGAGGTGGACCATGAAATCGCAGCGCATGCTTCCCAAAGTCATCGCGGTTCTTGGAGGCATCGCCGTCGTGCTGCCTGCGGCGCTTTCCGCCAGACAATCCGGCGGCGTCGGGATGCCCGTCGCTGATATCGCCGTCCGCAACGGACTCCCGGCGTCGGACAGCGAGCTGACGCCAAGGGTGCAGGCGATCGTGGACCACGGTGACGCACTCACCGGCGCCCGGCACTATGCGGCGGCGGAACGCGAGTACCACCGGGCTGCGGCGATCGTACGGGGGCAAGGGCATCTTCCCAGCTACACGCTGTGGCACCTCGCGTGCGCCCTCTACTACGAAGGCAATCCCGAAGGGGCCGCGGTGGTGCTCGATCAGCTGACGAGCGAGTCACAGCGGTACGGCGATATCGCCGTGCAGGCGGTCGCCCTCTTCAACTCGGCGTGGTTGAGCGGGCAAAGCGGCAACGGTCGGGTGGCGGCGGCGAAGCTCGATGGCGTGCGTAAGCTGCTGCGCTCGCCGTACATGCCCAGATCGATCCGTGACCAGCTGAGCGCACGACTGGCCGAGCCGAGCAGGGTGGCGGAGCGGTAAGACGAGGTGGGTGGAGGTGGTGGTCAGCGGCTGCGGGCGAGCGGCAGCCCTACCAGATAGGTCACTCGGGACGGAAGCGGCGCCGACCGCACCGTCCCGATTTCCCATTCATACCCCTGCTGCAGGTCCTCCACGAGATCACGCAGCTCCTCGGGTGTGTAGGTCCGGAGACACGACACGGTACCGTCGAACAACACCGCGACCGGTACTACGGGGATGAGGTACGTCCAGAACAACCGGCTCCAGCGAAACGGCCGGATGAACGGCGTGAATAGGAGAACGAGCAGCGGGAGAAACAGCATTCCCAGGAGGGCGAGGGGAGTGCGGCTCGTCACTTCGAACACGGCGATTCCCTGACGCCCCCGCACCGCGTCGGCGAGAACCGCGTACGCCTCGCCGGGTGGAAAATGATGCAGCGCGGTGAAGAGGGTGCGGAAACCCGGGAGGCGTGCCGGAACATCCTTCGCGCTGACCGGGTCCAGATCACCTGCGATCGCGCCCTGACTGGCGGCCTGCAACCTGGCGAACGCCGTCTTGTTGGGGAACCAGTCGGTGAGCCGGACGTGCAGCGCCGGGCCCCCCTCGGCTGGGATGCGCCGCACCAGATCGAGCCAGGGCCCCCCACCACCGGAACAGAGATCGACGATCTGCGAATCGCCGAGCGTCCTGAGCGCGCGTGCCAGAACGGCGGCAGCGCCCCGGTAGGGCGCGAACATCTCCATCAGGAAGCGCAGAAAATCGGTCATGGCGTCCCGGATCGGCGCGGGACACCACGATTGATCTTCGATCTCGATCAACTGGAGGCGCGGGATGATCGCCCGGGAAACGAACGGCACCCGCGGATCGCCCGCGGGCGCCGCGCCACTCATGTGCCAATCAGGCCGCGGAGCGACCACCCAGAACTTTTCCGATCAGACTCCCGACAATGCCGCCCACCGCCGGAAGACCGGTGCCGGTCGCCACGGCGTTCGTGATGGCGCCGCCGCCGAGCAGGTTCGCCACGATTGTGCCGACCAGGCCGCCGGCACCGCCGGCCACGAGCCCACCTCCCGCGGCGTTTGGCATGGCCGCACCCTTGTTCCAGAGCGAATACAGCAGTCCCGCGACACCGCCGATTCCCGCCCCGGCGGCGGGCGCAGCACCAGCCAGGCTGGGCACGTACTTCGCCAGCAGCGCCATCAGCACCTGGAGCACGATTCCCACAACAGCCGACTTGACCAGCGGGTTGGAGCCACTTGCCTGGTCTGCCATCGCTGCCTCCCGTGAACGCAGTACGTGTGACCGGAATGCCTGTGACTCACGATGACCCGAGGTGAGGGGACTCGCAAGCCGACGATCATGAATGCGTCTTCAGGGAGCATACGGCGCGGCGAGCATGCGATCCCACGCCGCGAGGGCGGGCTTGGTTCCGAACGCCGAATCGACGA
>DASSIL010000334.1:0-2171 GCA_035691925.1 Gemmatimonadales bacterium
GCCGATCACGAACAGCGCGCCGAGGATCGCCCACCCCCAGGGAGAGCCGTAGGTGGCCGGATAGTGGCCGCTCACCATGACGAACAACACGGGGAGGGTGAGGTAGTTGTTGTGCAGCGAGCGCAGCGTCGCCTGGCGGCCGCGCCGGGCGTCGGGAGGGTATCCCGCCGACAGGCTCGCCACCATCGTGCGCTGTGCCGGGATGATAACCCGGAACACGTTCGCCGCCATGATCGTGCCCAGTGCCGCGCCGACGTGCAGGTATGCGGCACGCGCGCTGAACAGGTGACTCAACGTCCAGGCGAGTGCGGTGACCAGGACGAGTCCCAGCGGGGCCAACAGCGCTGGGCGTCGCTCCAGCGGAGAGCGGCACAAGGCGTCGTAGACGATCCAGGCGAGCGCCAGCGTCGCAACGCCGATGGCGATCGCGGCGCCGGGACCGATAGTCGACACCCCGGGGTCGAGCAGGTATTCGCGCGCTCCCACGTAGTAGAGCAGGACGAGCAGCGAGAGCCCCGTCCACCATGTGGCGTAGGCTTCCCACTTGAACCAGTGCAGTGTCGCCGGGAGGTGGGCGGGCGCGACGCCGTACTTCACGACCCGATAGAACCCGCCGCCGTGCACCGACCAGAGCTCGCCGCTCACACCGGGCTCGGGCACCGCCGGCGGAGCGATGCGCGCGTTCAACCAGTTGAAGTAGAACGACGTCCCGATCCACGAGACGCCGACGATGATGTGCGCCCAGCGCAGCGCGAGACCAAGCCAAGCCTCGAGGTGCGCGGTCACTGCTCAGCTGCCGCGATAGGTGGAGTAGCCGAAGGGACTGATCAGCAGCGGGATGTGGTGGTGGCCGCCGTCCCGCGGCGTGAAAACGATATCGACGTGCGGGTAGAACGCCGGTGCGCTCAGACTCCTGAAATACGCTGCCAGCTCGAAGTGCAACCGCAGCGTCGTGCCCGGTGCGGCGGGTACGGTTGCCGGGAGCAGGGAAGCGATGCGACCGTCGGCGTCGGTCACTCCGCGGCCCAGCTCCACCCACCCGCCGGGTCCTGCGGCGGACAGCGACACGGCGATTCCCGCGGCGGGGCGGCCCTGCGCGGTATCCAGTACGTGGGTGGAGAGCGTCATGTCGTCACCAGTTTCTCGAGTCGCAAGCGGGTGATCTTGGCCTGCTCGCCGGCAGCCACGCGGAGCTCGTGCGAGGGATCGTTCGCCAGGCGCGCCTGCAGATCCGCGAGCAGCTCCGCGGCGCTGCGGCCCGTAGCGCATACCAAGTAGACGTGACCGAAGCGCCGCTCGTAGGCGCCGTTCTCTTCCCGCAGTGCCAGACGCAGATCCGCCCCGGCGCGCGTCACGCCCCTCTGCTCGGCGCTCGACCAGGCGTCGGTCACCCGCTCTCCGATTCGCGGATGAGCGCCGAAGGCCTCGAGCCAGTCCCGGCGATCGAGCGCCCACCATTCACGCTCCGCGGCCTGATACACCTGCTGATCGCTGGCGTAGGGCCTGCCCGCGAGCATCCGCTTCACCCACAGCGCCGAAGCGCAGCAGCGCAGCAACGCCGTCCGGGCTGCATCTCCCGGCAGCTCATTGATGTACGTCGCGACCGTCACACCGGTCTCCCGAGCACGCGGAGGCGGGCTACTCCGCCGTCGGGGAAGATGCTGAGCCGTACGTGGGTGACCGGCCCCGAACGCCCGACGGCCCGGAAGCGGTGCGCCCGGTCGGCGCGGAGCTTGGTGCGCCCGACCAGCTCGCGCCAGGCCGCCCGCTCGTCCGGGACCGCGGCGGGCTCGAGCTCCGGAGCGTCGCAACCTTCGAGGCGGCAGCTCTCCGGGAAATTGCCCTTGAAATGGGCGGTGTCCACTACGACCTCGGACACCGTACCGCGTGTCCCGAGTCGCATGATCACCCAGTCGTGTCCGGGTCCGCGCCGGCGTCGCGTCTCCCAGCCGTCTCCCATGTTCACGGAGCGGCCGGGGAGGAGGAGGTTGATCGGCTCGCTGAAGAATTCGTCGCTCGCGGCGAGCGGCACGCCGCCGTTTTGGACGGCGACGAGATCGATCGGCCCGCGACGGGTGCGCAGGCGGGTCCAGTCCGGTCGCGCCTCGCCCCACACCCGCAGTCGGGCGACGCCGCCGTCGGGGTAGATGTGGAGCCGCACGTGTGTGGCC
>DASSIL010000335.1:0-32097 GCA_035691925.1 Gemmatimonadales bacterium
ATCGCGCTGATCCTGCAGGGCGAGCCCGACTGGAGCCGGCTGCCGGCGAAGACGCCCGAGCGGCTCAAAGCGCTGCTCGGGCGCTGCCTCGAGAAGGACTCCAAACGCCGGCTGCGCGACATGGGCGACGCGCGCATCGAGTTGGAGGAGGTGCAGAGCGCGTCGTCTGCCAGCCGCTCGGGCGCGGTGCGCGTCGGCCTCACCAACGGCCATCCCGGCACCACCGGCGCCGCGCCGCGCTCGCCGGCGCGCCAGCTGGCGATGGCGGCGGGGCTGCTCGCGTTCGGCGTCGCGATGGGGTTCGCGATCGAGCGCATCGCCTGGCCGCCGCCGCCCGCTCCCGCCGTGCGGTTCGGGATCGCGGCGCCGCCGCACATGCTGCTCGATCCCGATCCCAACAACCTCGCGATCTCGCCCGACGGCGGCATGCTGGCGATGGTCGTGGCCGACTCGTCCGGCAACACCTCGCTGTGGGTGCGGGCGCTCGGCAGCTTCGAGGCGCGGCCGCTTCCCGGCACGCGGGGCGCCGCGTTTCCGTTCTGGTCGCCCGACAGCCGGCAGATCGCCTACTTCGCCGACAACACGCTGTACCGCGTGGCGGCGGCGGGCGGGACGCCGCAGACGGTGTGCGACGCGCCCAATCCACGCGGCGGCGCGTGGGGACCGCGCGGCGTGATGCTGCTGTCGTTCGCCACCGGACCACTGATGCAGGTGCACGCGGCGGGCGGCACGCCCACGCCCGCCACGGCGATGGCGAAGGGCGAGACCTCGCACCGCGGCCCGTGCTTCCTGCCGGACGGCGAGCACTTCATCTACGTCACGCTGCCGCCCGCCGAAGGCAGCCTGTACCCGTGCGTGCGCGGCGCGCTGCACGAGCTGAAGCGCGAGCCGCCCTTCGGCAGCGCGCTGTCGGCGCCGGTGTACGCGGCGCCCGGCCACGTGATCTTCAACGGGCGCGGCGCGCTGGTGGCGCAACGCTTCGACGCCGGGCGCGGGAGGCTGATCGGCGATCCGTTCCCGATCGGCGCGCCCTCCCAGCCCACGACCTTCAGCGCCACCCCGGCGTTGAGCGTGTCGCGCACGGGCGTGCTGGCGTGGGCCGCGGCCGGGCACGAGCTGCGGCGGGTCGTGTGGCTCGACCGCCAGGGGCGCAGGATCGGCGCAGTGGACGCGCCGCTCGGCAACTGGCGCTATGGGACCATCTCGAACGACGGCACGCGCGCCGCGCTCGTGATGGAGAACGCGGGCCGCCTGCAGTTGTGGGTGATCGACTTCGCGCGCGGCATCAGCCAGCGGCTGGACGAACAACCAGGCGAGATGGGAATTCCGGCATGGTCGCCGGACGACAGGAACCTGGCGTACGACATCGAAACGGGAGGCCTGGCGGACATCCTCGTCCGCCCATCCGACGGCTCGTCGCCGGCGCGGCACGTGCCGACGCCCCCGGTCCAGTTCCGCGCCGTCCAGTCCTGGTCGGCCGATGGAAAGCTGCTGCTGTGCCAGGAGATCGGCGCGAGCCGCAACTGGGACCTGGTGATCCTCCCCGTCTCCGGTGGACCGGTGAGGCCGTACGTCGTGACGCGGTTCTCGGAATCGAACGCCGACATCTCGCCCGATGGGCGCTGGGTGGTGTACGACTCCGACGAATCCGGCGCCACGCACGAATACCTGCAGTCGTTCCCCGACCCCGGCGCACGGCAGCAGGTGTCGCGGGACACGGTACAGGTCGGGGGCTGGATCTCGGGCGGGCGGGAGATCGCCCTGTACCGCCAGGACGGTGGGATCGAGTCGGTGCCCGTCACCCCGGGCCCCACGCCCGGACTCGGCACCCCGCGGCTGCTATTCCGCCAGCCGGAGGACGTTTCGTTCCTCTACCCCACGCGCGACGGGCGGCGGTTCATGGCGTTCGTCGCCGCCGAGAAGGTGACGCCCACGATCTCGGTCGCGGTCGACTGGCGCGCGACCGCGACCCCCTGACCGACGCTGCACCGGCCGCGCGAATGCGCGATGATGCGCGCGTGAGCGACGCCGAGCTTCCGCTGCACGCGATGGATCCGGTCGGGCGGTTCACGAACCGCGCGCGCGATTACGCGCATTATCGTCCCGACTATCCGCGCGAGGCGTTCGCGGCGATGATCGCCGGGCTGGGCGCGCCGCACGTGCTGCTCGCGGCCGACGTCGGCGCCGGCACCGGCATCGCCTCCCGCCAGCTCGCCGCATCGGGGCCGCGCGTGATCGCGATCGAGCCCAACGCCGCGATGCGCGCGGCCGCGGCCCATCACGCGCGCGTGAGCTGGCAGCAGGGCTCGGCCGAGGCCACCGGGTTGCCGGATGCGAGCGTGGACCTCGTGCTCGCCGCGCAGGCGTTCCACTGGTTCCGGCAGCCCGAGGCGCTGGCCGAGTTCCAGCGCGTGCTGCGGTTCCAGGGCCGGCTCGCGCTGCTGTGGAACAACCGCGACCACGCCGATCCCCTGACGCGCGGCTACATCGAGGCCATCCACGCGGTGGGCGGGGAGCATCCGGCCGAGCAGCGCGCGTTCGATCCCGACGTGATCCACGGCGTGGGCCGGTTCACGCCCGCGCGCGTGCTGACCTTTCCGCACGCGCAGCGCCTCGATCTCGAGGGCCTGATCGGCCGCGCCTCGAGCGCCTCGTACGTGCCGCGCGAGGGCGATCGGCTGGCGGAGCTGCGCGAGCGGCTGCGCGCCGTGTTCGAGCGCCATCGCGGGCCGGACGGCGCGGTGGCGATGCGCTACGTCACGCATCTCTACCTGGCGGAGCGGGCCTAGGCGCCTGCCGTTTCGGGCGCGGGCCGCGCCGCGGGAGCGAGCGCCACGTTCTCGCGCGGCCAGACGAAGCTGAATGCCAGCCCGCCCGCCATCACCAGCAGGCAGCCGAGCGCGTTGTACCAGAGGAACGAGATGGTCGTGTAGTGGAAGCATGCCAGCACCGCGGCCTCGGCGATCACCGCCCCGGCGCACACCGCGCGGCCGCCGACGCGCGGCAGCGCGAACGCGGTCACGAACATGCCGAGGATGGTGCCGTAGAACAGCGAGCCCAGGATGTTGACGGCCTCGATCAGCGAGCCGAGCCGGCTGGCGTATTCCGCGAACCCGACCGCGAACGCCATCCACCCGACCGTGAGCCAGCGCGAGGTGCGCACGTCCGCCTGCGGCGCGCGCGGCCCACGCACGCGGCGCACCACGTCCACCATCGAGGTGGACGCCAGCGCGTTCAGCTCCGACGACGACGAGTTCATGGAGGCGGCGAAGATCGCCGCCAGCACCAGCCCCACCACGCCCCGCGGCAGCACGTGCAGCACGAACCACAGGAACACGTAGTTGGTGTCGCTGGTCTGAGCGCCGGGATCGGCGCGCTGGATCAGCGCGGCGGTCTGGCCGCGCAGCGCGCGGTCGTCGGCGCGGGCCGCGGCCAATGCCGCCGTCGCGCGCGCGACGCGCGCGGCGTCGTGCGCGTGGCGCGCGTGCACGAACGCTTCGGCCGCCGCGGCGGTGCGCGCCGCCACCTGCGCGTGGCGCGCGTCCAACGCGCGCCACTGCGGCGCGAACGGGCCGGACGCGACGTGCTCGGTCGCCACCGGATTGAAGAACAGCGGCGCGGGCGTGAACAGGTAGAACACCGCCACCATCACGCCCAGGAACAGGATCCCGTACTGCATCGGCACCTTGACGATGCCGTTGACGAACAGCCCGAGCCGGCTGTCGCGCACCGAGCGCCCGCCCAGATAGCGTCCCACCTGCGACTGGTCCGCGCCGAAATACGAGAGCTGCAGGAAGAATCCGCCGATCAGCCCCGACCACAGGTTGTAGCGGTCGTTCCAGTCGAAGCGCGTCTGGATCGGATTGAGCCGGCCGAGCGAGCGCGCGAGCGTGGTGGCGTCGCCCAGGGTGGCGCCGTGCGGCAGCGCGCGCAGCACCAGCACGAACGCCAGCGCCATCGCCCCCATGATCACCGAGAACTGCAGCACGTGCGCCTCGCCCACCGAGCGGCTGCCGCCCCACGCCGCGTACGCCACCGCCAGCACGCCCAGCAGCGCGCACGTCCAGCCCACGTTCCAGCCGAGCAGCACCGACAGCACCAGCGCCGGCGCGTACAGGGTGATGCCGGCCGACAGCCCGCGCTGCAGCAGGAACAGCGCGGCCGCCAGCGTGCGCGTGCGGCCGTCGAACCGCCCTTCGAGGAACTCGTAGGCGGTGTACACCTTCATGCGCGCGTACGCCGGCACGGCGGTGAAGCCGAGCACCAGCATCGCGAACGGCAGGCCGAAGTAGAACTGCACGAACCGCAGGCCGTCCGCGAACCCCTGCCCGGGCGTGGACAGGAACGTCACCGGCCCCGCCTGCGTCGCCATCACCGACAGCGCCACCGCCCACGCGGCGAAGCGATGGTCGGCGAGCAGGTAGCCCTGCAGGTCGCGCGTCTTCCGGCCGCGCCACAGACCGTACAGCACGAACACCGCCAGCGCGCCGAGCAGCACCGCGGCGTCGAGCGCGGACAGGTTCACGCCGCGCCTCCGCGCGCGCCGCCGCGGCCCGCGCCGGGCGCGACGCGCGCGGTCATCGCGCCGCGCTCACCAGATTGGCGAACAGCCGCCACGCGCCGGGCACGCCGGCCGGGAGCTGCCGGAAGAACGCCAGCGCGGTGTACGCGAACGTGCCCTTGCCGTACGCCGTCACCAGCAGCCCGCCGTCGCGCGCCGGCTCGCCCGGGTCGTTGGCCGACAGCGGCGCGCGGTAGCGCGCGTCGAACGGATCCGCGTAGTAGGTGCCGCGCTCCTGCACCCAGCCGTCGAAGTCGTGCGCCCCGATCGCGTTCGGCACGCGCAGCACGGGGTCGTCCGGCTTCAGCACGCGCATGGGCGCATCCTCGACCGACACGCGCGCGCCCGACAGCGTGAGCGGCCACGGTCCGAGCACGTCCTTGAGCGCGGCCTCGTTCTGGTTGTACTGCACCACGAGCCGGCCGCCGTTGTTCACGTAGTCGAGCAGCCGCGGCTGGAGCACGCGCAGCCGCGGGCGCGTGTTGTACGCGCGGATGCCGGCCACGATGCAGCCGAACTGCGACAGATTGCCGTTCTCGACGTCGTCGTCCGACAGCAGCGTCACGTGGCAGCCGAGCTGGGCCAGCGCCTCCGGCACGTCGTCGCCGGTCCCCATCAGATAGCCCACCGCCATCGGCCGCACGCGCACGTCCGCGTGCACCACGCGCGCCTCGCACGGCGGCAGCAGCGTCTGGATCGGCACGTGCGGGTAGTCGATGCGGAGCAGCCCCGAGGTGTAGCGCCCACGCGCAGCGGCAGGATCACGACCGGGCGCGAGGCTCGCGAGCCGCGCCGTGTCGTCGCCATCGGCATGCGACATCGCGGCATCGCCGGCGTCCACCTCGCCACCCAGCGTCGCGGCCTCGACGCTCCCTCCCGCGCGCACTTCGAAGCGCACCACCTGCTCGGCGCCGGCCGCGAGGTGGACCGGCGCGCGCGCGGGGGTGGCCGTGAACCCGGCCGGCAGCCGCAGCCGCGCCACGCCCTGGAACGCGGCGCGCGTGCTGCGCACCGCCAGCCGCACCTCGCGCGGCCTGGCGTCCCCCCGTGCGTCAGAAAACAGATACACGCCGTGGTCGAGCTGCAGCGTGACCGCCGGCAGGATCTCGAGGTCGCGATAGCGGTCGCCGTACACGCGATCGGTCCACTTGTAGGCGATCGGCACGTCGAAGGTCACCGGCTCGCCCGCCAGCGCGACCGTCACGCGCGCGACCAGCGCCGGCCGATTCTCGGCATCGCCGATCTCGCGCGCATCGTCCACCTCGAACCCGCCCCGCCGCGGCGGCTGCCGTAGCCAGTAGGGTTGGGTGTAGGGCGCATCGTCCGGCACGATGATGGTCGCCATCGCCAGTACGGGCTCGAGCGCGGCGAGCGCGCGACGCGCGCTGTCAGCCGGCGCGGAGACGTCCGGCCGCGGCGCGGCCGGCGGCTGCGCCGACGACGACGACGGCGCCGGCGCCTGGGATGCGAAATACGCGTGCGCGCCGTACGGCAGCGCGATGCCGGCGAGCATGGCGCCCGCCGGCGCGCGCGCGATCGCGGTCAGCGTGACGCGCAGCGAGTCGCCGGGCGTCACGGTGGGCGTCTCCGCCAGCGCGTCGAGCCACAGCCCCGCGCACGATCGCATCACCGCCTCCAGCTCGCGGCGTTTGGCCTCGACCAGCGGATCGTCGCCCAGCGCGCCCAGCGCGTGGTGCGCGCGCGCCAGCGCCGGCAGGATCGTCCACGGGTGGTCGGGATCGAACGCGCGCCCGGCCGCGGCCAGATCGCGCGCGAGCCCGTCCGCGCCGGGCACGCGCGACCAGTCGAGCGTGACGCCGTCCAGCAGGTCGTGCGTCGCCGGCTCGCCGTCCACGAGCCGAAACGCCTCGGTGATCGATCCGCGCCGTTCGCGCGTGCCCGCGCCCTGGCTGCGGTTCAGGCTGCGCGCGCGCCCGCCGATCTCGGCGTAGGAGAGCCCGAGCTCGGGATCGTAGTCGCCCGTCTCGACCGCGAGCTTCGGCAGCTTGTCCGCCGCCGGCGAGCCGCCGAACGTGTTCCACAACAGCCGCCGCGCCTGCCACGGCCGCACCCAGCGCAGCTGCTCCGGGAACTTCGTGGAATCGGCCGCCGCGCGGAACGCCTCGCCGGCCAGGATCGCGGATGCCGTGTGGTGCCCGTGCCCGCCGCTGCCGTCGGTGCCGAACCGGGTGATGATCACGTCGGGACGGAACCGGCGGATCACCCACACCACGTCCGCCAGTGCGCGGTCGTGGCCCCAGAACGCCAGCGCTTCGTCCGGGCTCTTCGAGAACCCGAAGTCCAGCTCGCGTCCGAAGAACTGCTCGGCGCCGTCCACGCGCCGCGAGGCCAGCAGCTCCTGCGTGCGCAGCACGCCCAGGGCGTCGCCCTGCTCGGGCCCGAGGATGTTCTGCCCGCCGTCGCCGCGCGTGAGCGACAGGTAGGCGGTGCGCACCAGCCGGTGGCGCGCGAGCCACGCCAGCAGCGAGGTGTTGTCGTCGTCGGGATGGGCGCCCACGTACAGCACGCTGCCCGTGACTTGGAGCCTGCGCAGCGCCTGGCGCAGCTCGCCCGCCGACATCGCGTCCGGCGGACGGGGGTCCGCGGGCGCCGGAAGCGGCGCGCACAGCGACAGCATCGAAACCAGCAGGGTGAGCGCTCGGCGCATGCCGCGCGGAGTCTAGCACGCGCCCTTGGGCCGACGACCTGCGCTCGCGCGAAGTTCCGCCGCGCACGTGGAGTCGCGCCCGGCGGCCCGCCCCGACCGCGGCCGACCCACCTCATCCGAAGCTGTGGCGGCCGGCCGCCATCGAATCCTGATATGCACATCGACGCCGGTAAGCGCCCACCCGCTTCGCCCGCACGGCTCGTGCTCGCGGCGCTCGCGGTCGCGGCGCTCGCCGGTTGCGCGCACGTGGGGCAGCTCAAGTTCGTATCGCGCACGCTGACCCCCGCCGACACCACGGGCGGCCACCACCCCGAGCGCGCCACCATCCACACCACCGAGCTGCACGGGCTGATCGGGCCCGACACGCTGATCGGGTTCGTGCCCGGCACCGGCGACTCGGCGCGCCGCTACCTCGGCCGCCTGCGCGACGGCTACACCGCCGACACGCTCAACATCTTCCTGTACGGCGACAACCGCCCCGATTACCGCAGCTCGCGGCTCGCGCCCGAGCTGGCCGTCATGCGCCGCGGGCTGTCGCCCAATCCGGTGCGGATCGTGACGGCGCTGGTGACGATCCCGTGGGCGCTCGTCAAGGGCCTGGTGCCCGATCTGGGCCTGGTCCTCGACATCCCATCGGCCGTGCGGCACATGCCCACCTGGGGCCGCGAGAAGCAGGTCGAGAGCGCGATGCTGGCCAAGCTCGACACGCTGCAGGCGCAGCACCACAAGGCGGCGGTGGTGATCAACACCGGCGATCTCGTGCACGAGGGCCGGCGCCCCGCGCAGTGGTTGCGGTTCCTGCGGCTGGTGCGGCCGCTGGCCACGCGCGTGCCGTACGTGGCGGTGGCGGGCAACCACGAGCAGACCTGGACACCGGAGGGGCTCGGCAACTGGCGCACCGCGACCGGGCTGCCGATCGCCGGCGACCGCATGTACTACTGCTTCGACTCCGCCGACGGCTGGGTGCGGTTCATCGCGCTCGACACCAACCCGATCACCAACCCAGGCGTGCACTGGTCGATGGACGTGCAGCTCAAGTACTCGAAGGAGGAGGTCGACTGGCTGCGCGCGCGATTGAAGGAGCACCAGGGCCCGGCGTTCGTGTTCATGCACAGCCCGCCGTTCTCGGCCGGCTACCACCGCATGGAATGGCAGGACTCGCTGATGCAGCAGCGGCGCGAGCAGATCGTGCGCGCGATGCACGAGGGCGGCATCTCGGTGCTGGCCGCCGGGCACGAGCACGACTACGAGCGCGCGCTGCTCACCTGGCCGGACGGCAGCGTGCTGGTGGCGATCGTGCAGGGCGGCGGCGGCGCGCCGCTGCACGCGCTGCCCCCCCCCGCCACGGCCGCGGACCTGTTCGCGCAATACCACGTGGCGGGCTCGAACATCGCGCAGAAGAACGTGTACACGGCGGTCATCAACAACTTCACGTTCATACGGCTGTGGTTCGGCGGCGGCGAGCTGCAGACGTTCGCGGTGGACAACCAGGCGCACGCCCGGCTCGTGGACCACGTCAGCATCGATCTCACCCGCTACGGCATTCCGAAGATCGACCAGCACAAGGTGCCGATCGCCGCCAGCGCGCCGATGCGCGTGCCGAGCATGGAGGCGAAGATGAAGCACGGCGTGGCGGTGAAGTCGGACACCACCGCCGCCAGCCGCCGGATCGAGACCCATCCGGCGCCCGGCAAGCGCCGCGTCCGCCGCCGTCACCCGGTCCCGCCGCCGAGCACGCCCACGCGCAATCCGTAACCATCCCGGCCCCGGCCGCGCCCAGGCGCAATCCGTAGCCATCGCGTCGTGGCGTTGAGGCGCGGCCGTCCCGCACGCTACGCTCGCGCCCGCGAACGATGTCCTCCCCCGCCTCGAGGTGGCCCGCGATGCATCCGTCTCCGACCACGCCGCGCGAACGCCACGTGCTCGTCCGCGGCGCGCAGCTGTTCGTGCGCGAGATCGGCGGCGGCCCGCCGGTGTTCGTGCTGCATGGCGGCCCCGACTTCGACCACGGCTACCTGCTGCCCGCGCTCGACGTGCTGGCCGATCGTTGCCGGCTGGTCTACTACGACCAGCGCGGGCGCGGGCGCTCGGCGCCGGGCGTACGCGCCGAGGACGTGACGCTCGACTCGGAGCTCGCGGACCTGGACGCGCTGCGCGAACATCTGGGACTCGACCGCATCGCCGTGCTCGGGCACTCGTTCGGCGCGCTGCTCGCGCTGGAGTACGCGCTCCGGCATCCGCAGCGCGTCTCGCACGTGATCGTGATGAACGCCGCGCCCGTGTCGAGCGCCGAGGTGGTGGCGATGCGCGAGCTGTGGCTGCGCGACTGGCCGGAGGACCGGGCCGCGATGGACGCGATCGCGGCCACGCCCGAGTTCGAATCCGGCGACATCGGCACCGAGGCGCGCTACTACCGCCTGCACTACGGCCCCACGGTGCCCGCGCATCACATGGACGATCTGCTGAAACGCATGCGCGCGCACTTCACGCCCGAGACCGTGCGCGCGGCGCGCGCGATCGAGGACCGGCTGATGGACGCGACCTGGCGGCGGCCGGACTACGACCTGGCGCCCGCGCTGGCGCGGCTGGACGTGCCGGCGCTGGTGCTGCACGGCGAGCGCGACTTCGTGCCGGTGGCGAGCGCCGAGCGGATCGCGAACGCGCTCCCCCGCGGACGGCTCGCGCTCGTGCCGGGCACGGGGCACTTCTCCTACCTCGAGCGACCCGCCGACGTCGCGCGGCGGGTCACGGAGTTCGTGCGCGCCTGACCGCCGTGTGCGCCGTCGCCCACTCGGCGATCGCGCGCAGCGCTTCGGGACTGGTCATGAAGCCCGGCAGGGCCACCCAGCCGGCGTCGAGCCCCGGCGGATCGGGCAGGAACGAATGGCTGACGCCCGGGAGCAGCCGCACGCTGACGTCGCGGTTGCCGGCTTCGCGCATGGCCCACGCCAGTCGCTCGGCCGAGCGCACCGGCACGTGCAGATCCGCCGCGCCCTGCACGATCAGCGCCGGGCAGCGCACGCGGCGCGCGTAGCGAAGCGGATCGATGCCCAGGTAGCTCTTCTCGCGCGCGGTGAGCGTGTCGGCGAGCTGCCGCGCGATCTCGGCCTCGCGCCGGGACGGAGCGATCGAGGTGTCGCGCACCACCGCGGCCTCGATCTGGTAGCGCGCCACCTCCCATCCGCCGACCCCCGGCCCCGCCATCGTGACGATGCCCGCCAGCGCGCGATCGGTGGACGCCACCATCGGCGCGATCAGCCCGCCCTCGCTGTAGCCGACGAGCACGATGCGCGCGGCCGCGATGCCGCGCCGCGCGCGCAACCACGCCAGCTCGGTGCGCACGTCGTCGGCCTCGTCGAACGTGGTCGAGGGGGCATGATCGCCGGTCGATTCGCCGATGCCGCGATCGTCCACGCGCAGCACCGCGATCCCGCGCCGTGACAGCGCGTCGGCCACGTCGCGCAGCGGCATCCACGGCGGGCTCCCCCCGTTGCGATCGCTGGGCGAGAGCCCGGTGATCAGCACCGCCGCCGGGAACGGCCCCGCGCCATCCGGCACCGTGAGCGTGCCCGCCAACACGTGCCCCTGCGGCTCCGTGATGCGCACCGACTGCGCGCGGTAGGGCGCGCCCGGCGCCGCGTCGTTCGGCGCCCACGCCGGATACTGCGCCGGCGTGAACCCGATGCGGCGCTCGATCACCACGCCGTAGTCGGGCATGGATGCGCTCAACACGTGGCCATCTTCGTCCGTGAGCACCAGGTAGTGCTTGCGATTGACGTCGAGCACCCAGTCGGTGGAATCCACGCGCGTGACCGCGATCGGCACCGTGCCCGGGTGGTAGAGCGAAGCGCCCGCCACCGTCACCGTCGGCTGGCCCAGGGCGCGGGCGCGCAACACCACCTGCTCGATCGAGCTCGGAATCTGGTCCGACCAGTAGACGACGTCCGCGCCCAGCGCGCGCTCGATCGGCGCGCCGGACTTCCCGCCCGCGTCCCACACGCGCGTCGAACTGTGGAGCGCCGTTTCGCCCGGTCCCAGCTCGATCTCGGTCTCGCGAAACCCCGACTGCATCAGCTCCGCCCGCGACCGTACGTGATCCCCCCGGCGTTCGATCCAGTTGGCCGCGACCAGCACACCCGATTCGTACGTGAGCAACGCGGTGTCGGCCGGGGCAGCTGCCGCCGCCCGCGCCAGCCCGATCGCCAGCAGCATCGCCTGGATCATCTCCGTGCCTGCTTTCTCGGCCTGCGGCCGGTCTTGTTGTCGCGATGGACGAGCGGCGTGAGCAGGATGGTGACGGCGTACAGCCGCCCCGCCGGTCCCGCCTGGGTCGCCGCCGCGGACAGCGCCGCGATGTGGCGGTTCACGTCGCGCAGTCGCGCCGGCGTCAGCCAGCCCGTGGTGCGGAGCGCCCACACCTCGCGCTGCGGCCCCTCCACCCGCACGTCGCCGCGCGCCAGCGCCCGGGCGAAGTCGCGCGCGCCCAGCCGCAGCATCGCGCCCACGATCGCCGTCATCGCCCGCCGGCCCGCGATCGCCTGGGGATAGCGGATCGCGAACTGGCCCGCCTTGGCGCGGAACAGCGCCTCCTCGCGCACGCCGCCGCGGCGCGTGCCGGCCGCCTCGACCAGCCCCACCCGCTGCAGCGCGCGCACGTGGTAGTAGAGCCCGTCCGCCGGCCGGCCCAGCACCGCCGCCACCTCGGCGATCGACACCGTGCCCATGCGCGCCATCACGTCCAGCAGCTCCTGGCGCACCGGCGACACCAGCGCCCGCAATTGCTCCGGCCGGGTGATGACGTGCATTCCGCGCTTGCGCATGACGTCACCCTACCCGGGGCTCTGTTGAAATGCACGAAGTATTTTCAACGAAGCAACCGGACCCGCCCCGAGCGTGTGCATGATGTGTCAAGAACGTGATCCTGGCGGGCCGGCGGCCGGCCCGCGGGGGCGTCACTCGATTCTGACCGCCCCCGGTCCGGCCGCGTGGAAGCGTTCGAACACGGCCGGGTCGTGCCCCGGCACGATCAGCCGCGGCGAGGACGCCAGATGCTTCATCCGGTCCTGCGCCGCCAGGTTCGAGGTGGAATCGAGCGTCTGCGCGATCGGCAGGTGCCGCGCCAGGTTCTCGTACAGGTAGACGTTGTCCGACGCCAGCACCGCCGTCGCGCCGTGCATCCGCACCGTCACGTACTGCGACGCGAACGTGTGCTTGCCGCCCGTGTAGGCCGTGATCCCGGGCAGGATCTCGCGCGCGTCGCCGTCCACCAGCTTCACGCGCCCCGCCTTCATCAGCCCCGCCAGCATGTGCGCGTCCAGCGTGTCGATCGCCGCGTGCGCCGGCATGCCGTCGGCGCCCACGTAGTATTCGTACTCCTGCTTCTGCAGCCAGATCGTGGCGTTCGGGAACAGATCCGCCCCATCCACGTGATCCCAGTGGATGTGCGAGACCACGATGTCCGTCACGGAATCCGCCGGCACGCCGAAGCGCGCGAGCGCGTCCGAGGGCCGCACGAAACCGGCCGGCTTCCAGCTGTCCACGAACTTCGGCCGGTAGAAGCCCGCGTCCAGCAGCACACGATGCCCCGGCGAGCGCATCAGCCAGAACATCATCGCGATGTCGATCTTACGCGTCGTGTCCGCCCCCGCCACGAGCGCGCCCACCGGAAAGTCGCGGATCGTGGCATAGCGGATCGCGAACACCTGCCATGGGGGCGGGCTCGTGCGAGCCGAGGATCGACCCGCGAACACCAGTGCCATCACACAGATCAGGAGGCCGGACAGACGCATGTGCACAGGATTACATGCGCCCCGACCGGCGTCCACGCCGACTGGCCGCAGGGTCGCAAGGACACATTCCAGCAGACCTTGTACCACGCGGTGATCTGTGCTCGGATTCCGCGGATCGTTTGGAGTTCGAGCGCGATTCAGGCCATCGGCCCCCGCCGGCACGGGAGGACATCCATGAGTATTCGCGTGGTTCGCCTGGGAACGCCTCGCGCGAAATCCGAAGGGCTCCGCATCGGCACCGTGCGGCGCCCGCCCCGCGGCGTGCCCAGGACCAAGTTCGCGTCCGGGAACTGGTACGACGTGTGGTTCCCGAACCTGGCGCCCAGCGTCGAGACTATGAAGCTCGGCCTGGCCGCGGACACGCCCGCGCAATGGCGGACGTTCACGCGCCGCTACCGCGCCGAGATGGCCAGCCCCGAGGCCCAGCACGCGCTCGAGCTGCTGGCCGCCCTCTCCCACGCCACCCACTTCTCGGTCGGCTGCTACTGCGAGGACGAGAACCACTGCCACCGCTCGATCCTGCGGCAGCTGCTGGCGGAGCACGGCGCGAACATGGCGTGACGGTGGAAATTGGAGGCGGCACCCGGATTCGAACCGGCTGGAGCGCGCGTACCGCAAGCCGCACCGAGGCGCCTGGAAGCCCGCTCGGCTAACCCCTGGCGATAGTGGATGTTAGCGGCAGACGTCCACGGCCATGGGCCCGGTCACGAGGCCAGCAGCGGTTACTAAGCGTTCGACCTCGCTCAAGCCTTTGGGTTGCGAAGGAACGCTGAACAGCGCGAGCGTCCGACGCTGATCCGCTCCCCGCTTCCTGGACCACAGGCACTGGCGTAAAGGGGTCGCTTCGCGGGCTTCCAACCATGGGAGGACCGCTGATGAGGACGAGCAAGTTCACCGTGGAGCAGATCAGCTCGGGCGTTGCGCCGGGCCGAGGGCGGCATCGCGATCGCCGAGATCTGCCGCGAGCTCGGCATCACCGAGACGACGTTCTACCGCTGGAAGCCGTAGTACCACGGCATCAGCACGCCCGAGTTGCGGGAGCTGCGGCAGCTGCGCGACGAGAACAAGCGGCTGAAGCAGGTCGCCGATCTGACGCTGGACCGCACGGGCTGCAGGAGGCACTCCGAGAAAAGTGGTAGGGCCGCCCGACCGCCGCGCGGTGACGACGTGGGCGCAGGAGAGCTTCCTCAGCCTGCACCGCTCGTGCCGGATCATCGGGACCGCGAGGTCGGCGATGCTGTACCGCTCGGTGCGGCCGCACCAGGAGCCGTTGCGGCGACGGATCCGCGAGATTCGCGCACACGCGGGTGAGTTACGGCCACCGGCGGGGATCCAGCGCGATCTCGATCAAGGCTACCGGCTCAAGGGACACGCCGGCGCACGCACTGCGAGAGGCGTTGCAGATCCAGGAGCTGCCGGCCTTCGCACCACCGGAGGAGGAAGCTACGACGCCTGCAGCGTGAGCTTCAGCGGAAAGCCGGGTGTCGGAGAGTTACCGCGCTTGAACAAGCGGATTAACGCCGCGGAGATGCTACTCCCGCGTGGGCCCAATCTGGAGGTCACGTCACAACTCACTGACATATGCCGGGCCCCCCCGCACTTCCGCACCCTTGCGATGAGGCTCCCGTTCCCAGGACATGAAGAAACAGGCTCAGATCCGCAACATCATCCACGCCGTTGCCATTGTAGTCGGATCGCGGGTAATACAATCCCGTACCCAAGTCGCGAAGGAAGGACGACAAGTCAGTTACGTCAACCCCAGGAGTGGTCACAGCACCATTCTCGTCATAGATCGCAACGCCAATATGTCCGAGACTAATCCCATCAGCTGTAATACTCGCGCACGGCGTCATTGATCCAAACGCAAAGCCACTGTTGTACCCAGACCCGACTACAACACACTGAATTGTCCCCGCACCATCGGTATATCCAGACAGGGTCCTCGTTGCGCAGTCCACCACTGTTCCCGGCATCGCATACGGGCACAGCTCAAGATCACTACAGCCGGCTACATCAATCTTCACAAATGAATGCACAAGAGGGGTATTCGTCCGATCTCTGATGACAATCGTGAATATACCATACGGGTCAGCAGTCCCGCCGGTTACACACACAGCGCTTATGATCATCGGTTGGCTAGAATGCGACAGATCCGGAACACCGGCAAGGGAACTTCGCACTCCAACCTCGAGCATGATCGCGATCGCTAACCAGCGCACAGAGCCTCCCTCTGAATGCGGGCTATGGACTCAGAAGAGCAAATCGCCTCGTCACACCCTTGCCATTGGCGGTTACACGCACAAAGTACATCCCTGCTCGTACCCGATTACCTTCACGGTCCTTACCATTCCACTCAAACTCCCTTCTCCCGGCCGGCACGTTCCCCGTAAACACCTGAACGACGCGACGCCCGCCAACGTCAACAACGCTTACGTCAACCGCAGAGGCAACCGGAGTCTGCACCCTAAACCGAACGGCAGACTTCGCCGGATTCGGCATAGATCTTATGTCCAACAAACGAGGCGCCGCATTATCATCAACGCCAATCCAACCGGTCGAGCCGATTACAGTTAACGCCACGGACGCATCGCTGGGGGCACACGGAAGCCATGCAACGAAGTTGTTGTTGGAAGGGTCCCTCACTTCGTAAACGTAGGTCTCAACTCCCATACCCGTTGCGGTTCCCGAAGTCGTTCCAGACCATGTAGTGACATATGGATCATAAAAATAGATTCCACTATTGTCGGGCAACAAGATCGGCCACCCTCGGCTTGCCGACGGACGAGTCCACACAACGTTCGCCTGAGTAGAAGACCATGGCCACTGGACAACTGCTGTTAGGTGGTGCCTAATAAAGTGATACTCCCGCCCCGGAAGCATTGCCGGGCTCGGCATATCGTAGTTCTGGATATTTCCCATATCCATTTGGTCACTGTCGACCAACGGCGTATTCGCACCTGGGTACGCGCCCGCGCCATAGTGCATTACATGGTTTGAGCCAATTAGATCGTACGACCTTAGTGCTTTTACGATCCCATAGCCGAGTTCATTTGTTCTAAATCCCTGCGCTACACCGGGATTCTCACTACGGCGCGTAATGACCTGCAACAAGTCGTCATTAGTGAGGTCAGGAAAGGCTGCCTTAAGCAACGCCGCCACGCCACTCACTTCGGGCGCGCTCCCAGACGTCCCCGCGAAGCCAAACACCGATATCCCACTCTCGTCGCACGACAGAATATAGTGGTGATTAAGTAACGTGTAGTTTCCCAAGCTAGCAGTGTACAGCGTGCTTAGGAATTGGCCACCTGGTGCCACGCAAGTCAGCCAAGGCCCGTAGTTCGAAAAGTAGCAATAATTACCCGACGTCGACGGGCTGCAGTAGATCAGTCCTGGGAATCGCTGGTCGCTCCATCGAACGCCGTCAGGAGTCACGGAGCCAACCGACAGAACTGTAGGTAGGCTCCCAGGATATGACGGAGACGGGCTGTCACTGTGTTGCGCGTCCGTTATGCGGTTGCCGCTGGCGGCGACGAGCAGCGATCCCCTCTGCCACGCAGCGCGGCACACCTCCGACTCCAAAATGATTTGATCAGTTGATAGTCCAGGACACGTTTCATAGGGCGGCTGGCACGTCTGCGAATACAGTTCCGCAAACCCACCAAGAGACATATTGATGATTGGAATGCCTCTACTGGCGGCCCAGGTAATCCCCGAACAGATATCGCCGATCTGCGCGCCATTATTCTCATCCAGCACCTTAACCGCAATTCCTGTGGCCGCCGGCGCAATACCAGCAATCCCCAGGCCGTTGTTGCTGCTTGCAATGGCAATTCCGGCAACTGCAGTGCCATGACCAGTATCGTCATAAGGATAAGGGTGTACGGCTTGTATGTCCAAATCAACCGGGATGTAGTTAGGCCCTGGCCAAATGCGCCGCGTTGGGCCGAAATCCTCATGGTTATCGCTAATCCCCGAGTCAAGAAATGCAATCGGGACCCCGGCGCCAGCGGTAACGTCCCAGAAGCTCCGGTCAGGCTCAAACAGGTCGATCGAACTGACAGGGTCGCTGCTTGGAATGCATGTGGCGTCCCCTGCCGCGGGATTTATGTTCCACTGCATACCGAACAGCGGGTCACTGGTCTGCGCACCGGCGCCAAGCTCGTCCGCGGCCGCGTATGCAACCCCTTCCCACCCGTGTACCCGCGCGGCCAATCCGGCGACGCTGGTATTGTGCGGCGCTTGCAGAATATAGACGTTCGAGAGGTTGTCTACGTGTATTGGCTCGCCCGCCCCATTGTTGACCACACCGCCCGAATGCGAGAACTCTGGAAACGCCTGCCGCAGTGTGTCAACCCCAACCGATGCCAGGCTGTCTCTTAAGGCGAGACTTGCAAAGTGGGCATCCACAAGCGCGAATGCAGAATCCGGGGGTGTCGAGTCAATCCCAGCTGACGTTATGCGCACATAGACCTGGCGTCGTGGCGCTTGGTTCGCTTCGCTCTGAACCTCCTTCTCTACCGCCACTGCCGTCCATCGACCCGCTGCATTCATAAATGCGAGCGTCCCGTCCGGCATCTCACAACGGTACGAACACTGTGCCGCAATGGTGCTGTCCGTTTCGGATACTATTCTAAATGGTACAGTTACTCCGTTCGCCTGCATGTATCCAATCCGTCGAACACCATCCAAGTTCGCTCCGTGAATAGATGACGTTATGAGCGCTCCATTACGTAACATGCTCGCGGAGCGCACAATCGGCGGCACCCCACCGATTACTCCCCCATTAATGGAGGCTTGGGAGGACAGTGTTCCGTCGATAGATGTGCGAAAGCTTGCGCGACACTCACTTGGAACCAAGAAGATGTATAGCAGTAGTGAGTCACCGGGGAACGCCACGCGCGCCGTATCCACCTGTGCCAAGGACGCAGCCAAGTCGGACCCGCTCGAGATACTCGCCGGGGTCCCATTGGACGTTACGACCGTTTGCAGTTGTAGGGACCGCCCGCTTGTGCTCGTGGCGGCCCAGAGCACCCGCATTCCGTGTCCCGTACCGGCGGTGCTGACCTGAAGTGTGCAGCTCGTCGCTGTCGTGGTGTGAATGTCCGTCGCCCCGTTTCGCCACACGGGGCCGTGCATCGCCCGGGGCACTCCAGTGAGCAGAGCAATCGTCAATAGCGCGGCGACCATTCCGGCTCCTCTGCACGCTTACTGCGTGTACTGTGTCAGCTGTTTGTCAGGCTCGCCCGAGCGATGCTCCTTCGCGATGAATACTACGCCAATGCTGTCAGCTGCCTGGAACCCAAGGTGGGCAACAGCGCGCTGGGTTGGGGACAACCTTGCCCAGTCAAAGTCGTCATTGCCATAGGCTAGAGTTACGGTCTTTGCGACCGGGTCGTAGGAATATATTCCGCCGCGTGTACCCGACGGGCCACCAATTATTGACCATGTCAGCCGTGGCCCCTCGCCAGGCCTGTTGATCCAGGTCAAGTCTCTAATGTCTTCATCAGGGGGGTATGATACCAACGTTTCCCGAGTCCCCGTCCTCACATCGTATTGAGCGATGTCCCAACCTACCGACAACGGACCAGAGCCAAAGCGGGCTTCGAGAAGCACAACGTGAAGTCCGTCAGGAGACCATCTGACATATAGCCCATGAACCGGAGCGCCACCTGCCAGAAGGGCCCGTCCCGTGCCCGTCCTGGACGACACAATCCAGACGCCAGACGAGTCAGGTCCGGGATAGTTGTACGAGCGGGCAATTACAAGGGAGTCGCCTTCGGGTGCCCAGTCCTCCGCTTGCACCAAGTATGCAATAGCGCGCGCGTTGGGTGCACCAAGCACTGCGACGTACAGCACGTGACGATCGACCCATGCCAACTTATCATCCATCGGACTAAAACTCACTTCGGCCGGCCAAAAGGTACTTCCGGCAGTGATGAACGAAAGCTTTGCCCCATTTCGGTTAATCAAATAGAGGCCTGCTGGTCCAAGTGAACTCGGAACTACTCTTGAGAACGCAACGAGTTTGCTGGATCGCGACCATGCGCGCGCCACGTCTACGATCGTAAACGGGGGCAGGTGTTGTGTCGCCGTCGCAGAAGAGGGCTTCGAGACCCCCAGTCTTGCGACTGAGTGCTTCGGCCCAATCGCTTCCTGAACTCGCCCACATGAAACCAGAGCGCTCCCTATGGCAACAGCTGCGCATGCTAGGCGACTAGCACTAATGATATAGCGTCTCAATTTGTCCCCACGTCGTATTTTGCGGAGCCAAGGTGCCACAATTCGACAGCGTGCCCTGCCAGGTGATTATCGATCGCTGAAGTGGCTGTGTAAGTAGTTCGAATGTGCCGTCCAAGTCGGCCAAGCTAAGCTGGTTGATTGCGATACATACCGGTGTATTACATCCACCGCAAGCATCGGTTCCGGTTGTTAAGGTGTTGCGTATGGTAAACGAGGCACAGTAGTACTCTTGCCAAGCCGCGATCGAGCTTGTTGTGCTCATCGCAGCAGCTGCTTTTAGGCGTGCGTCATTCGGCTGTCCACTTGGAACGGTTATAAACGTTGAACTGGTCTGATAGGCGGTAATGCCACCTGACGGAACTCCGTCCCATGGGTTGAGGCAGATGTCATTTGGTGCTGTTGTAAAGTCAAATGATACTGATAGTGCTGCTGCTCTACATACCCCTGAGTTGTACACTTGCCACCAGTCGGGTAATTGGTCGGCGTCAGCATGTATATCAATGTAGACGTCTACCCCTACGAAGTTGGCGTGAGCACGAGAAGGCACCGCAGACACCCAAAACGTATTTACCCCGGTATTGGATGCGCATGAGTAAGTTGCGCTGGAACCGCCCCCCTCCGGCAAACAACTGTTCCACGCGAGATTGACACCTTGGGCGGTAACATCTGAAGCGGTGACCATGAGGGAAATGAGAGCGGCGAAGGTCCCTAGCGGCATCGGACACCTCCTAGTTGCTCTGATCCTACTCTTCACCTTGCCTGCGCGGCATGGTGCTTTTGGCCCAAGTGGGAGTGACACGGTCTTGGGGCTGAAGTACCGCGCCCTAGAGCTCGGAGGGCGCCGGCAACGGTCGGCGTGGCCTCTTGGGGGTGCGTTCTAAGCTGCCGGTACACAATATGTTGCGCCATGTCGACTCCGCCCCGAGCCGTGTGGTTCGCGTAGCTGCGCTCCAGGGCGATCCCTTCGAGCACTGCGATCACCCAGTGCTGGTGCGTGGAGGCGCCCGCGAGGGCGCCCTTACGCGGCACTCCCCCCTGTGGGAGCTGCTGCATCAAGCTCTGATGACCGTTCTTACAACGCTCCGCAGGCCCGCCGAACGAGGAGACATTCGGCGACGAGCGGCGGTGGAACGATGGGCGGCACACTTAGCCAGACCTCCCTCGCGAGATCGCGAAACAAAAAGTGCAGTGAGCATCCTTTCAGCCTCCCCAAATAAGCGCGGCTGGTGGAATGACTTAGCTATCCGGCCGGCGAGCCAACGGTAAGGGCGTCGTAGATGCAGCACGCCACGTCAGCGTCACTGAGATAACCCTCAATCCCGTGGCGATTAGGGGTTTCGTTCGCAACGCTCGTCTTGTTCTTGATTTCTGGGTTCAGATGGAAGTGGTCATTATCGAGCGGGTAAAGGGCCACAATGTCTCGCGGGTCCATGGCGTTGAACCACGCCTTTACGCAGCGCGGATATCGAATTGGCGTGAGCTGCTTCTTGATGATGCTCACGGCTAGCGGTGAGCCCACGGTGACGAGCTGCGGAACGTCCCAGCTGTCACCGTCCCGACGGAGCACGTTGTAGGCGACTATCGTCCCCAGCGAGTGGCCCACTACGACGGTGGGCACGCCAGGGCGGAATGCGCCACGGACGCCGGTGTCAATCGCGTCCCGTATCCCCGGGGCGCTCAGATACTGGTACACGTCATTCGTGAATAGGGCCACGCTACTGCCGCTGCCGCCAGGAACATAGCGATCAATGGCGGTCGCCAGGGCCCTAACCCAGCCCCAGTTGAGCGGCCCTTTCTCGCGGACGTCCGCGGGAGCTGCGGCCGCGACCTGTGCGTCGGTGAGACCGGCTCCGCCGGCAATCTCGCGCAAGAGCTCTTGAACGAAGCGCTTCCCGTTCTCGTCAAGGTTGGATCCCCTGACCACCACGGCTGCGGCCTCATCACCGCTCGCGCCTTGGACGAGTTGGTCCAAAGTGTCGCCGTAATAGGGAAAGTGAATCGCGGAAGCGGGAATAGGCACGGTCAAGCCGTGCTGTCGCAACCCTGCTGCCCAAGCGTCGATCCACGCTTGCTTCAGAGCGGAAGCGTCGCGGTGCTGCTGGGAGCGACCATGGATGAAGACCAGCTCACGCATAGGCGGGCGCTCCCCGCTGCTGCAAGTGACCCCTCATCACATCAGTTCCGCGTGGATCAAGGTGCGTCCACAAGGTCGGCAGTAGGTGTTGCTGCAGATCTGCGAGCTCCTTCGGCAACTTCACACCAAAGGCCCCGAGCAGGGCCCACCCTTGAGCCAACGTCGGGAAGCTCGGGAATACCTGCTCTTGCCCCATCCGAGACGGGGAGAGTGCGCCCGCCAGCAATGCCACATCGAAGAGGACGCACCCGAGGTCGCCTCGCTCAAAGTCCAAGACCCGCTTCAACCTCTCGGTTTGCTGGGTCTGGTAATAGGCGTAAGCGGCATACACTGAGAGCGCTGGGTCGAGGCTCCTCGACGGCATCGAAGCGAAGGTACTGGCAGTTGGCCAGCCCGGCTCGCTTTCGTCTCGCCCTCACCCACTTCGAGATCCCGACGTCGTACTTCGCCAAGAGCTTTCGATCGACTGCGACGGGGTCCTTGCCCTCCGGGATCTTTCCGGTCACGTAGAATCGGTAACCGTGCGCGAGGTAAGCAACCGCGAGCTGCTGAAGAAAGCCGCTGACTGTCGTCGCCTCGTACCGGTACTCCACCGCCACGTCCGGGGCGCCTCCCCTCGCGCGCCCTTGCCAACCAACTGAAGGATGTTTCGCTCAAAGAGAGCAGGGCACATCCTCAAAGCCACGCGACGGGCTCCAGCAGACCAACTCTAACGCGCCTCTCCAGGAATGCCTGTGGGCATATGAGAAACCCCCAAAACAACCCAATGGCCACGTCCCGCAGCTCCATTGGGAACACACCACTATGCCTCATGAAGAATTGCTCACATTGATAGTCGCTCAAATTGAACCCGTGCGTCGTGTTCCGTAGCGCGCCGATAAGTCCCGCGGCAAACTGCTCTCTGCTCATGATCTTCGTTCTTCCGGAACGGTCCGTGATAGCTATCTCTTCGCCAGCCCTGATCGACCCCGCCAGCACGCCTTGCCATACGCTATCGACTAACGTCCTCCGGGCTTCATCAAACATACGTCTGATCCGAGAGATCACGCCACCACGCTCCAATGCCATTGCCTCGGAGATACGCTTCAGAAACTTCTGCTGCAACAATTGCGCGATGTGCCTTCCACTCATTGCGCAATATCTGTCAAGAATATCGAACGTCAGCAGCGCAACAAGTGTCGGGTCATCAGCAACGCTCAATCGACCCACCAGTACCGTCAAGTCTCTAACCGTGCACAAGTCTGCCCACTGAGAGATGGGATCAATGATCATGGAGTTGCGGCTGGCATAGGACCCCAGATACACCAATGTTGAGAACAGTTCGGCGAGCCTGCGGGTGAGCCACACCCTCATCCACAGTCGCTCGGTCGCATCGGACTCTATTGATGTTAGCGAAGCGTCAAGCCTGTGGTGGACGCTTGTGATATCTTCCATTCCCTCGCCGCGCAGTCGATGCAAGTGCTCACCATCTCGCACAAGCTTAAAAGGGCGTCCGAAGTCAAATATGATGTCGTACTCAAGAGATCCAATTACTAGCCCGTTCATGCTGGTCCGTTCGAGCAATAGGGATACGCCAAAGTATGGACGCGGCTTTAGATCAAAGTGGTCAACTCCAGCCTGGTCGTGGTCAGTTGCGATCATGTCGCGAATTTCAGAAGCGGGTAAGGTTGCAACCCGTCCCAGCGTCCTAATGAGCGCTGGTGCCGTCAGCCACGTGCGGCGCTTCAGCAGGAGATCGACGGAGCCCGTGGGAAATAATTGTGAAAATCGGGCTGCAGCGGTTCGGATGTTCTGACTTGCTCCGCTGACATCATTGCCGTGACATGCGGCGTAGAGCCCGTTCTCAAGGATAGCGAGCTCCGACGCGGTATTGCATTCCGAGAGGTCGCGCAAGTCATTAGTTGCGCTACGGATTGCGCTGGGATTAAGGCTGGGAAGGTGCTCCCACAATCGGCAATCCTGGAGATCCGGCGCATACAGGAGCGGGCCGCCTGCTGTCGGCCGAAGGACAGGCTGAAGGGCAAACCACTCCAGAGGCTCGCGGAGGCGAATATCCCACCCGCTTGCCGCCGACACCGAGACGTCGTACGGCATCCGGCTTGAAATATTGGCCGCTATTTGCTTGCGGTCGTTTGGTGAAAGCCGCGACGAAGCGGGAAATCTCAGAACCTCTGGCGCCCGCAGTCGGTATCGCGTGCGGCCGAGCCAGCCGTGGCAGTCTGCATAGCTCTCGCCTGAAAGGCAGTGACAGCCGACCGCTGAGGACATGGCTAGTGGATGGCTAGGAAGATGTCTGGAGTGATTTGGAGGCGGCACCCGGATTCGAACCGGCGTGCAGGGGTCAATTGCATGCTGGGCCGCGCCTACCGGAAGAGAGCCCGCCGCGCCTGGGAGCCGGTCCCTTAGCTCCTATCTCGCGCCCCAGCAGCTCCGTACAGCGCACGCGCCGACAATGAAGTCAATGGCCAGATCCCGTTCAACTGCTGCGGCGCCTGCAGCGGCAGGCGTAGCCGTGTAGACAGGTGACCGCGCGCGGCGTGGCACGTTCAGTCGCAGCTCGCCTTTGCAGGCCTTGTGGACCCACCCCTGTCCCTGGCGACACAGCAGATCGTAGACACCTCCAGGAACCGCTCCTTCGCTGCGGCAGTTCCTTGATCGCCGCGCTCCCCAGCGCCAGGTCGCCATACATCCGCTTGAGTCGGAGCGTTCTCCGCCTCCAACCCGCGCAGCCGCGTCAGGTCCGACTGAGCTAGTCAGGAGATTATCCGACGTTCGAGCGTTCTGAGGTCCTGGAACGCAGAAGAGCGGCCACCCGGCACTCTGTGTAGATTGGGAACTGTTCGAAGGAACCCATTCACCCAGAGGAGGACCGCATGACCGCCCCGTAAGCTTCCCCGTCAACGAGACAGTTGATAACTGGACTCTTGCGGCGTCTGCCTCGGCATGAACGTCCGCGGCGGCACCCGGCCGAGGCTGTCGTGGGGCCGCTCGCAGTTGTAGTCCTCCAGCCACTCGTCGGTCGCCGTCCGCACCTCGTCGATCGAGCCGAACACGTAGGCGTCGAGCACCTCCTGGCGATAGCTGCGGTTGAAGCGCTCGATGAACGCGTTCTGATCGGGCTTGCCGGGCTGGATGTGCCGGACTTCGATCTCGTGCTCGCGGCACCAGGTGAGGAACGTGTCCGAGGTCAGCTCCGGGCCGTTGTCGACCCGCAGGGCAGCGGGCCTGCCGTACTCCGCCACCAGCTCGCCGAGGATCCGGATCACGCGGACACTCGGGATCGACGTCGAGATGTCGATCGCCAGTGCCTCGCGGTTCCCCTCATCGAGCACGTTCAGCGTTCGGAACTTCCGCCCTCCGTACAGTGCGTCCGACATGAAGTCCATGGCCCAGATCCCGTTCAGCTGCCGAGGTGCCTCCAGCGGCTGGCGTAGCCGCGTCGGCAGGCGACGGCGCGTGCGGCGCGGCAGGTTCAGTCGCAGCTCGCAGTAGACGCGGTGCAGGCGCTTGTGGTTCCACCCACGCCCCTGGCGCCGCAGTCGGTCGTAGCACTTCCAGAACCCCACACGTGGATGACGCTCCACCACGCCTTGCAGCGCTTCGATCACCGGGCGATCCCGCTCGAGTGCGGCGGGCGCTGGCAGGTAGTAGGCCGCCCGCGAGAACCGCACGATGCGACAGGCACGCATCACCGACAGCCCGTGCTCCGTCACCAGCGTGGATGCGGCCTCTCGCTTCGCGGACGGCGTTACCGTTTTCGCTGCAGCAGGTCCTTGATCGCCGCGTTCTCCAGCGCCAGGTCGCTGTACATCCGCTTGAGCCGGGCGTTCTCCGCCTCCAGCTCACGCAGCCGCGTCAGGTCCGACACGCTGGCCCCGCTGTAGCGCGACTTCCAGTTGAAGTAGGTGTTTCGGCTGATCCCGTACTTGCGGATGATCTCCGGCACCGGGACCCCGGCTTCGCCTTCCTTCAGCACCGCCACGATCTGCGACTCGGTGAACCGTGACTTCCTCATGGACCCTCCGTGAACCGCCGGAGAGTCTAGCTTCAACTGTCTACCGGGAGGGGAAGCTTACGCAGCAACGCATCCGCTCTAACACTCACACTTATACCACCTACCAACAACGCAACGCCCGCACATACGATCATGAATTGAGCCATTCATCAGCTGAGCGACCCCTACGCGACCTCAGGCCGATAACCCAGCATCTCAAGGGCTTCAACAATCCGTACGATGATCTCGTCCTTTCGCGCTTCGTCGTATGCTGCATATCTCGGGTCGGCTCGCGTCCCTTTGTACACAACGATCCCCCCTGGACTAGCAAGCCATTCCGAGGCGATGCGCACCGTACCATCACCATCTCTGTAATATACACCCGACACGCCGCCGGTCCAGACAGAGTACCCGCTCTTGCTTTCCACTCTATTCTTTGCTACTACTATAAGGTCATCTCTCACGTCTCATGCCCCTTCCGCACAACATTCCTCCCCTACCAGACAGTGTGATACACGATGTTGGTTATGCGCGGATTCGTTAACAGTGAAGGGTATTCAACCCGAGCCCAAATACTCTCGAGCCTTACACCACTTGCGGCATGAAATACATGGACTTCCCCAGAGGCGGCCTCGGCAAAAGCACGGCTCGCTTCCATGACAGTGCTCCTCATTGCGTCGGCTGCAGGAGCGAAAGGGCTCATCGCTAGCGTCGCGCCCCCATTTGAGGCGGCCCATCTATTCGCGGCGATATCAGAGTCAAACCCACTCCAGAATACCGACGTTGTGCTAACCTCCCCGGCTGAGGCTTCAGCACCTCCCGCACCTCCCACGGGACCTAGAGCCAATGCCAACAAGAGCGACCTTCCATCTTGCAGACCGCCCTTGTATGCTTGGGACGTACGATCAATTGAGTTATAGCTGAAGTACTGATCTCTTAACTGTGATGCCAATCCGCACGTAAACAGGTCTGCAGTACCTGCCAATGCATTTAGGTCCTCGATTGCATTTGTACCGGTCGGGTCGATCATATTTATTGGATCGTCGCCAGCGTAGACCATCAAACTCGACGAGCCTCCAGTAAATCTGATCGGGTCCTTTGCTGTCCATCGCCCCAACGTCGGGTCGTAATCCCGGTCGCCGAAGCGTGTCAGCCCGGTCCCGTGATCGGTGATTCCGCCAGCATACCCGAGCGTCAGTAATCCTGGATTTGTGTCCGTCACAATGTGGCCCCAGGCGTCGTAGTCGATGCGCTCCGCGACCGCACCTGTGCTTGCGTCGATTACGAATCGCACGCTACCCTGCTGGTCTGCGATAATTCGATACGTGCCTCCGCCCTTGACCATATAGTCCGGTACGTTGTCGCGTGCGCCATATATGTAACGCGCGACGACATTGCCGAGGCTATCCAACTCTGCTGCCGGTTGTAGGCCCCCCTCATAAAGCCAGCCGGTCAGTTCGTGGCCATTGACCGTCCGACCCACTCGGCGGTTCTGTCCGTCGACGACGTACTGAATGCGGTCTCCGTTCGGAAGACGGACGCTGACTAGGTTGCCAACCTGGTCGTAGTTGTATGTGGTCGTATCCGATCCCGATACCCTGCTATAGAGCTCACCGTTTGCAGTATACGTGTAGCGTGCTGTCCCACAGCGGACGAGCCTGTCCTGGGCGTCGAATGTGGCCCCGGTTGTCTCGCCCGAAGGGTCCGTAGCCGTGATCCGGTTACCGTTGGAATCGTAGTCATATCGCGCCAGTATGAGCGCGCCGCGGTCCACCTCGCGCAGCCCGCCCGCGGTGGTGTAGGTGTAGCTGAAGGTGCGGGTGCTATCCCCGCCGATCGTCTCCGTTAGGCCCGTGACCCGGCCGAGCGAGTCACGATCGTCATGCTGGCTAAAGCTGCCGCCGCTGGGCCACGCGTACGACAAATCCCTCAGCTCACCAGCGTTGTTGTAATCTTGGCCGCTGCTGACGGAGAAGCCAGTGAGGATGGTCCCGGTGACCCGGCCGTTGCCTGGATCCCGCAAAATGCTGTCCACGCCTACACTGACCAGCAACCCATCTAGATCGTAGCGCATCGACACACTGCCGGTGCTGTCCACCATCGCCCGGACCCGGCGGAAATCACTGTCGTAACCTAAGTCAACGCGGCCGATGATAGGCCCACGCCATGTCTCAGACAGTGAAAGCGGCCCATCGTAGGTGTAAATGCACTTCTCACCGTCCGGTGATGTGACTGAATCCACCTGCCCAGTAGCGAGGTACGTGTATGTCACGCTGCCCCGCGGCATTGAGATCGCTCGAAGGCGGTTGGTGGTCGGCTCGTAAATAATTCCCACGTTCATGCCGTCAGGCCGGGAGATGGTCGTGAGCTGCCGGTCCCTATTGTATGTGTAGCCGGTCGTGTTCGGATCGCTTCCTACGGCCGGAGCCACATAGTGAGCGGTCTGATCTATGGCTGTGTAGTCGAAACTGTGTGCCGATCGGCCGGGCGGGGATAGACTGGTTAAGTTGCCAGAGGCGTCGTAGCCGAAAGATATGACCTGTGAGTCCGGAAGAGTCTGCGCGAGCAGGCGACCAGCAGCGTCGTACCCGAACGAGGTGATACGGCCAAGGGGGTCAGTGACGGCGGACAACCGCCCCAGCGCATCGTGATCGAACTGCCACTGCCGCCCGCCCTGGACCACCTGATGGAGGAGCCCCAAGCTGTCGTAGATGTAGTGGAGCGAGTCCACGCCGGCGACAAAGGTGACCCGGGGTCGTCCTGCCGTGTCCACTGCCGTTTCCGTCACCCTCCCGAGCGCGGATACGGTGCGGAAGACCAGACTATCTGCATTGAACTGCGTGTGGAACGCAGTCCGACCGTTCACGCTCTCATCCTGGCTCCAAGTTCCACTGGGAAACGGTAGCGTGAAGCCGCCGGGCACGGTCCGCGTCGTCTGGACGCTGCGCTGCATCCTGCTAATTGGGAGCTGATCTCGGCTCGTGCGCAGCAGTGGAGCCGTCAGTCCGAATCTAGCGTCTGGGACCAGGCTATCAACCGAGGCGGTACCGTCCGGAGCAAGCGTGTGAATCGCCGAGTCAGTGCTGTCGGCGGACGCAGTGCGTTCGCCGTCCTCGGCGGTGATCCGGCGCTGACGCGTACCGTCCGATAGGTCGGTCACGGCATAGGTCGCCGACCGGCCCTCGGCGGTCGCCCGCGTCACAGTCCGTGTCGCGCCTGCGAAGGTGCTGTCCAACGTCTCCACTCCGCCAGCGGAAGTCGGTTCTCGATCATGGTACAACCTGCCGTCACCGTGGTAGTCGAAAGTGTGCTGGTTGCCCGACGGGTCTGTGTAGGAAGCAAGTAGCCCAAGACCATCGGCGTTGTAGGTAAACGCCCTGGCATGTCCCAGAGTGTCCGTCATAGACGAAAGGTAGCCGGCGCTGATTGCCAAGCGGGTGCGCTGCCCGAACGGGCCCACGATGGCAATCGGGTTGCCTGCGCCATCCCGCTGGACGGTTGTCGTCAATCCGCTCACGTCGACGATAGCGGCGAGGCGTCCGGAGCTGTCGTACGTGAACCGATACCGCACTGCCCCCGTCATGGCGTCACGCGTATACAGGTGCCGCCCGAGCGAAGTGGCATCGGCGCTGAAGTAATATACTTCTGAACCATCCACGCTCGGAATGGAGACCTGATTCGCATTGTGTGTAGCAAGCGTACGCGAGATACGGAAGATATCTTGGTCGGGAGAGGCAACATAGTAGGAGCTGGTTGACGCTGCTGCTACCATCGTTGCTCCAACACTCACCGCGGCAGCGGGCGCTCCCTCGAAATAGTTCGCTGACCCGCCTGACACGCTGCTCAGACCCCCATCTGGATCTCGCCGCCAGACGTGGGCGAAGGGAACTCCCGCGGAGGCGATCAAGGCTGTGCCATCCGAACAGATGCTGATGGTCCATGGGACAAAGTCGTCACCGCCCGATGCATAGACGCTACTAAGACCGTCGGGCGTGATCTTCCGCACGCGATGCGAGTTCGGCATGCAGAGATAGAGATTCCCCTCACCATCGGTTGCCAAGCCAGTTATCTCAGAGAGGGAAATCGCCTTCGCTGGTCCTGTGGAGTCGCTGTTTCCGCCATTACCGCCGGTCCCGGCATAGGTGCTGACGATCCCATTGGGCGCAATCCGACGCACTCGATTGTCCCGATCACCATACTCGGCGATGAACACGCTGCCGTCGGGACCAATGGCCACGGCTTGGGGGTCAGAAATCGTTGCTTGACTCGCTGGCAGTCCGTCGCCACTGCCGTGGTACGTGTGTACGCCGCCAATGAGCTTCTTGATCTTGCCGTCGGCAGTTATCCGACAAACGACGTTGTTCGTATCGTTCTGTGCGTAGCTCGACGACAAGTAAATGGCGCCATCCGGGCCGACTGCCACGCTCGTTAAGTTGCTGAGCGCGGTACCTACCGCCGTTCCGTCACCTGAGTATGGTCCGGGGTTGTCGTTCGTGCGCCCTGCGAGCTTGACGACCGACCCTGCTGGGGTGACTTGAAGAATGGCACCCCGGCAATTATCGGCCACGTACACGGAGCCGTCCGGCCCCAGAGCGATTCCCTTCGGCTTAATAGCGGTGTTGGGTAACGGGCTGTTATTTTGGAACCCACATGGCCCACCCATGAACAGGTGGATCACCGGTGGCAACTCGGAGCCGGAGATGATCGAACCATCACCGAGATATACAGTCCCATCACCCGTGCTGTCATAGAAGTGATGTGGGCTGATCGTCCAACCCCCTAGCCCATCCGACCCTGTTCCGGGCGTTCCCAGTGCAACTGTTTGGCGGATCCAAGTAACTCGGCCAATGTTGCGGTCGAAGGTGGTGCTGCCGAGCACCGTTTCCCCGTTAGCGTCCACATTTGATAACGATTGGCCTCCCGTACCACCTACATACGTTGTGCCGAACTGGTAGCCGATGCTCACCCGTGCTGGAACCGAACCTTGGACTCGACGGCCGTAGGCATCCAGGCCATCCCAGATCTCTGTGGCGACCGTGTTGGCGGCAATCGGGGCATCGAACTCCTGCGATGGAAGACGGCGTCCGGCGACATCCACGACAACGAAGATCTTCTGCAGTCCTGTGGGGACAGTGTTTCCAATGATCGGAAGGGCTACCGTCCTCACCGCGTGATCGCCCAGCGCGCGGAAGCTTCGGTAGTTGAGGCTAAACGGCGTACCCCCCACCCCAAACCGCTTTCCCAAGACGCGGTTCTCGCACTCAATGATCGAGCCCGGGAACAGGCAGGCATGCGCGATCAAGCCAAGCTGGCTGAGGGCCCGCCCAGCAGCCGCGCTCAATGCGCCAAGCGCCGTGCCCAGATTGAAATTGAAGTCCCAGATCGAGAAATGGCTGACCCGCACCCGCCAGACGGTGTCCCCCACCGCATACTGGCTCTTGAGTTGCGTGAGCTCGTCGCTCGTGATTCCGAGCGAGTCAAGCCTCGATTGTGGGTCGGCACTTCCGGTTCCGCGGGAATCAATTATCGCGGCGCTGCCTGAAGAACCGATGACCTTGACGATCACCCCGTCTGAGTCCGCCTTCCAGACGCCCGCGCCCTGGTCGTAGTAGCCGGCTGGGACGTAGGTCCCGACTGGGAGATGGAGGAAGTTCTTGACGAAGCACGTTATGGGCTTGCTGAACTTCGTCTGCAGATTCGGTGTACCTGCGGCATTCGCGAGGGAATCGGTCTGGTCGAGTCGGAGGTCGAGGCAGTAGGTATATGCGCTCCCTGGCGGGAGCAGTGCTGGCATCCCGGCGGGACCATCGGTGCCGATGGTGAACTCCGTCGCACGGACTTTCGTTGGACCAAACTTGGCGGAGTCGCCATTTGCCTTGAAGACGGTGCTAACGTTGCCCCTCGGCAGGACAAGACGGACATCCCGATCGCCGTTGGCATCGTTGGCAAACCGGCCGATCGCCACTTGAGTGGAGCTTGTGTCCACAGTCGTCTTGATCGCCGACTTCCCAACCATGGCCACATCATCGACGATGAGGTAGTCGAGGACAGCTGGCATAACACGCCGCTGCGACTCGAGGTAGCCCAGCTTGGTGAAGCGCAGTGTGCTCGCACCGCCGCCGTTCACCACTAGGTCAAATGCGCCATCCGCCCGGGTCAGTGTTTGTCCGAGCCCGGGATGGCCCAAGACCTGCACAACGACGTTGGGCAGGGCCGTTCCGTCTCGTGCATGGACGTGTCCTCGAACGACGGCAGCCTGGGCCGTAAGGACGCTGTCGGTCTGAGCGCCGGTCTGGATCGGGCTCGAGCCTGTGAACAGAAACTTCACGGCGTCGTAGAAGCCAGTCAAGCTCGTTTCGCTCAGGGTGGAAGCGGTAATTATCGAGTCGCGGGCGGCGGGTTCGTTGGACGCCTGACGAAAGACAAGATGTTTCAGCTCGGTCTTGTTGCCCACCGCATCCACTGCGCGCAGCAGAATGACATTCTGTCCGAAATCGAGCGGTACCGATCGTGAGAACGTTCCGCTCTTTCCTGTCCCCGTGGTCGCGCCCCCGACAGTAATCGTCGTTAAGGACAAATCGCTCCAGGATCCATGGATGGTGAGGAGGCTGTCCGTAATGGGACTAGCCGCGCTCGTGGAGTCATTCAGGGTCGGTGCCAGCAAGTCACGCAGCACATACCGGACGACATCTCGGCTGTACCCCGCGGCAT
>DASSIL010000336.1:0-38872 GCA_035691925.1 Gemmatimonadales bacterium
GGTTCTACTGTACCAACGCCCCGCAGTTTCTGCCGTTGCTGGCCTTCTAGCGACGCTTCCCAAGGAACGCGACCGTACTCGCCTATGCTGCCGGTCTCAGCACGTAGATGACCCAAGGAGCGATCGTCGTCTCACTTACCCAGGAGATTGCCTCCGTCTGCTTCGCCAAGGGTCGGTAGACCTGGAGCGGTGCCAATCCCGCGCGCTCGTACACTTCGCAGTAGTCTTCGTCGGTACAGAGAATGTCCTCCACGGGCCGCCGGTCCTCGACGTCGAGCATCACGATCAGGACCCTTTCGCCACTGCGCGCGTTGCGGTTCTCGGGGAAAGCCCGTGTCGAAAAGGAGGCCCATTCGTTGACGTAGATGTCTGGGGACGACACGAGGTTGACGATGCGCCCGTGGCTCTTGAGCAGCCGTCCCAAAGACCGAAACAGGGCGACCTTCCTTTCCATCGTCGGCACATTGTCGAACGTGAACGCCGAAAAGACCAGATCATAGCTGTTCGGTGGGAGCCCGCCGACGTCGCCGTCTGGCACCAGGCGATATTCTCCTTCGGGATCCCGCACCCGGGCCTGCGCGAGCATCTGTGCCGATATGTCCACGCCCACGACGTCGTAGCCGAGATTGCGCAAGAACCGCGTCGAGCGCCCCGTTCCGCAGCCGAAGTCAACCGCGTTCCGCCCGCGGATGTGCTCACGGAGGATCCGGGGCACGTCCCGAAAGGCGAGGTAGTAGGTCCCGGGGAACTCGAGCGCGGCATAGGCATCTGCACGCGCTTTGTCGTCGTAGACGTTGAAGAATCCGGTGTTCATTAGTGACCCTTCGAATCGCCACCTAACGGATTGCGCTCAAGCTGCGGGCTGGGGCGGCCGCAATCGTTGTGCTGCAAGTGCCCGGGGCAGGACTCGAACCTGCACGGGAGTCGCCTCCCAAGGGATTTTAAGTCCCTTGCGTTTACCATTTCGCCACCCGGGCCGCGGCTATAATCATAAGCGCTCCTGCCGAGCCCCCGCCCCGGCCTGCACTGGGGTGATGCGCGGCTCACGGCCGAAGCGCTTCGAGAATGCCGCTGTGATCCGTTGCCCGATGACCGTCTCGCGCCCGGCGGTGCCGTGCGGGGGACCGACCAGAACCAGCACGTTGCCCCCCCACCCCGCTCCCGTCATGCGAGCTCCCCAGGCTCCGGCGCGCCGAGCTTCCCGCACCACCAAGTCGAGCTCGGGCGCGCTGCAGTCGTAGTCGCGGCGGCATGAGTCGTGGGATGCAAACATCAGCCGACCCAGTTCGCGCAACCGGCCTTTCGCAAGCAGGTCGGCTCCCTGACGGGTGCGGGCCGTTTCGGTCACGACGTGCTTCGCGCGGGCGCGTAATGGTTGGTTGAGCCATCGCGACAACACACGGAGTGATCCGATCGGCCACTCGGCGAGTGTGGCGAGCCCGGGCCGAGCGGCCTGCAGCGCAACCAGCGCCGCGTCGCATTCCGCACGTCGCGCGTTGTAGGCGCTCGACGCGAGCTCGTGTCGCGCGCCAGTGTCCACGAGCAGCAACCGCGCCCGCAGCGGCACGAAGCGCACGTCTCCAGTGGCGCATTCGAGCAGCATCGCGTGACCGGCGCGCGCACGCACCGCGATGCTCTGATCCATGATGCCGCAGCGTACGCCGACGTGCTTCACCTCCGCCCGATGCGCGACGCCGATCAGATCCGCAGGCGCGAGTTGCACTCCGGCCAGGAGCGCGAGCGCGCGCGCCATGGCGACGCTCAACGCCGCGGACGAGGAGAGACCGGCACCGACCGGCACGTCACTCGCGACCGCGAGACGCGCGCCGGAGAGTGCCACTCCGGCGCGGAGCAGCTCGCGCGCCACTCCGACGGCGTATCCCGTCCATCCCGACGGCACGCCGGCATCCCAGCGTACCCGCTCGAGCACTTCGTCGCGCGTCGAGACGAGATCCAACCAGCCGTTGGACCCCGCCGCGGCCGCGACGACGGTGCGGGCCGGGATCGCGAACGGCATCACCGGTCCGCCGTTATAGTCGGTATGCTCGCCGATCAGGTTGACCCGACCCGGGGCACTCGCGGCGTGTGTCGGAGCCGTTCCGAACGTCCCCCGAAAGAGCTCTATCGCTTGCGCTCGCATCGGTTTGACAAGGGTTCGGGCCAATGGTACCGTATGCCAGCCAGTTCCACCATCACCCCTTCCCGACCCCGGAGATCCCTGCGTATGCGGCGATTCGCCCGGTATGCGCTCTGCGTGTTCGCTGCCGTGCCGGCGTCCCTTCCCGCCCAGGGGTTCGCCGTCAACGAGCTGGGCACCTGCTCCATGGGACGCGGCGGCGTCGCCGCCGCCACTCCCTGCGCCGATGGCTCGGCGATCTGGTACAACCCGGCCGCGCTGACGTCGATCACCGGGACGGCGTTCAGTGGATCGGTGACGGCGATCATGCCGCACGGTGGGTTCACCGACATCTACTTCGGTGAGAAGACCGACATGCCGAGCCAGACGTACTGGGTCCCGAGCATCTATCTCGCCCATCACGTCAGCGACAAACTCGGCGTCGGCATCGGCTTCTACGCCCCCTACGGCCTCGGTACCAAGTGGCCGACCACGTTTCAGGGGCGGTTCGACGGCTACAAGACGAAGCTGACGAGCTTCAATATCCAGCCGACGTTGGCCTACCAGGTGACGAAGTGGCTCAGCCTCGGGTTCGGCGTCGCATACGTCCACAGCACCGTCGACCTGCACCAGCGGGTCGATCTGTCGCAGCAACAGGTGCCGGCGGCGTTCGGACTGCCTCCAGGCACGATCTTCGCCACCATCGGGATCCCGACCTACACTGATTTCGCGGACGCCAGCCTGTCGGCGAGCGGCAACGGTATCGCCTTCAACGGTGGCATTCAGGTCAAAGTGAACGACCGGTTGACGCTGGGTGGGCATTTCATCACGAAGAAGACGATCAAGTACACCGGCACCGCCACCTTCAAACAGGTTCCGACGGGGCTGGTCCTCGCCCCCGCTCCGCCGCTGATCCCGACCGCCATTCCGCTGGACGTCGTGCTGCAGAGCGAATTCCAGGCGGGCGGGAACCTCGCCGGGGGCGCCGCCAGCACCGAGATCACCCTGCCCGATCAGGGCGCGATCGGGATCTCCTACAAGGCCTCGGACCGGTGGACCTTGATGGGCGACTACCAGCAGATCGTGTGGGGCTGGTTCAACAAGCTGAACCTCACGTTCGCGAATCCCCTGCTCAACCGCTCGCAGTACGAGGGATTTCGCGACAGTCATGCCGTGCGGTTCGGCATCGAGTACCAGCAGAGCGCGAAGACGGTGATCCGCGGCGGGTACCTGTTCCACACCGCCGCGGCTCCCGATGTGACGGTGACACCGTTGCTCCCGGAAGGTGAGCGCAACGAGTTCACGATCGGCGTAGGAACGGAGCTGTCCAAGGGGCTGAAGGTGCAACTCGCCTATCAGTACATCCGCCAGCAAGACCGCAACGGACGGGCAGGGACGTCGTTCAACAACGGGCTGTACACGTTCAGCGCGAACCTGTTCGGCGCGGGCTTCTCCTACACCTTCTGAGCTGCGAGGCACTGACCGCTATGCACCGCTCTACTTCGCTGATCGGTATGGCCGCGCTCGGACTCCTGCTCGGCGCCGTCGCCTGTCAGGACGACACGCTCTTGCAGCCCGCTAATCTGGTTCCCGTGGATGCGCAGTTTGCGCGGTACGTGTCGATGGGCAACTCGATCACGGCCGGCTTCCAGTCGGGCGGCATCAACGACAGCACGCAATTGCAGTCATACGCCAATCTGATCGCGGGGCAGATGCACACCCCGTTCTTCATGCCGCTGCTCAATCGGCCCGGGTGTCCTGCGCCATTCACGAACATCTTTACCCAGACCCGGGTCTCCGCCGTTCCTTGCGCCTTCCGCAAGCAGCAACCGGTCCCGCCGCCGTTCATCAACGACGTGGCGGTGCCGGGCGCAGAAGTGATCGACGCCATCTCGAATCTCGACCCCTCCTCCAACGCCAACGCGCTGACCACGCTGTTCCTCGGTGGACTGACGCAGACGCAGATGATGGACCGGGTCCACCCCACATTCGTCTCGGTCTGGCTCGGGAACAACGAAGTCCTCGGAGCGCTGGAGGCGAGTGATACGACGGGACTCCCCTCTGTCGCCACATTCCAGGCGCGCTACTCGGCGGTGCTCGATTCGATCGCGGCAACGGGGGCCAAGGCGATTCTCATCGGCGTCGGCCTGGGGGACTCCTTCCCCGTGCCGTTCTTCTCCCGCGGCACGACCTACTTCGGCGCCAAATTGCAGAACGCGCTCCCGCCGACGTTTACCGTCCTGCCGAACTGCGCGCCACCTCGGGGCGATTCGGTCTGGGTCGGATTCCCGACCGGTGGAGCGCTGCTGGCCGCAGCCGCGGGTGGAACGCCCGTCACCCTCGATTGCGCCGACGCGGCGCAGGCCATTCAACCAGCTGAGCTGGTGAAGATCATCGGCACCGGTCTCGGCTACAACCAGGTGATTGCAGGCGAGGCGACGGCTCGCAACTGGGCGTATGTCGACGTGAACGGGGCCCTGGATTCGGTGCGCGCCGTGGCGAATGCCGTGCGTGCCTTCCCGCTGTTCGGGCAGCCCTGCAGCGTGAATCCGTTTGGAACGGCTTTTTCGTGCGACGGGATCCATCCGAGTGCCGGCACTCAGAAGCTGATTGCCAACAAGGTGATTCAGGCGATCAACGCGAAGTACGGCACCCACCTCGCGGCGGTCCGCTGACGAGAACGCGACCGTCCCTCTGGGGTACCCGGAACGGCACCCGGCTTCGGCCGGGTGCCGTTCTGTAATGCACGCTCGCCTCGCGCTGCTGCTGCCGCTCGCGGCCGCCGTTCTGCGGCCCGTTCCGTCCCTCGCCGCCCAGGCGGTGGACCGCACCGACACGCCACGCCGCGGCGCGCTGCGGGTCTCGTTCGACCCCACCACGATGACCTGGGAACGGAACTTTACCCCGGCGGGCCGCCAAGGCATCGGCGCCGTGCTGAGCGGCGATTCGGCTGCTGCGATGCTGCCTTCCGTCGCTCGGATCCAGCAGGACACGCGGGCACTCACTGGCCTGGCAGGCTATGTCGCCAGCCTGGGGCACGACCTGCTGGCGATCCGCGCCGAGCGTCGCATCATGCCGATCGGCCTCGAGTACGGGATCTCGAACCGCCTGTCGCTCGGCGTTACGATCCCCATTGTCCGCGTGCAGGTTCGGGCCGGCACCACCCTGCATCCGCCGGGAGCCAACCTCGGATTCGGCCCGCGCACCAGCGCCGACTCGGCGCGCTACCGGACGTTCTTCACCGATCTCGGGACCGCCCTCCAACAGCTGCAGGACAGCGTCAACGCCAACGCCTACGGGTGTCCGCTGAGTCCAGCCTGCAATCGCGCCAACGAGATCCTGTTGCAGTGGCAGACGATGCAGCAGACACTCGACCACGCAGTGTTCGGCACGACCGACAGCGCCGGCCGGTATCTGCCGGTTGCCGGGTCGGATGCCGGGCGCGCCATCACGGCGCTGGTGACCGGCCTGCAACGGGCGCTGGGCGACACGTTCCACGTCTCCACGTTCACCAAGGACACACTCTTCCTGCCGGCTACGGCGATCGCCGACCCCGCCGATATCGCGGCGCTGTACGAAGCACGCACCGACAGCCTCGGGCTCGCGCCGTACGGCGACACGCCGCGCCGGCTGCGTTTCTTCACGGGCGACGTCGAAGTGCAGGCGAAGATGCGACTGCTCGTCAAAGACGATGCGACGCTGGCTGCGGCGTTCGTGGTGCGCTTGCCGACCGGGCATCAGGAGACAGCCAGCGATCCGTTCGACATCTCGACCGGCGACCACCAGACCGATCTCGAGGGACGGTTGATCGGGGAGCTCACCCTGTTCAACCGGATCTGGCTCAACGGTTCGCTGCGCGCCGCCCGGCAGCTGCCCGGAGCCCGCGCGCGCCGCGTCGGGCCGGCAGACGACCCCTTTCTCCCGGCGACGACGCTCGCAAACTTGCGCTGGGATCCGGGAGACTACATCGCTCTGGACGTCGCCCCGATGTACCGGTTCTCCCGGCGCTTCGCCGTGGGACTGACGGCGAGCTACTACGCCCAGGGACAGGATCATTACGGGTTCTTCAGCCCTCAGGACTCGACGGCGTTCGCGACCCAAATCGGGGGGCCGGCCAACGTCAGCGTGCTCGATGCCGGAACGGCGATCCGGCAGACCCGGCTCGGGTTCGCCTTGACCTACGCGGGACCGCGGCTGGAAGGCGGGTTTTCGGTGCAGCAGACCGTCAGCGGCGCGGGCGGGCTGGTCCCCGTGGCGACGGTGTTTCGGATCGTGATGCGTCAGACGATTCTGCTGTTTTGAGAAGCTCCTGAGCGTGGCGGCGGGCGGTGGCCGAATCCGGGTCGCCCAGCATCCGCGCCAGCTCGAGGACCCGCGCCTCGCCGCGCACTTCCCGCACATCGCTCGTCGCCACGCCCCCCCGCTCGTTCTTGGACACGGCCAGCTGACGGTCGGCACGAGCGGCGATCTGCGGCAGGTGGGTGATGACGAGCGCCTGGCGCTCCCCACCCCCACTGCGGTGCGACACCGTCGCCAGGGCCGTCCCGACCTGCCCCGCCACCTCGCCGCCGATCCCCTGATCCACTTCGTCGAAAACCAACGTCGGGACGGCATCGTGTTCCGCCAGGACGACCTTGAGTGCCAGCATGAGCCGGGACAGTTCCCCGCCCGAGGCCACACGCGCCAAGGGGCGCGGGTCGAGTCCTTCGTTGAGCTGGATGAGAAACGCCACGGCCTCCGCTCCCTCCCCGCGCGGCGTGGGGAGCGCCTGAAGCCCGGCGATGAATTCGCCGCCAGGCAGCCCGAGGGCCGCGAGCTGCCCGGTCACGGCGCGCGATAGTCGATCCGCTCCTCGCTTCCGCTTGGCGGTGAGCGCGACGGTGGCGCGCCCGAACTCCTCTTCCGCGGCCTGACGCTGCGCGGCGAGCTCACGCAGATCGAGGTCGGCGCTGTCGAGCAGGTCGAGCTCCCGCGCCGCGGCATCCCGCGCCGCCAGGACGTCTGGAATCGCCGGCCCGTACTTCTGCAGCAGCCGATAAATCGTGTCCCGCCGCCGCTCGACCTCCGCGAGGCGTGCGGGATCGGCATCGATGCCGGCAGCGTACTCGCGCGCTGTCGTCGCCAAGTCGTTCACGTTCGCGAACGCGCCATCCAGCAGCTCGCGCCAGGCAGCGGTGCTCGGATCCAGCCGCTCGAGCGAGGTCAGGAGTTTCGCCGCGCGCGCGAGCCCGGAGACGTCGACCGCCTGCTCCAGATCCCGCGCCAGTCGTCCCAGGTCGTCCGCGTGCGCCAGCCGCCGTCCTTCGGTTTCCAGCGCCTCGTCTTCCCCCAGCTTCGGGTTGGCTTTCGAGATTTCGTCCACGACGTGCCGCAGGTAATCGGCCTTGCGGCGGACGTCGTCCTGGTGCGCCCGCACTTCGTCTTCGCGCACCGCCAGCGCGTGAGCGCGAGCGTGGGCATCGCGCACCGCCACGCGCTCCACCTCGGCCCCGGCGAAGGCGTCGAGCAGATCGCGCTGGGTGTCGGCGCGCAACAGCGACTGCGTCTCATGCTGGCCGTGGAGGTCCACCAGCAACCCACCGATCTGCGCGAGAACGCCGACGGTCGTGGGACTCCCGTTCACCCAGGCGCGGGACCGACCTTCCGCCCCGATCTCGCGTTTCAGCACCAGCTGCCCGTCTTCCAACTCGACGCCGAGCGTCGTGAGCGACTGCTGCAAGAGACCGCGCGCCGCTGCCGAGAGCTCGAATGCTCCTTCGATGATCGTCTTGGGCGCGCCCGGTCGAATCACATCGGTCGAGGCCCGCTCGCCGAGCAGCAGGGCGAGGGCATCCACCAGCATCGACTTGCCGGCGCCGGTTTCTCCGGTGAGCACGTTCAGGCCCGGTCCGAGCGACAAGGTGACGTCGGCGATCACCGCCAGATCGCGCACCCGCAGCTCGGTCAGCACTAGCGGCGCTCGCGGTCCGAAAGGTCGCCCCAGTTGAGCTTGCGCCGCAGCCGGGCGAAGAAGCCTTCGGGACCGAGCCGTCCCAGCATGACGGGACGCTCGGCGCGGCGCACGACCAGACGTTCGCCGGGGTGGAGCATTTCACTCACCTGCCCATCGAGCGACAACAACAGCTCCTCGTTTTCCTCCCAGGGTGGAATCGGCTCGATCAGGATCGAGACCGACGCCGGGAGAACGAGGGGTCGTACCGCGAGGGTGTGGGGACAGATCGCCGTCACCACGATCGCGTCCACGCCGTGCACCACGATCGGCCCACCGGCCGACATCGAATAGGCGGTGGAGCCGGTGGGCGTCGCGACGATGATGCCGTCGGCGCTGTAGGCCCCGACCTCTTCGCCATCAACCGACAGCCGGAACCGCAGCACCCGAGCGACGCCCCCCTTGTGGACGACGATGTCGTTCAACGCGACGGGCTGAGTCCGCAGCGCACCCGATCCGTCTTCGACGGTGGCCACGATGGCCAGCCGCGGCTCGATCGTATACGCGCGGCGAGCCGCCGCGTCCAGCACCCAATCGAGATTCTGTGCCGGGGCAGTGGCGAGAAACCCGACCCGCCCGACGTTGATGCCGAGGATCGGCGTGGCCGCGCCGTTCAAGAGTCGCGCGCCGCGCAGCAGCGTCCCGTCGCCGCCGATCGTCAGCAGGCAATCGAGCGGCACCTTCGGACTCCACACGGCGGGGCGCGGCGCCGGCCAGATCTCCGCCAACCGCTCTTCGCTGAACAGGGTGAAGCCGTGATTCGGAGCAGCGGCCGTCAGACGGCCGAGGAAGCTCTGGAGGTCGCCGTAATTGGGGTTTGCGACGACCCCGACGTTCATCGGGGTGAGAGGCTCTCTTCCGACGCGAGGGCGCGGACGCGGGAGGCGATGCCACCTGCGGTCAATCCCACCGCCTCGAGCTGCCGGGCCCGGGGCGCATGCTCGTAGGTGCGATCCGGGACGCCGAGGGGAACCACGCGCACGTCCGGAGCGGTGGTCTGGAGCACCCCGGCGAGCATCGCGCCGAATCCATTCAGTACGGCGCCGTCTTCGACCGTGACAAGCAGCTTGTGGTCGCGAACGAGCGCCTCGAGCAGCACCTGATCCATCGGCTTCAGGAAGCGGCAATTCACCACGCTCACGTCGAGTCCGTCCGCGGCGAGCAGCTCCGCGGCGGCGAGCGCCGGCTGGCACATGACACCCACCGCGAGCAGCGCGCAGTCGTGCCCGCGGCGCAGCACCTCCCAGCTGCCGTAGGGAACTGCGGCGATCTCGGCGGCGGGGGGGGCCTCGCCCGGGGCCTTGTCGCGCGGATACCGCAGCGAAAAGGGGCCGTCGTGCGTCAACGCGGTCCGCAACAGGCCGATGAGCTCGGCGCCATCCTTCGGCGCCGTGACCGTCATGTTGGGCACCGTGAGCAGATAGGGAATGTCGTACAGCCCCATGTGGGTCTGCCCGTCCTCCCCCACCATCCCGGCGCGATCGAGGCAGAAGATCACCGGCAGCCGCTGAATGGCGACGTCGTGCACGATGCTGTCGTAGGCGCGTTGCAGAAACGTCGAATAGATCGCCACCACCGGCCGCACCCCCTGCGTCGCCAGACCGGCGGCGAAGGTGACGGCGTGTGCCTCGGCGATGCCCACATCGAAGAACCGGGCCGGCCACTTCTTCTGAAACAGATTCGTGCCCGTCCCTGAGGGCATCGCGGCGGTGATCGCGACGAGCGCGGGATACTCACCGCCGAGCTGGCTGATCGCCTCGCCGAACACCCTGGTCCATTGCGGCGCACCTGCCGCCACCGGCTTGAGCACTCCCGTGACCGGATCGTACGGCGCGCGCGCGTGGTACTTCTCGAGATCGGGCTCCGGGAGCGGAAATCCCTTTCCTTTCTCGGTGAGCACGTGGACCAGTCGCGGCCCCTTGAGTCCACGCACCAGCTCCAGCGTCGCGACGAGGTGCGCCATGTCGTGCCCGGCGATGGGGCCGAAATACCGGAACCCCAGCTCCTCGAACAGCATCCCCGGCGACCAGAGGTTCTTGACGCTCTCCTCGACCGTCTTGGCGAATTCCACGAGGCGCTGCCCGCCGACGAAGTGTGACGTCTTTTCGATCACCTGCTTGACGCGCTCCCGCCACCGGACCGTGACCGGGCTGGCGATGATCGAGCCCAGGTAGGTGCTGATCGCCCCGACGTTAGGGGCGATGGACATGCCGTTGTCGTTGAGTACGACGATCAGGTCTCGATCCGAATGCCCGGCGTTGTTCATCGCCTCGTAGGGCAGCCCGCCGGTCATGGCCCCGTCACCCATCACCGCGACGACCCTGTACGCCTCGCCCGCGAGGTCGCGCGCGGTCGCCATGCCGAGGGCCGCCGACAGCGCGGTGCCGGCGTGTCCCGCGCCAAACTGGTCGTGCGGGCTCTCGTCGCGGCGCAGGAACCCCGAGAGACCGCCTTCCTGTCGCAGCGTGGGGAAGCGGCCGTTGCGCCCGGTCAGAATCTTCCAGGGATAGCCCTGGTGGCCGACGTCCCATACGATCTTGTCGCGCGGCGAATCGAACACGTGGCACAGCGCGACCGTGAGCTCGACGACGCCAAGGCCGGCACCGATATGGCCGCCGGTCTGCGACACCACCTCCACGAGACGGCGGCGCACCTCGTCCGCCAGCGGCTGCAGCTGCTCCTTGGGAAGCAGCCGCACATCTTCGGGACCGCGAATCGTCTCAAGGATGGACACGGTGACCTTTCATTGCGGATTGCGGAACGCGGATTGCGGATTCAATTCGCGCCGGCCAAATCCGCAATCCGAAATCCGCAATCGCCCCTCCACTCAGTTCGTCCGAGTCACGATGTAGTGCGCCAGAGCGACGAGCGTAGGGGAAACTAACGCCGCCTGACGCAGGCGGTCTACGGCCAGGGCAGCGAAGCGCTCCGCTTCGGCGCGCGCCGCGCCGACGCCCAGAACCGATACGAACGTCGACTTGGCGAGCTGAGCGTCCTTGCCGGCGGTCTTGCCGAGCTGGTCGGAGGTCGCCGTGGCATCGAGAACGTCGTCGGCGATCTGAAAGGCGAGCCCGATCGCTTCGCCGTAGCCGCGCAGCGCCGCGAGGTGCTCGACGGGAACGTCGTCCCCCGACGCCATACCGCCGATCACGCACGCCGCCGCGATGAGGGCGCCGGTCTTGCGCTGGTGCACCTCGCGCAGGGCCTCCACCGAGATCGCCCGTTGCTCCGCTTCCAGGTCGAGGACCTGCCCGCCGATCATGCCTCCCGCCCCGGCGGCGCGGAACAGCTCGAGGGCGATGGCGGAGCGGCGTGCGAGGTCGACCCGGAGGGCATCGAGGCCTGCGGCGAGCACGCGCGCCGCGAGTCCCACCATGTGATAGCCGGCGCTCGTCGCGGCCGGAACGTCGAAGGCCCGATGGACGGTGGGGCGTCCCCGCCGCAGATCGTCGTTGTCCATGCACGGCAGATCGTCGTGGATCAGGGAGTAGGCGTGCACCACCTCGACGGCCGCCGCAACCTCCGCGATGCCGGTCGTGCTGCCCTGGCCACCCAGCGCCTCGTACGCCGCGCAGACGAGGGTCGGCCGGAGCCGCTTCCCCTCGCTCAGAACGCTGTAGCGGACCGCCGCGGGGAGGGGCGCGGGCCAGAACTGCTCCGCGCGGGTGCACCAACGATCGAGCACGGCATCGACCCGGCTTCGCGTCTCGGTGAGGTAAGCCTCGAGCGCGCGATCAGCGGTCGAGATCTTCAAGCCGCAGCTTTCCCGCCTGGTCGGCGAGGACCTGCCGCACGCGCAGCTCCGCCGCCCCCAGCCGGTCGCGGGCGGCGCGCAACCGTTCCACCCCTTCCTCGAACAGGCGCAGCGCCTCGTCGAGATCGAGGTCTTCGCCCTCGAGCTGCCGCACGATCTGTTCCAGTCGCTCGAGGTCCTGGGAGAACTGACCGCGGGTTTCCGGCATCACGACTCGGCGGCGCGGGCCGCGACCTCGCCATCGCGCACCCGGAGCCGGAAGGCGAGACCGGGAGAAAACTGCGCGACGCTGCGCAGCACGGTCCCGGAGGAATCGCGCGCTACGGCGTAGCCCCGCGCCAGGACGCGCAGCGGCGACAACGCGTCGAGACGGGCGCCGCCCTCCGCCACGCGCCCACCGGCCCGCTCCAGCGTGCGGGCCATCCCCGCACTGAGCCGGTCGCCGACGCGTTCCAGCCGTTCGCCGGCGTGCCGGGAGGGAGCACGCAGCGCCCGAACCAGTCCCTGGGCAAATCGATCGAGCTGTTGCGACAGCTCGTTGCGGTCGGGAGTCGCGGCGACCGCCGCGGCCGAGGGCGTCGGGGCGCGCACGTCCGCGACCAGGTCGCAGAGCGTCACGTCCACCTCGTGGCCGACCGCCGACACAACGGGAACCGGGACCGCCGCGACCGCCCGGGCAACCCGCTCACTGTTGAACGTCCAGAGATCTTCCTTCGACCCTCCGCCTCGCCCGACGATCGCCAAGTCGAGTTTCGGAATTCGGGAGAGCAGCGCGAGCGCTGCGCAGACCTCGCGATCGGCCCCCTCCCCCTGAACGCGCGTGGGCACGAGGAGGAGATCGGCCGGCCAGCGGTGCGCCAACACCGCGGCGATATCGCGAAACGCGGCGCCATCGGCGCTCGTCACCACGGCGATGCGGCGCGGCAGGCTCGGCAGCGGGCGTTTGCGGGCGGGATCGAGCAGGCCGTCGCGCTCGAGCGCTTTCCTGGCCTTCTCGAATGCCACCTGCCACAGGCCGCCGGCTTCGGTCGAGAGCAGGTGGCGGACGGTGAGACGGAACTCGCCGCGCTCCTCCCAGACCGTCGGAAAGCCGAAGGCGAAGACTTCCATGCCGTCGCCGGGGGGCGCGGGGAGGCGTTGATTGTCGCGCGACCACATGACGCAGCGCAGCTGCGCCACCTTGTCGCGCAGGGTGAAGTACCAGTGACCGCTGCCGTACGCCTTGAAGCCGGAAATCTCGCCCTTGACCCACAGGGGCATGAGCCCCGCCTCGATCACCGCCCGCGCGCGCCGGGTGACCTCGGCCACACTCCATGCGCCTTCGGGACTCGCCGCCGCGAAGAGATCTAGTGGTGCGCCCACGCCAGAGCCGCCTGGACCGTATTGACGAGCAGCATCGTGATCGTCATCGGGCCGACGCCGCCCGGCACCGGCGAGATGGCGGACGCTACTGCACTCGCCTCGGCGAACTTCACGTCTCCGACGAGCCGGTAGCCCTGTTTGGCCGCGGGATCGTCGACGCGATTGACGCCGACGTCGATGACCACGGCGCCCGGGCGGATCATGTCGCCGGTGACGAATTCAGGCTTGCCCATGGCGACGATGAGAATGTCGGCCTGCCGCGTGACCGACGGCATGTTGCGGGTGCGAGAGTGGCACACGGTGACGGTGGCGTTCCCCCCCGGGCCGTCCTGCAGCAGCAGCGCCGCCATCGGCCGCCCCACGATGTTGGAGCGGCCGACGATCACCACGTTCGCGCCGGTCGTCTCGATGCCGCTGCGCACCAGGAGCTGCTGGACGCCGTACGGCGTCGCGGGACGAAAGCCCGTGGGATCGCCCGTCGACACCTTGCCGACGTTGACCGGGTGAAACCCGTCGACATCCTTGGCGGGATCGATCCGCAACAGCACGCGCCCGGCGTTGATGTGCTTGGGGAGCGGCAGCTGCACGAGGATGCCATGGATCCTGGGATCGGCGTTCAGGCGGTCGACCAGGGCCAGGAGGTCGGCCTCGGTGATATCGGCGGGCCGGGTGATCGTCTCGTGGTAGAGACCCACCTCGTCGCACGCCTTGCCCTTCATCCGGACGTAGGTCGCGGAGGCCGGGTTCTCGCCCACCAGCACCGCCGCGAGCCCGGGGGTGACGCCGCGCTCCTTGAGCCGCGCGATGTCTCCCCCCAGCTCGGCGCGCATCGTCCGTCCGATGGCGACGCCGTCGATCAGCCTCGCACTATTTGGCAAAGTCCACCGCTCGCGTCTCGCGGATCACCACGACCTTGATCTGTCCGGGATACTGCAAGTCGCCCTCGATCTTGCGCGAGATCTGCTGGGCCAGGGTGTTGGCCTTGACGTCATCCACGGCATTGGGCGAGACGACCACGCGCACTTCGCGGCCCGCCTGGATCGCGAACACCTTCTCGACTCCCGCGAACTCCCCGGCGATCTGCTCGATCGCCGTGAGTCGCTTCACGTAGGTTTCGAACGCCTCGCGCCGGGCGCCCGGCCGCGAGCCGGACACCGCATCGGCCGCCTGCACGATCACGCTGACGGCGGAGTCGTGCGGGACGTCGTCGTGGTGGGCCGCGATGCAGTTGATGACCACGGGATGCTCGCCGTACTTGGTTGCGACCTCGACGCCGAGCTGCACGTGCGTCCCTTCGTGCTCGTGGGTCAGGACCTTGCCGACGTCATGCAGCAGGCCGCCGCGCTTGGCCAGCGACACGTCGAGCTTCAGTTCGGCGGCCATCATCCCGGCGATCCAGGCGACCTCCTTGGAATGCTCGAGGATATTCTGGCCGTACGACGTACGATAGCGCATCCGGCCCACCAGCTTCACGAGCTCCTGGTGCATTCCGCGCAGGCCCGTTTCGTACACCGCCCGTTCCCCGGCCTCGACGATGCCCGCCTCGATTTCTTCCTGCGCCTTGCGGACGATCTCCTCGATACGCCCGGGATGGATGCGCCCGTCGGCGATCAAGCGCTCGAGCGAGAGGCGAGCAACCTCGCGGCGCACGGGATCGAAGCAGGAGATCACGACCGTGTCCGGCGTGTCGTCGATGATGACGTCGGTGCCGGTCGCGGCTTCGAAGGCGCGGATGTTCCGTCCTTCACGCCCGATGATGCGGCCCTTCATCTCATCGGACGGGAGCGCGACGGCCGAAACGGTGGTCTCGGCGGTGTGTTCGGAGGCGATCCGTTGGATGGCCAGCGCGACGATCTTCTTGGCCTCGCGGTCGGCGTTCTTCTGGGCCTGCTCCCGGATGTCCCGCACCAGAGCGGCCGCGTCGCTGCGCGCTTCGTCCTCGAGCGCCCGCTTCAGCTCGGCCTTGGCGTCTTCTGCCGAGAGCCCAGCCACACGTTCGAGCTGGGTGCGGGCCTCCTGCTCCTTCGTCGCCAGCACCTTGTCGCGATCCTTGAGCGATTGCTCGCGCTTGCCGAGGTCCCGCTCACGCTCGCCGAGCGCCTGCTGCGCGCGGTCGACTGCGCCCTGCCGCTGCTCGATCTCACGGCGCCGGCCCGACAACTCCTGGTCGAGCGCCTCGCGCCCGCGCAGCAGCTCCTCGCGCGCCTCGAGCTCCATGCGCGCCTGGGCTTCCTTGAGCTGTCGCTCGCGCTCCCGGGCGGCAAGACGCGTCGCCGCGTCGGCGACCCGCCGCTCGATGCGCCGTCCCAGGACATACAAGGCCGCTCCACCCGCCACTGCACCGCCAGCGGCGGCCAGAATGATTCCGAGTGCCGAAGACATCGATCTATACTCCGACGCACCGGACGCACGGTCCGGCACGATTTTGTCGTACTGCGTTTGGCTTAGCGCTCGACCGCTTTGCGGCGGCCGGGCGGCAACATCTTGGCGAAGTCGTCGGCCAGCGCGGCCAGGCGCGCCGCCACTTCCCGCTCTCCCTTTTTCGCCTGAAACAGCTCGTTCGTGATATCCAGGGCCGCGAGAATCGCCGCCTTGTGCGTCTCGACGAGCCCGCCCTGCGCCAGCACCCGCTTCAGCGCCTGGTCCAGGTATCCCGCGACTTCGCGGGTGTAGTCAGGGGCGAGGTCCGACCGGACGGTGTACTCCTCGCCGCCGATCATCACCTTCACGGCATGCTTTTTCGCACTCACCGTGCCGCACTCCCGCCGGTGGTGCCGGCTTCGCGTGCCTGCTCTTCCAGAAACGCCAGCCGGGTCACCAGCTCCTGCACGCGGGTCCGTGCCGCTTCCAGTCGCCCGCGCAGCTGCCGGTTCTCACTCTCCAGTTCGGAGGAGCGCGCCCCTCCCCCACCCCCGCGCGACGGCTCCGCCTTCAGCGCACGCGCCCGCCAAGTCGCCAGCTCCTCGCCGAGCTCGCGCAGCACCGCTTCGAGTTGATCGAGCGCCCGCAGGTCAGCCCGTTCTCCGTCGTACACCCAGTTCCCCCTCCAACGCCACGAGCGAGCGCCGGATGACGTCATCGACTTCCGTATCCCGCAGCGTGCGCGCCGGATCGCGGAACACGCATCGCCAGGTCACCCCCCGGGTACCGGCCGGCACGTTCGGCCCGCGGTACTCGTCCAGCACCTCCAGCCGCTCGAGCAGTGGCCGCCCCTCCCGCCGCACCACCGCCTCCACCTGTTCCGCCGTCACGCCACCCGGTAACACGAGGGAAAGATCCTGCACGGTGGCCGGCTGCTCGGGCAGCGGCGTAAACGCCAGCCGCCGCTGGCCTTGCACGTCGATCTCGACCTCGAACCCGAACACCGCACCCGCCCATTTCGGCGCGTCGGCCTCGATCCGCCCAGCCCGTCCAACCACCCGGTTGGCTGCGTCGACCGCTCGCCAGACATCGACCGCGTCGCCTGCAATCACCCGGGCCCCGGGAGCCGCCACCGAAACCGCTAACTCAAAGTGCTGCTTGAGGTCCCATATGTCCATATCAGGCACTTTCGCAGCCTCTGTCCAATGGGGAGGACGCCGGGCGCCGGTCACGATTCCGGCCACCGACTGTCGTTCTTCGGGCCTCCCCGCCCTCCCGGCGTAGAAAACCGTCCCCACCTCGAACAGCCGGACATCGCGCACCCGCACCGACCAGTTGTATTCGACTCGCGCCACGAGCCCGGGAATGAGGCGGCCGCGCAGGTACGACTCCTCGGTCGACAGCGGGTTCTTGAGCACGACGGCGTCCGGTGCGTCGGCGCGACCGAGCGGCATACTGCGACATTCGAGGAACCCGGCCTGGGCGAGCGTGCTCCGGACCCGGGTGAGCACCTGCTCCGCAATCGCATCCGGCACGGTGCCGGAACGGTAAGGCCGCAGCTCGTCGGGAAAGGCATCGTAGGTCGAGAGGCGTGCGACTTCCTCGATGAGATCCACCTCGCGGGTCACGTCGGGGCGCCACCCCGGTACCTGTACGCCGAGCCGGTCGTCCTTCGGCGCCACGACGAAGCCGACGCTCGAGAGCAGCCGCTCGAGTGCGGGACGTTCGAACGTCGTCCCGAGGAGCTGCGACACCCGCTCGGGCCGCAGGAATACGGCGCGCGGCTGCTCCGGCGCGGGCCAGAGGTCGATGGGCGCCTCCCGCATGGTGCCACCGGCAACCGACTGGATCAGCTCCACGGCGCGGCGCAAGGCATCGGGGAGCGCCAGGATGTCGATGCCGCGCTCGTAGCGATAGCTCGACTCGCTCGAGAGCTCGAGGGCGCGCCGCGTGCGGCGGATGCGCGTCGGCTGGAAATAGGCGCACTCGACCACGAGATCGGTCGTTGTCGCCGTCACTTCCGACTCGGCGCTGCCCATCACCCCGGCGACGATCGTCGGCCGCTCCGCATCGCAGATTGCCGTCATCTCCGGGGTCAGGGTACGCGTCACGCCGTCGAGCGTGACGATCTGCTCCGCCTGCCTGGCGCGCCGGACCACGACCGCGGGGCCGCGCAGCTTGGCGAGGTCGAAGGCGTGCATCGGCTGATTCAGCTCGAACAGGATGTAGTTCGTGGCGTCGACGATGTTGTTGATGGGCCGTTGTCCGATCGCACTCAACCGGTCGGCCAGCCAGGCGGGGCTCGGCCCGACGCGCACGCCGCGGATCACGGCGATCAGGTAGCGCGGAGCGCCCTCCGGGTCCTCGAGGCGCACTGCGACGCCGTCGACAGTCGCCGTCTTGTCACTGCGGCGGAGGGGCGGAAGGGCGGTCGGACGGTCCGCCGCACCGGGGAACGCCGGGAGCTTCACTGCAGCTCCCAGTGCCGCCCCGAGCTCGCGGGCGACGCCCTTGTGGCCGAGCAGGTCGGGGCGATTGGCGTAGACCTCGAGCACGATGCGCTCGTCGGCGATCGGCAGGGCCTCGAGCAGACGCGTCCCCGGCGCGGCGCTGGTGTCGATCTCGAGAATGCCGTCGCCGTCCTGCCCGAGGCCGAGCTCGCGCGCGGAGCAGAGCATCCCGTTCGATTCGACGCCCCGGATCTTGCGGCGCTCGAGCTTGAGCCCGCCGGGCAGGACGGTGCCCACGGGAGCGAAGGGGTAGGCCTTGCCGGCGGCGACATTGGGCGCTCCGCAGACGACTTCGAGCGGCCCGCCGGCACCACCCGCATCGACGAGGCAGAGGCTGAGTCGATCGGCATTGGGGTGACGTCGCACCTCGAGCACCCGGCCGACCAACACCCCTTCGAGGTCCGCGTGCAGCCGCTCGACGCCCTCCACGGGACAGCAGCGGGCGGTCAGGAGTGCCGCGATCTCGCCCGCGTCGAGCGAACGCGCGAGCAGCGCTTCGAGCCAGCGGCGCGAGAGGTTCATCGTACGCCGGCGGCGAACTGATTGAGGAAGCGCACGTCGCCCGAGTAGAACAGGCGGATGTCGGGGATGCCGTAGCGCAACATGGCGATGCGCTGCGGACCCATCCCGAAGGCGAATCCGGTATAGCGCTCGGAGTCGACGCCGCAGTTCTCGAGCACCGCGGGATGCACCATCCCGCTCCCGAGGATCTCCATCCATCCCGACTGCTTGCAGGTGGGACAGCCGCGCCCGCCGCACACGGTGCAGCGCACGCTCATGTCGGCCGACGGCTCCGTGAAAGGGAAGAACGACGGATGGAAGCGGACAACGGTGTCGGAGGCGAAGAACGCCCTCGCGAAATGGCTCAGCGTGGCCTTGAGATCGACGAACGAGATCCCTTCGTCCACCACGAGGCCCTCGATCTGCTCGAACACCGTGGCGTGCGACGCGTCGAATGGATCGCGCCGGTACGCGCGGCCGGGAATCACGACGCGGATCGGCGGGCGATACGCCTCGAGCGTGCGGATCTGCACCGGCGAGGTATGGGTGCGCAGCAGCAGGTCGTCCGTGACGTAGAACGAGTCCTGCGAATCGAGCGCCGGGTGATCCTTGGGGAAATTGAGCGCGTAGAAGTTATTACGCTCCGTCTCGATCTCGGGGCCTGTGGCGCGGGTGAATCCCAGCTCGCGGAAGATGTCGCAGATCTCGTCCATGACCTGCGTGACGAGATGCAGCCCGCCGCGCCAAGCGGGGCGGCCGGGCATCGTGGGATCCACGTCCTGGAGGACGCTCGGAGCGCGGGAGAGCTCCGCTTGCCGAGCGTCGAGCGCCGCTTCCCATTCGCGCTTCAGGGTGTTGGCCGGGCCGCCGACGGCCTTCCGCGCCGCGGCGTCGAGCCCCGGCAGCGACCGGATGATGTCGGTCAGCGCGCCGTTCTTGCGCCCCAGGATCTCGGTCCGCAAGTCCTGGAGCCGGCGCTCATCCGCCTGTGGGACCTCGCGAAGACGCTCCCGCAGGCCAGCGAGCCGTGCGAGGAGGTCGCTCATATCAGAGGGCCTTCTTCGCGACCTCCGCCAGCTGCTCAAACGCGCCCGGATCGCGGACGGCGAGATCGGCGAGGACTTTGCGGTTGATTTCCACGCCGGCCTTGCGCAGGCCGTTCATCAGCCGGTTGTACGAGAGGTCGTGCAGCCGGGCGGCGGCGTTGATGCGCGTGATCCAGAGACGGCGGAACTCGCCTTTCTTGCGGCGCCGATCGCGGTACGCATAGCGCTGCGCCCGCTCGACGCTCTCCTTGGCCGCCTTCCACAGCTTGCTGCGCCCGCCGAAGTAGCCTTTGGCGAGCTTCATCACCTTGTTCTTGCGCTTCAGGCGCGCGACGTTGCTCTTGACCCGGGGCATGGGGGCTCCTTAGGTCGACAAGAGCCGCTTCAAGCGGCGCTCGTCGGCGTGGGCAACGAGAGTCCCTTTGCGCAGATGACGTTTGCGCTTGGGATGCTTCTTCGTCAGGATATGGCTCTTCATCGCCTGGTGACGGCGCAGCCGCCCCGAGCCGGTGAGCCGCACGCGTTTCCGCAAGGCGCGCTTGGATTTCATCTTGGGCACTTGGTAACTCCTGAGAATCGCTGTCAGCTGTCAGCTCTCAGCTAGCTGATAGCTGATAGCTGATAGCGTCTTTATTTCGGCGCCAACACCATCGACATGTTGCGCCCTTCGAGCCGCGGGTCCTGCTCGATCTTGGCGATATCCTTCAGCTCGGCCGCGACGCGATCGAGCACTTCCCGCCCCAGCTCGATGTGCGCCATCTGGCGACCGCGATACATCATCGTCACCTTCACTTTGTTGCCGTCCTGCAGGAACTCGCGCGCGTGCCGGGTCTTGAAATCGAAATCGTGATCGTCGATCCCGGGGCGGTATTTCACTTCCTTCAGATGAATCACGTGCTGCTTCTTCTTGGCGGCCCGCGCCGCTTTGGCCTGCTCGAACTTGAACTTTCCGTAGTCCATGATCTTGACCACGGGGGGGCGCGCCAGCGGCGCCACTTCCACCAGGTCGAGACCTCGTTCCGCCGCCGCCGCGAGGGCTTCTTCGATCGCCAGCACCCCGAGCTGGGCGCCGTCATCGGCGATCACCCGAACCGGACTGATGCGGATCATCCGGTTGATCCGGGTCCGCGGCTGCTTACTGATGTTGCTGGGTTCTGGAGGCAGTGGGTCGCCTTTCCCGCTAAATGAAAATGCGGACTCCAGTCGTTCTAGAGTCCGCGTCGTCAGCCATCAGCCATCAGCGATCAGCGATCAGCAAAGCTGATGACTGAGCGCCAACGGCTGAAAAGCTCCGTCTCGAACCCTGGAGCGCTCTCCGGCTCGCCGGAAAGGCCTGGAGGTGGGGCGCCACCGGCGCCCGCTTGGATTTGTACCGCCGCACAAGCTACGTGGAGGGCACGGCCTCCACAAGGCCGAAGCCCTTTCCCTCTCGAGTCAAACGCCCCATCGCAATAGCAGGATCATGCTCGAAGCAGATCCGCCATCCTTCTGCCTCGGCGCGCTGATAGACCCGCCGCCGCGTCTCGAGTGTCCGGAGCGGCTCTACGTCATAGCCCATGATCCAGGGCAACGGCACATGGGCTGAGGTCGGGACCAGATCGGCGATGAAACACGCCACCTCGCCACCGCTCTCGACGAGAATCGACTGGTGGAACGGCACGTGTCCCGGCGTCGGGAGGCAGCGGATCCCCGGGAGTGGGGTGGTCTCCCCCTCCAGCAGCTGGAAATCGATGCCGCTGAAATTCGGCGCGAGATAGCTCCCGGCGGTCCGCTCGTTGGTATGCAAGGCGAAATCGAGCTCGCCGCGTTGCACGACGTAGCGGGCCCGGGGAAACGATGGCACCAGCTCCCCCGACGGCACGCGATACGTGTCGCCCCCCGCATGATCGAAATGCAGGTGGGTGTTGATCACCCAGCGAACGTCGTCCGCGCCATACCCGAGCCCCGCGAGCCCATCCTCCAGCCAGGTCCGCCCGCGCGTGCCGCCGTTGTCCGCGCCGTAGATGTCCCGGAACTTCGCGTCGTCTTTGTCGCCGAGGCCGGTGTCGACGAGCACGAGTCCGTCGTCGTGCTCGACCAGCAGGCAACGCATCGCCAGCGGGATGCGGTTGCGCGCATCGGGTGTGGTGCGTCGTTCCCAGAGCGGCCTGGGAACGATTCCGAACATGGCGCCGCCGTCGAGGCGCAGGGTGCCCGCCACGATCAGGTGGCACTGCAGGCGCCCGACCTTGAACGATACGGTCAAAGATCGTCTCTACGCAGCGGCAACGTCATGCACCGCGGGCCCCCACCGCCGCGCACCAGCTCGCTCCCTTCGATCGTGATCACACCCTTCTCGCTCTCGTCGAAGCGCTCTTCTCCGGTGAGCAGGTTCACGGCGGAGACGATGCGATACCCGGTGTGTTCGAGCTCGCGGATCGTCGCCTCGTTGCGCGCATACGTGATGGTCAGCCCGGGACGCACCGTGAAGAAGTTGCACGCCGAAGACCACTGCTCCCGCTCCTGCACCGTGCGGGCGGTGCCGCCACAGAACACGGGCTCGAGCGGCAGGTCGACGGCCTGCATCGCGGCGAAGAAGTTGGGCACCTCCTTCACCCCCTTGGACCGTTTGCGCCGGTGCAGCACGGCGAGCCGCTCGGGACCCACGAAAAACGGCGGGTAGACGACGCACGTCTCGCGATCGATCTGCGTGAAGATCATGTCGAGATGGATCGCGGTGCGCTCGTTCGGCAGCACGACGGTGATTACGTCGGTGATGCCGCACTTGTCGAAGGCGAGCTCGCACAGCTGATCGAGGGCGGCCGGACTGGATCGCTCGCTGAACCCGAGCACGAGGAGATCCGGGCGCAGCGGATGCACGTCCCCGCCTTCGAGCGTGTAGGTGTGACGCCGCTCTTCGGAGCCGTCGTACAGAATCCCGGCGTTGTCGAGCTGGTCGTGATAGCGGAACAGCGCCTTGACCAGCATCTCCTCCGTCCAGCGCACGCCGTAGCGCATCGAGCCGATGATGGCGTGCTCCCCGACCACAATGCCGACGTCCCGCGTAAAGAACAGGTTGGGCAGCGGCGGCAGCGCATACCCCACCTCGTTCAGCGCCCGCGCGATCGGACCGGCCTCCTCGAACGTGCCTTCGACCATCAACGCCACCAACTGCTCGGCCGAGAGGGTCGCGAGCTGCTTGGCCAGGGCATCCGACGGCACGACCTCGAGCGCCCGGGTCACCAGAAAGTCGCGCACGTCGGGCCGCGCCACGATCTCCGTCAGGAGATCCTTGACCTCGTGCACCTCGGCGAAGCGCTCCAGCACCGCCACCAGCCGTCGATGCTCGCGCTGCGCCAGATCGAGATCGATGATGTCGTCGTAGAGGTAGTCTTCGCGATTCCCGGGAGTGACGGCGACCAGCTCGTTCCCCGGCGTGTGCACCAGGACGTCGCGCAGCGTGCCGATCTCGGAGGTGACGTGAACGCGGGGCATAGGGGCGGGAAATCTAAGCCAAATGTCGAATGTCGAATGTCCGCTGCCGCATGCTCAATGAAGCCTGCAGGACCTGGACTATCTATTGGTCAGGGCGAAGCTCAACGTCTCGAGTTCCAGCGCCATGTTGACACTTTGGACTGCGACGTCGTTGGGAACCACCAGCGGGACCGGGGCAAAATTGAGGATCGCCTTCACCCCGGCGCGGACGAGCCGGTCGGCGACCTCCTGCGCCGCCTCGGCCGGGGTCACGAGGATCGCGATATCGGTCGGCTCCTTCTTGAGATCGGCTTCGAGCAGTTTGATGTCGCGCACCACAAGCCCGTTGGAGCGGGCGCCGATCTTCTTGGGATCCTTGTCGTAGATCGCTGCGACGTCGAAGCCGTGCTGGCGGAAACCGCGGTAATGCAGCAGCGCCCCACCCATCTTCCCCGCCCCGACGAGCACCACGCGGTGCGTGCGCTTGAGCCCCAGAATATCCCGGATCCGCGCCGCCAGCTCGGGCACGGAGTAGCCAAGCCCGCGTTTGCCGAACGATCCGAAGAACGAAAGGTCTTTGCGCACCTGGGCCGACGTGGTGCCGCCACGGCGCGCCAATTCTGCCGAGCTGATCGTGGTGAGGCCCTGCGCCGCGGAGTGCTCGAGAAACCGGAGGTACAGCGCCAGGCGGCGAACCGTCGAATCCGAAATCTTGCGCATTATTGTGAATTATTTCACAATCCCCCCTCCGGGCGCAAGTCTGGGCCGGCGTTGGACCAGCGCCACAGCTTCACGAACCGGTCCGGTGCGATCGTCTCGGGACGTGCGCGCGGGTCGTATTGCAGAGTCGCCAGGGCCGCCTCGACCACTGCGCCGGGCCTCCCGGTAATCGCGCGCAGGACGTTGCGCAACGTCTTGCGCCGCAGACTGAAGCAGGCGGCGACGAACGTCTGGAAGGCCGGCACCTCGGACGCGGCGACGAGCGGCCGCTCGAGCGGTCGCAGCCGGATCACGGCACTGTGGACTTTGGGCGGCGGCGTGAAGGCGCCCGCCTTGACGCCGAACAACTTCTCGACCTGCGCCTCCACCTGCACCCCTACCGACAGGGCGCCATACGTCTTCGACCCCGGGGGAGATGCGATGCGGTCGGCGACTTCTTCCTGCACCAGCAACACGATGAGCGCCGGCCGCTCGCGCAGCGCCTGCTCGATGATGGGGGTGGTGATGTAGTAGGGGATGTTGCCGATGACCTTGAATTGCGGATTGGTGATTGCGGATTGCGGAATGAGGTCCCGCCAGGCGAGCCTCAGGATGTCACCCTCAACAATCGTGACGTTCTTCAATCCGCAATCCGCAATCCACAATCCGCAATCGCGAGCCAATGCACGGTCCTTCTCCACGGCGACAACCGTATGGACGCGGCTCGCCAGGACTCGGGTTAACGAGCCCTTCCCCGCCCCGATTTCGACGACGCAATCGTCGGGAGACGGCTCCAGCGCGTCGACGATGCGGGCCAGGATCCGCGGATCGGTGAGGAAATGCTGGCCCAGCGATTTCTTGATCAGACTCTGGCGATGAGGAGGGTACGGTCGTCCGCGGAGGGGGCGCCGCCGGTGAAGGCGGCGAGATCGGCGAAGATCGCCTCGAGCGCCTGCTGGGCCGGCTTGGTTCGCAGCGCCTGCACGTGGCCGAGGACGCGTTCCTCGCCGAAGCGGCGGCCGCCGTCATCGGTGGCGTCGGTGATGCCGTCGGTGAAGAGACACAGGATGTCCTGGCGGCGCAGCCACGTCTCCTGGCGGTCGCCCGCGGCGCTGGCCCCGCCGAGGCCGAGCGGCGGACGCGTGGCCTCGAGGCGGACGATCGCGCCGCTGTCGCCGCGCACCAGAAAGGCGTGCGGATGTCCCGCGTTGGCGTACGCGAGACTGCCCCCGGCCGGATCGATCACCGCGTAGAACAACGACAGATACATCTCTGTGCGTCCCAGCTCGTTGGCGAGCGATTCCTCGAGCTTGCGCAATACCTGCCCTGGCGAGCCTGCCGCTTCCGCGTGAATGCCCGACGCCGCCATGGCGAGCGCCATGATGAGGGCGGCGCCGAAGCCGTGGCTCGAGACGTCCCCGATCATCACGCCGACGCGATCGCCGTGCAGGCCCAGCAGATTGTAGAAGTCGCCGCCCACCACGTCGGCCGAGCGACAGCGCACGGCGAGATCGGCCTTGCTGCCGAGCACGCTCGCGGCGGGGAGCAGTTTGAGCTGCAGGTCGTGCGCCAGCTCGAGCTCCCGGCGCACCCGCTGCTGGCTCAGGTCCTTGGCGACGAGCCGCGCGTTTTCGATCGCGGCGCCGACCTGATTGGCGATCGCCGCCACGAGTTTGCGGTCCCCCGCCGAAAAGGCGTCGGAGCCGATGCGGTCGGTCAGGTTGATGACGCCGATCGGCCGGGCCTGATCGCCGGGGGCGCCGTACAGCACGGGCACTGCGAGGTACGCGTCCCCGCGGTAGCTGCGCCCACCGCTGGTGCGTGCGCCGATGGCGCCCGTGGACACGTCGTTACTCTGGATGCGCATCTCGCGGAACGCCCGCGCCGTGACCGAGACGGGGTCGTCCAGCTCGATCGGGTCGACCTCGGTCGTGACCATGCCGCGAGCGGCGACGAGGCGCAGCAGGTGCCGGTCGGGATCGAGCACGAAGAGGCTCGCGCGGCGCGCGCCGACGACGGTGGCCACTTCCTGCAGGATGCGACGCGCGGCCTCATCGAGCCGGATCGTATGGCCCAGGATTTCGCTGATCGTATAGACGAGGTCGATTTCTTCGTAGCGATCCGACAGCTCGGCCGCCACCTGGGCTGCCTCGCGCTCCGCTTCGGCGAGACAGGTGACGGCTTCGAGCACCTGCTCGCCCGAGCGGGGGCGGCTGCTCCCCACGGCGTCCGGGCCGTTGCGCATCTCGACCCAGAACCCGGGTGGCGTAGGCACCGGCTCGAACCAGGCGGCCCCTTCGGGCGTCTCGATCGAACGCCCCGCCCCGTCGAGCGGCTGGGGAAGGGTGGGCGTCCAGCTCGCCGCCGCGCCCGCCACGAGCCGCGGCGCGGCGCCGTCGACACGCCACACGCGCAGGCGCACACCGCCCAGCTGCTCGAGGACGGGCACGAGCCGCTCCAGTTTGGTCAGCCCGCCCGCAGCACGAGACACACGCAGTTTCCCCGCTCGTTGAACTCGATGGTATCCACCAGATGGCGCAGCACGAAGAGACCGCGCCCGCCTTCGCGCTCGAGAAACTCGGGCGTCGTGGGATCCGGGACCTGGGAGGGATCGAATCCCAGCCCGTCATCGGCCACCTCGATGCGGACGGCGTCGGGTTTGCACGCGACCTCGATGCGCACCAGCCTGCTCGGGTCGTGGCGATTCCCGTAGGTGATCGCGTTGGCCAGCGCTTCGGCCAGCGCGGTCCGCAGATTGAATTGCAGCCGCCGCTGCGATAGCACGCCGACGTCGCAATGCCGCGCGGCGAGATCGACGGCATCCCCAACCAGGGAGAGATCGCTCGGAACGGCCAGCGAAAACGCGACGCCGTCCGCGGGGCGCGCGGTCCGGTGTAGCACGACCTGGACGTGACCGCTCACGAGAGCCCCTAGAAGGTCGCCAGCGCCTCCGCCGGCGTCTTCGCGATGGCGAACAAGGTGTCCAGCTTGGTGAGCTCGAACAGCGTCTGCAAGTCCTCGTTGAGTCCGGCGAGGCGGAGGTCCCCGCCCTGCTCCCGGACCTTCTTCGAGAGCGACACCAGCACGCCGAGACCCGAGGAGTCGATGTAGCCGGTCTTCGTGAAGTCGATCACGAAGCGGCGCGTGCCACCTTCCAGGGAATCGAGCACCTTCTGCTTCAGCTCCTGGCGGTTGCCGACGATCAGCTGTCCGTCGACCCCGACGATCACTACCCCCCGCGGATCCTTGCTCACCGAGAACCCCATCTCATTCCTCCGCTTGCAGTGTCGTGACCGCCGCCGTGTCCACAATATCCTGCACCGTCGCGCCCCGCGACAGGTCGGCGATGGGCTTCGCCAGGCCCTGGAGGATCGGACCGACCGCCTCCCACCCCCCCAGCCGTTGCACCAGTTTGTAGGCGATGTTGCCGCTGTCAAGGTCGGGAAAGACCAACACGTTGGCGCGTCCCGCGACGGCGGAATCGGGCGCCTTGCGTCGCGCCACATCGGGCACGAGCGCCGCGTCACCTTGTAGCTCTCCATCGCACGGCACGTCGGGCGCCAGCGCGCGCAGCCGCGCCACCGCCCGGCGCACTTTGTCGATCTTCTCTCCCCCAGCGCTGCCCTTCGTGCCGTAGGACAAGAAGGCGACGCAGGGCTCGTCGCCGACGATGCGGCGCCGGTCGCGCGCGGCCGCCCAGGCGATCTCGGCGAGCTGATCGGCGCTCGGATCGGGGACGACGGCGCAATCGGTGAAGGTGAGCACGCGCTCCCCCCGCACCATGTAGAACGCGCTGCTCACCACTGCGATACCGGGCGCCAACCCCACACCCCAGAGCGCCGCACGGATCAGCTCGCCCGTCGGGTGGACCGCACCGCCGACCATCACATCGGCCCTTCCCAGTCCCACGAGACAGGCGGCCCGCGTGAGCGGGTGGGCGAGCGCGGCGCGCGCCGCCGCATCGTCGGCGAACCGGTCGGGGCGGCGCTGGCGCAGCCACGCCACCAGCTCCGCCGACGGCGGCGAGCCGGGGGGCTCGGGCGGGACGAGCAGCCCGAGTCCCTGAGCTTCGAGCGCGCGGCCCGCGGCCACGACGCGCGGGTCGTCCACTTCGGGCAGCAGGATGCGCCGCCGCGCGTGCCGCGCCGCCGCGAAGACGCGGTCGCGGAACGGGGCGGTCACGTGCCGAACTTGGCTTTCAGCGCCTTATGAACGGCGGGGTGGACCAGCTGCGATACGTCGCCGCCGAAGCGCGCCACCTCGCGCACCAGACTGGAGCTGAGGTAGGTCAAATCGAAGGCGGGAACGAGGAACACGGTCTCGAGCTTCGGGTCGAGGTTGCGGTTCATGAGCGCCATCTGGAATTCGTACTCGAAGTCGCTCACCGCCCGCAGGCCGCGCACGATCACGGATGCCCCCACCTGTCGCGCGAAGTTCACCAGCAGCCCCTGGAACGACTGCACCTCGATCCCGGGGCCGCGCACCGTTTCGCGCAGCAGCGCCACGCGCTCCTCGGTGGTGAACAGCGGCTGCTTGGCCGCGTTGACCGCGACCGCGACGACGACCCGGTCCACGAACGCGAGGGAGCGATGGATCAGGTCCTCGTGTCCGCGGGTTACGGGATCGAACGACCCCGGGTAGACGGCGATCCGGTTGCCGCGCGGGGCGGCGGCGCCGCTCACGGCGCGTAAATGAAGGTGACGGCGGTATCCCCGTAGCGACGTGTCTCGTCGCCGGGGATCGGCGTATCGGCGGGATGCTCGATCGAAAAGACGCGCGCAAACGGGACCAGGCGGAACATCGCCACGAGGCGCGCGGTCTGGTTGTTGACGTTGGCGTAGGGTGGGTCCGCGAACGCGACGTCATACTGGCCGGGGTGCAGCTGCTCGGCGAAGCGCAACGCCTCGACGCGGTGGATCGTCGTGCGCCCTTCGACCTTGAGGGTCTTGATGTTCGCCTTGAGGGCGGCGAGCGAATTGCGGTGCACTTCCACGAAGTCGGCGGTATTCGCGCCGCGGGACAGCGCCTCGAGTCCGAGCGCCCCCGACCCGGCGTAGAGGTCGAGCACGCGCGCGCCGCGCAGGGAGCGCTGCAGGATGCTGAACCACGCCTCGCGCACGCGGCTCGCCGTGGGGCGCACCTTGTCCCCGACCGGCGTCTTGAGGCGACGGTTCTTGAACTCTCCGCTGATGATCGAGATCACGCTGCCTCCGCCCCACCACTCGGCGCGATGGTCGCGACGCGAGCCTGCAACGTCGATCGCCCCTGCCAGTCATCGCGCTCGAGCCGGAACGCCACGTCGAGCGGGTGTTCCAGCCATCCGTCCGGCACCTGATCGGCCCATTGAAAGCCGATCGCCGGGAGCGCCCCCGACCCGTCGTCCAGAACAAACCGCAGATGATTCGTGCCGACGCGTCGCGCACCGACGGCGCGCGCCCCTCGAACCCCGAACACTGGAGCGGGGTTCCCCATGCCGCACGGCTCCAGATGGCGCATCAGGCGCTCCAGATCCTCGCTCAAGTTGGCCAGCGGTACCTCCAGATCGATGCGCTGCGCGGGCACCAGGTCTTCGGCGCGAAGAAGCTGGGCCGCCACCTCGAGAAAGGCAACCCGGAACTCATCGTAGCGCGCCCGCCGCACGGTCAACCCCGCGGCCATGCTGTGGCCACCGAATTTCTCGAGACTGCCGCCCACGCGGTGCAGCGCGCCATGCAGGTCGAAGCCCGGGATGCTGCGCCCCGAGCCACGTCCGGTGTCGCCGTCCCACGCGATCAGAAACGTGGGACGACCGTAGCGCTCCACCAGGCGGCTCGCGACGATGCCGATCACGCCGGGATGCCACTCGTCGGCCGCCAGGACGATGGCGCGATCCTGCTCGCTGCCCTGGGCGGCGAGCGCCGCTTCGGCGGAGACGAGAATCTGCTGGTCCATCTCCTGGCGGCGGGCGTTGAGCGTTTCCAGCTCGCGGGCGAGCTTCGCGGCTTCCTCGGGGTCGTCGGTCAAGAGCAGGCGCAACCCGTCGCCCGCGTCGCCGATGCGGCCCGCCGCGTTCAATCGCGGGGCGAGAATGAACCCGACGTGACCGGCGCGCAGCGGCTTCCCCGCGAGTCCCGCCGCCGCGACCAGCGCGGCGAGCCCCGGCCAGCGGCTGGTGGCGAGGAGCTTGAGTCCGTGCCGCACCAGGATGCGGTTTTCTCCGACGAGCGGGACGACGTCGGCGACCGTAGCGAGGGCGACATAATCGAGGAAGTGCCAGGGAAGCGTGTCCGGCAGCCCGAGCGCCGGGACGAGCGCTTGCGCCAGCTTGAACGCCACGCCGGTCCCGCACAGATGCTTGTCGGGAGAAGCGCAGTCGGGGCGCCGCGGGTCGAGGACGGCGGTGGCCTGCGGCAGGGCGTCCCCCGGGAGGTGGTGGTCGGAGACGATGACCTCGATCCCCTCGGCGCGCGCGGCGCGGACCGTTTCCACCGCGGTGATACCGCAGTCGCAGGTGATGATGAGCCGGGCGCCGAGCTCGCGCGCCCGCGCGAGACCCGCCGGCCCGAAGTCGTACCCGTCGCGCACGCGGTGCGGCACGAATCCGTGGACCAGGGCACCCGCTTCCCGCAGCACCCGGGTGAGCAGCGCCGCGGCGCATTGCCCGTCGACATCGTAGTCGCCATGAATGAGGATCGGCTCCCCGCGCCGCACCGCACTCTGCACCGCCGCCACCGCCTCGGGCATGTCGGCCCACGTCATGGGGTCGGACAGTCCGGTGAGATTGGGACGCAGGAACGCGCGGGCGTCGCCAGCGGATCCGTAGCCGCGCAGTACCAGCAGCGCCGCGAGCGCCTCAGGGATAGACAGCGCAGAGGACAACTCACCCACGAGCCCCGGATCCGGGGGACGCGCGACCGACCAGCGAGGGACGATCATGCGGCGCTGTAGAGCAGCACCCCGCACGCCTCGCAGGTTTCGATGGATGCCCCGCGCTGGATCAGCACGCGCCGCTGGGTCGGCACCGCGGTGAAACAGTGCCCACACGCATCACCGTGCAAGGCGTAGAGGGCGAGGGGCGCCTTGCCGCGCCGGATTCGCTCGTAGCGGGACAGCAGAGTGCCGTTGACGCCGCGCGTCGCTGCCGTACGGACCTCCTGCGCGCGACGCAGTTCGGCCAGCGCCGCTTCGCGCCTCTCTGCCAGAGCCGCGCGCTCCGGCGCCTGCGCTTCGCGCACCGTGCCCAGCGCTTTCTCGGCCTCCGCCGCCTTCCGCTCGGCCTCGTGGACCGCGTCTCCCGAGCGCATGAACTCCGCTTCCTCCTTGGCGAGCACCGTGCGGGTCAGATCCAGCTCGGCCATCAGCGTCGACGCTTCCTTCGCGCCGCGCACCCACTCGAGCTTCTGACGCCGCTGCTCCTGCATCGATTTGTAACTGGCGATCTTGCCCTCCAGCTCTTCCTTGCGCCGCCGAGCGTCGTCGATCGCGCGTCGCGCGCCGTCGAGCGCGCGTTGCGCCACCGCCAGCTGTTCGTCGAGGCGGCGCACGTCCGGCTCCAGGGCGGCGAGCGCCTGCTCGGATTTCGTCACGTCCTGATCCTTCGCCTGCAGCGTCAACAGACCTTCAAGATCCGGGTGCACTACTCCTCCTGGAGACGATCTTGTACGTGGGACGTATGCGATTGCGTTCGGCTGCGATGCGCTGCTTCTCGATAGCCAACCGGCCCTGCTCGGTTTCGTCGGCCAACGGCAGCTCGCGCTCCAGACGCGCCAGCTCGCGATCGAGCCGGCGCGCGTCGATCCAATTCACCGCGCGATCGAACAGGCCGTCCGGCTCCCCTTCTCCGAGGCGCTCGGCCCGCAGCAGCTCGTAGGTCCGGGCGGCCGCGCCCTCCAGCTCCTCCTGCCGGCGCTCCGCCACCGCCTCGAACACCGCCCGGTACGCGGGGTGCTCGATCTCTTCGGGATCCACTTTTTCGAGGACGCGGTCGCGCCACGCGTCCCCCTGCAGCATGATGAGGACGAGTGCACGCTCCGCATTTGCGGGCATGGCGGGGAGCGGCTGCCCGGCATCCGGCGCGGCGGCCGGAGTCGCCTCGCGCGGTCCGGTTCCGGTGATTTCCCGTTCCAGAACGTCCTTGCGGACGTGGGCCACCTCGGCGACACGGCTCAGATAGAGCTCTCGCGTCAGCGGGTCCGTCGCCGCGCGAATCGTCGGGAACAGACGATCCAGCGCGCGGCGGCGTCCGGGAAGCGTTTCGAAGAATCGCTTATGCTCGAGGATCTGGATCTTCCGTTCCAGCACGTCGACGGCGTCCTTCGCCACCGCTTCGAAGGCCGCACTGCCGCCACGACGGACAAGGGTGTCGGGATCTTCTCCGTCGGGGAGCGTCGCCACGGCGACGCGAATCCCGGCGCGCAACAGCTCGTCGCCCGCGCGAAAGGTGGCGCGCAGTCCGGCGTCGTCGGAATCGTAACACAGCAGCACCTGCGACGTGTGACGCCGCAGCAACTCGGCCTGGTCCGCCGTGAGACCGGTGCCCATCGGAGCCACGACTTCGTCGATACCCGCCAGGGAGAGCCGGATCACGTCGAAATACCCTTCGACCACGATCGCCCGCTCCGCCTTCCGCATGGCGGAACGCGCCTCGTGGAGGTGGTAGAGCAGTTTCCCCTTGTGGAAGATCGGCGTCTCGGGGGAGTTCAGGTATTTCGGCTCTCCCTCGCCGAGGATGCGACCGCCGAAGCCCACGATGCGGCCCCGCAGGTCGTGGATGGGAAACAGCAGCCGGCCGCGGAAGCGCGGCGCGATCGTGCCGTCGTCGCGACGGCGCTCGAGTCCCGCCTCGCGCAAGACCGCTTCGTCAATCCCGAGTTTGCGCATCGCCTCGCCGAACGCGGGGCCGCGCGGAGCGAAGCCGAGTCCCAGAGCACTCGACTGCTCCGCCGTGATGTCGCGCGAGGCGAGGTAGTTGCGGGCGACACCGGCATCAGGCGTGTCCCGCAACTGGCGGGTGAACCAATCGTGCGCGGCGGCGACGGCTGCGAAGAGCGGCTCGCGCGGATCGGGTCCGGCCGGGCCGCGCTCGGGGATGGTAATCCCGACGCGCCGGGCGACCTCGCGCACGGCGGTGGGATAATCCATTCCGAGACGCTTCATGAAAAACGTGAAGACGTCGCCCGACTCGTGACAGACGAAGCAGTGATACATCCCCTTCTTCGGGATCACGGCGAAGTTGCGATGGGTGCCGCCATGGAAGGGGCACGCTCCGCGATAATCGCCGCCGCTGCGCTTCAACTCGACCTGCTCCCCGATGATGCCGACGATATCCGCGGCATCGCGGACCTGCTCAATCACCTCATCCGGAATGAGACTCACCGCAGCTCCACGACCGTCACGCCGGAGCCACCCTGATTGGCGGGGGCCAGCCCGAAGCGGGCCACGCGGGGGTCGCGTTGCAGCATGCGCTGTACCAGATCGCGCAATGCACCGGTGCCCTTCCCGTGGATGATCCGCAGGTACGGCAGATCGTCGAGCACGGCGGCGTCGAGCGCGCGCTCGAGGATCGCCTCGGCTTCGTCGGCGCGGAGACCGCGGAGAGAGACCTCCGTGGCGGCGGATGATCGGCGGTCGTCCGGTCGGGCGGTCGATGAGGCAGCGGTCGGTGAGACGGCGGTCAGGCGGTCGGGCGGGCGGGCGGTCGGGTCGAGCACTTCGACGATCTGTTCTGGCTGTACGATGATCCGGAGGGCGCCTGACTCCAATACGACTGCTCCATCGTCGCGCATTTCGCCCACACGACCCATCATGCCATCGGTTGTGCGAACCCGGTCCCCAACTTCGACGTTCACCGGACCGCCCGTCCGCCCGTCCGCCTGACCGCCGCCTTTTGTGTCAGAGATCGCCCGTTCCAGCATCCGCCGCGCCTCGCGGGCCGTCACTTCGTCGACGGCGGCGCGTGCCTGGCCCAGCGCTGCTTCAACCGTCTTGCGGGCGGAGAGGAGGTAGGCGCGCGCCTGGTCTCTGGCCTTGGCGTCGAGCGAGCGCTCGCGGTCCCGGACCGCGCGCTCGCGGTCGGCGGTGGCCTGCGCTCGGGCTTCGAGCCGGGTACGATCGGTCGCCGCGGCGGCTTCCGCCTCGCCAACGGCGGTCTCGCGCTCGGCCAGGGTTCGGGCGCGCGCCTCGACATCGGCCAGCAGCGCGTCGAGCCGGCGTTCGGCATCGGGCACCGCCTGCTCGGCGTCGGCCAGGACGTCATCCGCCACGCCGAGGCGTCGGGCGATCGCGAGTCCGTAAGAGCGGCCGGGGAGTCCCTTGAGGAGGCGATACGTCGGCGTCAGCGTCGCAGCATCGAACTGCAGCGACGCGTTCACGATGCCCACCGACTCGGCGGCGAGCCGCTTCAACGCGCCGAGATGCGTCGTCGCGAGGGTGACGGTATGGCGCCGGGTGAGACTGCGCAGCGTGGCCGCCGCCAGCGCCGCGCCCTCGGCGGGATCGGTGCCGCTGCCGATCTCATCCAGGAGCACCAGCGTCGCGCCGTCGGCGAAGGCGAGGATGTCGCGCAGGACGGCGACGTGCGCCGAGAACGTGGAGAGGCTGGCGGCGATCGACTGGCGATCGCCGATATCGGCGAACATCCGCTCGAACACCGGGAGTCGCGAGTGCGGCCCGAGCGGCGGGATGATGCCGCTCTGCACCAGCAGGGCCAACAACCCGACGGCCTTGATGAGCACCGTCTTGCCGCCGGTGTTGGGGCCGGAGATGAGCACCGTCCATTCGTCCGGGGCGAACTCCAGGTCGAACGGAATGACGACCGTTTCTCCGCCCACGAGCAGGGGGTGGCGCCCACCGCGGATCTTGAGCGGGCCACCGCCGATCTCGGGGGCGAAGCCGTTGACCTCCACCGCATAGCGGGCGCGGGCACAGAGGTCGTCGAACGCAATGCACGCCTCCCACGCCGCGGCGATCGTGTCGCGGTGGGGGCGCAGCTCGTCGGTCAGCTCGCGCAACACCCGCAGTACCTCGCGATGCTCCTCGGCCTCCGCGGAGCGCAGCTCGTTGCCGAGCTCGATGACTTCGGGGGGCTCGAGGAAGACGGTGGCCCGCGTCGCCGATTCGTCGTGGACGATGCCGCCCACTCTGCTCCGGGCGGTGGCGCGCACGGGGATCACGTAGCGCCCGGCGCGCAGCGTCACTGCGGCGTCCGGAGAGCGGTCCCGAGGATCGAGTCCCTGCAATAACCGCTCGAGTCGCGAGACGAGTTTCGCGCGAACCTCCCGCACCGCCTTGCGGGCACGCGCCAGGTCGCGCGAGGCCCCGTCGAGCACCTCGCCGTCGGGAGCAAGCGAGCTCGCGAGGCGGGTCTCGAGCTGTTTCGGAGGGAGCGGCGCACGCAACGCGGCGGTGCGCGGCGCATCGCGCTCCAGCCGGCCGAGCAGTGTCCCCACAGTCCGCGCTGCGACCAACGCCGTCCCCAGCTCGGCAAGTGCCAGCCCCTCGAGGGCGCTCCCGGGAACGCCGAGCATGCTCAGCGTTTCCGCGATTTCGGGGACGGGTTCGGCGCGCAGGGAATCGTCGGTGATGAGCAAGGTCGCGAGCTCCGCGACCTGCGCCAGGGCGTCACGGATCGCGGCGGGATCGGTGACCGGACGGCGGTCCTGTACGCGCGCGGCGCCGAGCGGACCGGCGGCGAACGCCGCCACGCGCTCGAGCGCGGCAGGAAACTCCAGCGTCAAGAGGACGGCAGGGGGGAACCCGCCTCCCGCACTCATACGTTCGCCGACAGCTCCTCGCGCACGATCTGGTTGATCATCTTCCCGTCGGCGCGTCCTTTGAATTGGGGCATTACCTGGCCCATGATTTTTCCGAGCTCGGTCGCACCGGCGGCGATCGCGACACGCACGGCGGCACGGATCTCCTCGGGTGACACCTGAGCGGGGAGGTACCCTTCGAGCAGCGCGACCTCCCGCTGCTCGAGGTCGGCGCGATCCTGGCGCCCGACGGCGTGGAATTGCTCCGCCGCCTCGCGCCGTTTCTTGATGCCCCGGCGCACGACATCCACCGCTTCCTCATCGGTCAGCGGATGGCGCACTTCGAATTCGCGGTTTTTGAGATCGGCGAGAATCGTCGAAAACAGGAGCGTGCGGTGCTGATCGCGGGCCTTCCGGGCCTCGTTGAGGGCCACCTGGAGCCGCTCGACGAGGCTGGGCATCTCTAGAAGGAGCGGGGCCGCCGGCTCTTGCGGCGCGCCGCGTTCATTTTCCGCTTGCGGCGTTCGCTGGGCTTTTCGTAGTGACGATGCTTGCGCAGGTCCGAGAGAATCCCCGCCTTTTCGCACTTCTTCTTGAAGCGCTTCAAGGCGCGTTCGAAGCTCTCGTCGTCGTGAATGATGACTTCCGGCATTTCGGCTCGCGTCCTAACTATGAGAGACTCTGCAAGTTAGCCTCACCCGGGAGGCCAGGTCAAGCGCCGCCCGCCGAGCAGATGCAGGTGCAGGTGAAACACCGTCTGGCCGCCGTTGCGGTTGGTATTGAGCACGACCCGGTACCCGTCTGCGGCGATCTTCTCGTCCGCGGCAATGTCCCGGGCCAACATCAACATGTCCCCGAGCAGGCGCCCGTCCTGCACCGCTGCGAGCGAGGCGATGTGCTCGGTCGGGATCACGAGGATGTGGACGGGAGCCTGGGGACCAACATCGCGGAACGCGAGCAGCCGATCGGTCCGCTTCACCACGGTTGCCGGAATTTCTCCAGCGACGATCTTGCAGAAGATGCAGTCGGACGCCATTACGCGCCGAACGCCTCGCGAATCTTGTTCCAGAAGCCCCGGCCAACGCTCTCCGCCGCCGGCGGCGCACCTTCGACCTTCTGCAGCTCGCGAAACTTCTCTTCCTGCTCCGGTGTGAGCCGCGTCGGCGTCCACACCTGAATGCGCACGTGCAGGTCGCCGTGGCCCGACTCCCCGAGTCGCGGCAGCCCTTTCCCGCGCAGGCGGTACATCGTGCCGGTCTGAGTCCCGGGCTGCACTTTGAGCGGCGCGCTGCCATACGGAGTGGGAATCTCGACCTCGGCTCCCAGTGCTGCCTGACTGAACGACACCGGCAGATCGTACACGAGGTCGTCGCCGTGGCGCTCGAAGCGCGGGTCCTCGACGATCTCGAGCACCGCGATCAGATCACCGGCCGGACCGTTGCGCGGCCCGGGAACCCCCTGCCCGCGCACCGTGAGGTAATGATGGTCGGCGACGCCGGCGGGAACGTCGAGCTGGACGGTCTTCTCCGCCTTGACGCGACCGTCGCCGCGGCACGCCGGACACGGATCCTTGATGACGGTCCCCTCGCCGCCGCACGTCGGGCAGGGCGAGACAGAGACGAACTGCCCGAACATCGACTGCGCCGCGCGCCGCACCTCCCCCGTCCCACCGCACGTGGAGCACGGCGTGGCCTTGGCCCCCGCCCTGCCGCCGGTGCCCTTGCAGACGTCGCAGGTGTCGAGCGTCTTCATCTTCACCGACTTCGTGGTGCCGGTGGCGACCTCGGCGAGCGTCAGTCGCAACGACACTTTGAGATCGGCGCCGCGACGGCGGTCGCGCCGCGTGCGCTCACCGCCGCCGAAGAAGGCGTCGAACCCGCCCAACCCGCCGAAGTCGCGCATGAAGATGTTGAGGGCTTCGGAGAGATCGAAGTGCGTAAAGCCGCCCGGCGCGGCCCCGGCGCCGCGCAGCCCCGCCTCACCGTACCGATCGTAGAGCGCGCGCTGCTCCGGATCACGCAGCACTTCGTATGCCTCCGTGATCTCCTTGAAGCGCTCCTCCGCCCCCGCATCCTTGTTGCGATCGGGGTGGGATTCCATGGCGAGCTTGCGATAGGCCTTCTTGATCGCCGCCTCGGACGCGTCCTGCGCAACCCCCAACACCGCGTAGTAATCGCGCCGACTCATTGCAGCAGCTCCTGCACCAGGCGACTCGTGTGCTCCACGAGCGCCACGACTTTGTCATACGGCATCCGTGTCGGTCCCAAGACACCGATCACACCGGACAACGGACCCGAGCGATAGGGGGACGTCACGAGCGTGAAGGCGGCGAGCTTCGGATCGTGGTGCTCGCTGCCGATGGTGATGGTCAGACCGGGCGCGGTGCGCTGCGCCAGCGCCTCCCGCAACCGGTCGCGGCGCTCCGTCATCTCGAGCAGACCCTGGAGCCGTTCGGCGGTCGCAAATTCCGGCTGTCCGGCGAGCAGCTGCGCCGACGACAGCACCACGCCGCCGGGAAACGGACCGGCATCGGCGGCGGGGACGTCGAACAGCTCATCGGCTTCCTGGATGAAGATGTTGAGCAGATCGCTCGAATGCTGCGAGCCGCCGGCGTCACGCAGTCGCTCGGATAGCGACGCGCGGATTTCCCTGAGGGTGAGCCCGGCGAGCCGCTCGTTCAGCACGACCGCCACGTGCACCACCGCATCCGCCGCCATATGGGACGGGACCTCGACGAAGATCGTCCGGACGGCACCGCTCTTCAGTGTCAGGACGAGCAGCAAGCGCTCGCTCGAGACCGTGACCAGCTCGAGCCGCTCCAGCAGGGCGTCGTCGAGCGACGGCCCTACCGCCATGCCGAGCTCCTGCGTCAGGACACCGAGCACCTGCGCCGCGCGTCCCAGGATCTGATCCACGGCGTTACTGCGCGATGCCGCCAGCTCCTCGTGCAGCTGGTGTTGCTCGTCGAACGTCAGCGACGAGGGCCGCATCAGCGCATCCACGTAGAGCCGGTAGGCGCGATCGGTCGGGATGCGGCCGGCGGAGGTGTGCATGTGGTAGAGGAATCCCTTCTCCTCCAGATCGCTCATCGTGTTGCGGATCGTGGCGGGAGAGAGTCCCAGGCCGAAATGCTTGGCGATGGTGCGGCTCGCGGCAGGTTCGGCGGTCTGCACGTACGTCTCGATCACGGCGCCCAGCACGGCGCGCTCGCGCTCGGTCAATGGTGTCGTCAAATGCTCCAACCCCTTTCAGCGAAACAAATTACGAAATCGTCAGGTTCCCGGTCAAGGCGGCGACGAGGCTGTCGAGGCGGAGCCAGCCTGTGGGGGTGCAGCGGAGCCGCTGCCCGTCG
>DASSIL010000337.1:0-10764 GCA_035691925.1 Gemmatimonadales bacterium
GTCAGCACCGAGCGGATCTTCACCGTCTCGATGCCGGCGTCCTCGATCGCCTGCGCGGTCTCCTCGTCGATCAGCCGGCCCGCCTCGACCAGCACCTTGGGCTGCCCGTGCTCGTCCAGCTCATGCGGATCGGTGACCGCTTCGAGCGCCACGTTGCCCACCAGGCGCTCGCGCAGCGGCTCGATGATGTCCTCGCCCTCCTTCAGCGCCGACATCTCGAGACCGAGAATCGTGCCGCAGTCTTCCTCGGTGACCGTGACGTCCTGTGCCACGTCCACCAGACGGCGCGTGAGGTAGCCGGCGTCGGCGGTCTTCAACGCCGTATCGGCCAGTCCCTTGCGGGCGCCGTGCGTCGAGATGAAGTACTCGAGCACGCTGAGCCCCTCACGGAAATTCGACTTGATCGGGCTCTCGATGATCTCGCCGATACCGCCCGTCAGCTTCTTCTGCGGCTTGGCCATGAGACCGCGCATCCCCGCCAGCTGGCGGATCTGGTCGCGGCTGCCCCGGCTCCCCGAGTCGAACATCATGAACACGGGGTTGAAGCCGCCCTTCGACTTGCGCATCGTCGAGACCATCGCCTCGGCGATGTCGTTGTTGGCATGCGTCCAGGCGTCGATCACCTTGTTGTAGCGTTCCCCGAAGGTGATCTGCCCGGTCGCGTAGGCGCGCTGGAACCGCTCGACGCGCGCTTCGGCGTCGTGCAACAGCGACGATTTGTCGCTCGGGATCTCGAGATCCTCCACGCCGATGGACACGCCGCCCATCGTCGCGTAGCGGAAGCCGAACTCCTTCAGGGCGTCCAGGAACTGCACCGTCGGCGTCAGGCCGGCGCGGCGGTAGCTCTCGAAGACCAGCTCCGACAGATCCCGCTTGCGCATCGCCTTGTTCTGGAACCCGAGGTCCTGCCGCAGCGTGCCGGGGAGAATGCTGTTGAAGATCACCCGCCCCGCGGTGGTCCCCACCCACTGACCGTTCCCACCCGCCGGCTCCTCGTACCAGTAGTGCACCGGGCTGTGGAACTCGAGCCGTTTGAGCGCGAGCCCCATCTCGAGCTCGGCCATCGACCCGAGACGCGGCGCTGCGGCGAGCCGCGGCGCGAACTCCGCCGGCTCCTTGGTGAGGAAGTAGCACCCCAGCACCATGTCCTGGCTCGGCTCAGCCACCGGACGGCCGTCCGACGGCTTGAGCACGTTGTTCGACGAGATCATCAGCAGCCGCGCCTCGAGCTGGCTCTCGAACGAGAGCGGCACGTGCACGGCCATCTGGTCGCCGTCGAAGTCCGCGTTGAACGCCGCGCACACCAGCGGGTGGATCCGGATCGCTTTCCCCTCCACCAGCACCGGCTCGAACGCCTGAATCCCGAGGCGGTGCAGCGTCGGCGCGCGGTTCAGCAGCACGGGATGATCTTCGATGATCTCTTCGAGGATCTCGAAGACTTCCGTGCTCTCCTTCTCGACGATCTTCTTGGCGCGCTTCACCGTTTCGGCGATGCCCTTCTCCACCAGCTTGTGGATGATGAACGGCTTGAATAGCTCCACCGCCATCGCCTTGGGCAGACCGCACTGGTGCAGCCGCAGCTCCGGACCCACGACAATCACGGAGCGCCCCGAGTAGTCCACGCGCTTGCCGAGCAGGTTCTGGCGGAACCGGCCCTGCTTGCCCTTCAGCATGTCGGACAGCGACTTCAGCGGCCGCTTGCCGCGCCCGCGGATCGCTTTGGAGCGGCGGCCGTTGTCGAACAGCGCGTCCACCGCCTCCTGCAGCATGCGCTTCTCGTTGCGGAGGATGACCTCCGGCGCCCGGTGCAGGATCAGCTTCTGCAGGCGGTTGTTGCGGTTGATCACTCGCCGGTAGAGATCGTTCAGATCCGACGTGGCGAAGCGCCCGCCGTCGAGCGGCACGAGCGGCCGCAGATCGGGCGGAATCACCGGCACGACGTCGAGGATCATCCACTGCGGGTTGTTGCGCGCCTCACCCGCCTGGCCCGAATTGCGGAACGCGTCCACGATCTTGAGGCGCTTCAGCATCTGCTTCTTGCGATGCTGGCTCGTCTCCGTGGCCACGAGATCCCGCAGCTCGTCGGACAGCTTGTCGACGTTGATGCGCTCGAGCAGCGAGCGCACCGCCGGGGCGCCGATGTCGGCCTTGAACGCCGTATCGCCCTCGGCCTTCGCCTTGGCGCGCAGCTCGAGGAAGCGGTCTTCGTCCAGCAGCTCGCGCTCCTCCACCTGCTGCTCGCCCGGCTCGATGACCACGTAATTCGTGTAGTAGATCACGCGCTCGAGGTCGCGCAGCGTCATGTCGAGCAGGTTACCCATCGGCGACGGCAGCGTCTTGAAGAACCAGATGTGCGCCACCGGCACCGCGAGCTCGATGTGCCCCATGCGCTCGCGCCGCACCTTGGAGAGCGTCACCTCCACGCCGCAGCGGTCGCAGATGACGCCGCGGTAGCGGATGCGTTTGTACTTGCCGCAGTGGCACTCCCAGTCCTTCACCGGACCGAAGATGCGCTCGCAGAACAGCCCGTCCCGCTCCGGCTTGAAGGAGCGGTAGTTGATCGTCTCGGGCTTGGTGACCTCGCCCCACGACCACCAGGTGCGCTGGCCCTGCAGCTCCAGGCGCTCGCGCTCCTTGGAGTCCTTGGGACCGCGGATCTCCTCGGGAGAGGCGATCCGGATCTGGATGTAATCGAAGCTCGCGTTTTTCGGCTCGCGACCGCTCCGGAAGTCGATCATGTCGTGTGCTCCCTTCCCCTTACTCTTCGACGTCTTCGGTGGTGCCCAGGGTCACCCGCAACCCGAGGGCCTGCAGTTCCTTCACCAGCACGTTGAAGGATTCGGGGATGCCGGGTTTCGGCAGGTTCTGCCCCTTGACGATGGCTTCGTACACGCGGCTGCGGCCGTTCACGTCGTCCGACTTGACGGTGAGGATCTCCTGCAGCGTGTGCGCCGCCCCATACGCCTCCAGCGCCCAGACTTCCATCTCGCCGAACCGCTGGCCGCCGAACTGCGCCTTTCCGGCGAGCGGCTGCTGCGTCACCAGCGAGTACGGCCCGATGGACCGGGCGTGAATCTTGTCGTCCACCAGGTGCGACAGCTTCATCATGTAGATCGCGCCGACGGTGACGTCGGACGTAAAGAACTCACCCGAGCGGCCGTCGCGCAGCCGGGCCTTCCCGGTCGGGGACAGCCCCGCCGCGCGCAGGATCTCGTCGACCGCGCCGTCGACATCGGCTTCGGACGCGGGGCCGAGCATCGCACCGAGCTTCGGCCACCCGGCTTCGGCCAGCACCTCGACGGGCTTGTCGTGCTCGAGCAGCTTCTCGATGTCCTTCTGCGCCTTCTTCAGCGCGTCCTTCACGTTCTTGCCGGTGTCTTCCGCCGCGAGCAGCGCCTCGTGATGCTCCCGCTCGGTGCGCCGCTGGCCGAGCGCCCGCTCCGCCAGCTCCTTCGCCGCGAACTTCAGGAAGTCCACCAGCTTGTGATGCACCTCGCGCGTCGCGGCCGACAGCGATCGCGAGCCGAGCAGCGCCACCCCCGACGTCGAGACGTCGGGACGGCCGCCATTCGAATGCGGCAGGTGCCGCAGATCGGCGACCAGATCCCGCACCGTGTCGGAATCGATCACCGGCGGGCGCACCTCGAGCCGCAGGGAGTTGGCGGCCCACGTCAGGCCGGACAGCCGCTGCAGCACGCCGATCTCCGTCTCGTCCGCGCCCTGGAACACGGGCGTCTTGGCGTCGAACCCGAGGATCCGGGCCGCCCACCCGAGATGGGTCTCGAGGATCTGTCCCACGTTCATCCGGGAGGGCACCCCGAGCGGATTCAGCACGATGTCGACGGGCGAGCCGTCGGGGAGGAACGGCATGTCCTCCTCGGGCACGATGCGGGCGATGATGCCCTTGTTGCCGTGCCGGCCCGCCATTTTGTCGCCCACCGAAATCTTGCGCTTCTCGGCGATGTAGACCTTCACCAGCTGGATGACGCCGGGCGGCAGCTCGTCGGGCTGGAGGATCTTGTCGATCTGATCCTCCGACTTCTCCTCGATCTTCGCGCGCTCCGCCGAGGCGGCATCGAGCACGCCGCGCACCCGCTCGTTCACCTGCTTGTTGGCGACGCGCAGCGTCTTCAGGTCCACGTCGGCGAAGTCGATCTCCTGCAGCTGCGCCCGGGAGAGCTTCGTGCCGGCGGGGAGGAACTCCTCCACCGTCCCGGCCTTGAGCATCAGCCCCACCTCCTGGTTCGCCAGGAGGTCGCGCAACTCGGCGGAGGTCGCCTCGGAAATTCGGGCCTTCTCCTCGCCCTCGAGGCGGCGCACCTCGCCGATCCGCTCACCGCGGTCCTTCTCGACGACCTGGTCCTCGATGCGCGAGAAGATCTTCACGTCGATGACCACGCCTTCCATCCCCGGCGGCACCTTGAGCGAAGAGTCCTTCACGTCCTTCGCCTTCTCGCCGAAGATCGCCGTGAGCAGCTTCTCTTCCGGCGACAGCTCGGTCTCACCCTTGGGGGTGATCTTGCCGACGAGGATGTCGCCCGCCTTCACGTGGGCGCCGATGCGCACGATGCCGCGCTCATCCAGGTCGACGAGCGACTCCTCGGCGACGTTGGGAATTTCGCGCGTGATCTCCTCGCGGCCCCGCTTGGTATCCCGCACGTGCAGCTCGAGCTCCTGGATGTGGATCGACGAGTACACGTCGTCCTTCACCAGGCGCTCGGACAGCACGATGGCGTCTTCGAAGTTGTGCCCGTACCACGGCATGAACGCGACCGTGACGTTGGCGCCGAGCGCCAGCTCACCGCGCTCGGTGCCGGCGCCGTCGGCGACGATCTGGCCGGCCTTCACCTTCTGGCCCACGTGTACCAGGGGCCGCTGGTTGATGGCGGTGTCCTGGTTGGTGCGCCAGAACTTCTTGAGGCGGAAGCGGTCGTGCTGCTTCAGCCGGGCCAGCGGATTGTCGGTCGCGCGGCGCTCCTCGTCCCCGGTGTCGATGATGATCTCGTCGGCGGTGACGCGCGTGACGGTGCCCCCGCGCCGGGCGATCACCACGGCGCCGGAGTCACGGGCCACTTTCTCCTCGAGTCCGGTGCCCACGAGCGGCGCCTGCGGGAAGAGGAGCGGGACGCTCTGGCGCTGCATGTTGGAGCCCATCAGCGCGCGGTTGGCGTCGTCGTGCTCGAGGAACGGAATCAGCGCGGCCGCGATCGACACGAGCTGTTCCGGAGCCACGTCCATGAAGTCGATCTTGGACGGTGGCAACATCGGGTAGTCGTCCCGCTTGCGGCACAGCACCAGGTCTTCGGCGAAGCGGCCGTCCTCGGTCAGCGGCGCGTTAGCCTGCGCCACCGCGTATTCCTCTTCTTCCGAGGCCGACAGCCAGCGAATGTCGTCCGAGACCTTGCCGTCTTTCACTACGCGGTACGGCGTCTCGACGAAGCCGAGGTCATTGACGCGCGCGTAGCACGACAGGCTCGTGATCAGCCCGATGTTCGGCCCTTCCGGCGTCTCGATCGGGCACATCCGTCCGTACTGCGAGTAGTGCACGTCGCGCACTTCGAAGCCGGCGCGCTCGCGCGTCAGGCCGCCGGGCCCGAGCGCCGAGAGACGGCGCTTGTGCGTCAGCTCGGCCAAGGGATTCGTCTGGTCCATGAACTGCGACAGCTGCGAGCTGCCGAAGAACGCCTGGATCACGGCGCTCACGGTGCGCGCGTTCACGAGATCGTCGAGCGTGATGCGCTCGGGATCGTTGTTGATGCTCATCCGCTCCTTGATGAGACGCGCCATGCGCGACAACCCCACCGAGAACTGATTGGCGATCAGCTCGCCCACCGAACGCACCCGGCGGTTGCCGAGGTGGTCGATGTCGTCGGTGTAGCCACGGCCTTCCCGCAGCTCGATGAGGTAGCGGATGATCGCGATGAAGTCCTCTTCCGTGAGGACCGTGTGGTCCTTCGGAATGCCGAGCTTCAGCCGCTGATTGATCTTGTAGCGGCCCACCCGCCCCAGGTCGTAGCGCTTGGGGTGGAAGAAGAGCCGCTCCAGCGCCTGGCGCGCCGTCTCGAGATTCGGCGCCTCGCCGGGGCGCAGCAGCGTGTAGATCTGCTCCAGCGCTTCGGCTTCCGAGTGCGTCGGGTCCTTGAGCAGCGTGTTCTTGATGAGCGGCGACTCGCTGCGCCCCGCCGGGAGCAGCACGTCGACCACGTGGACCCCCGCCTTGAGCAGCTTCTTCTTCAGCGTGTCCGACAGCTCGCGCCCCGCCTCGGCCAGCACCTCACCCGTTTCCGGGTCGGCGGTGTCGGTGGCGAGGATGTGGGGCCCCAGACGCTCGCGCGTGCTGGTGGGCTGCGCCTCGTCGCGCAGGTCGTAGCTCGTATACCCCGCGAACACCTTCACCTTGGTGATGCCGGCGCGGCGGAAGGTGTTGAACTTGTCGAGCGTCAGCTCGTCGCCGACGAGGCCGAGCGGCTCGCCCTTCTTGTTTTCCGGATCGGGGACATCGACGGCGAGCAGCGTCCCCAGGACCTCACGCTTTTGTGCGCGGCCCTCGAGCTTGCCCGTGATGTCGATGTCCTTCGTGGCGTAGAACAGCTTCAGGATCTCGGCGTTGGTGCCGTAGCCGAAGGCCCGCAGCAGCGCCGTCGCCGGGAACTTTTTCTTCTTGTCGATGTGGACGTAGATCACGTCGTGAATGTCGATCGTGAACTCCACCCAGCTCCCGCGGAACGGAATGATGCGCGACGAGAAGAGGCGCTGCCCGTTGGGGTGCACGCTCTCCTCGAACACGACACCCGGGGAGCGGTGCAGCTGCGACACAATCACCCGCTCGGCGCCGTTGATGACGAAGGTGCCGAGCGGCGTGAGGATCGGCAGCTCGCCGAGGTAGACTTCCTTCTCGATGATGTTCTTGGGACGCTTCGTCTTCGTCGTCTCGCCGACCTCTTCCATCACGACGAGCTGCAGCGTCGCCTTGAGCGGCACCGAATACGTCATGTCGCGCTCGATGCACTCCTCCACGGAGTACTTCGGCTCGCCGAGCGCGTACTTCACGAACTCCAGCGAATAGTTGCCGTTCACGTCCTGAATCGGGAACAGGTCCTTGAAGACCCGCTCCAAGCCGACGTCGGCGCGCTCGGTGCCCTTGCCGTCCGGCTGCAGCAGCGACTGGAACGCGCGCGTCTGAATGTCGAGGAGATGGGGCATCGGCATCCCCGTCTCCAGCTTGGCGAACGACACTACCGGGATTGTTTTCGTCATGTCTTACCTCGGCAAAACGCAAAAGGCCTCGCCTCCCCGGAGTGGCGTCCAATCCGGGGATGAGCAGCGAGGCTCGACGAGTCGAGCAGGAGTGTGACCGTATGCGCGCATGTCGTCCGAACCGAAGAAGCCTGGGAGTGCGCCGCGCGCCCGAATTGGCGCGGGCGATCCCGGCTACTTCAGCTCGACGACAGCGCCCTGGGCTTCGAGCTTCTTTCTGATCTCTTCGGCTTCCTGTTTGGAGACGCCTTCTTTCACTGGCCCCCCCGCCTCGACCAGATCCTTGGCCTCCTTCAGGCCCAGGCTCGTGATCGCCCGCACTTCCTTGATGACCTGGATCTTCTTCTCCCCGCCGCTCTTCAGCACGACGGTGAACTCGCTCTGCTCCTCGACCGCCGGGGCTGCCGCGCCACCCGCCGCCCCACCCGCCGGGGCCGCTGCCACGGGCGCCGCGATCGTCACCCCAAACTTCGACTTGAAGGCCTCGATCAGCTCCGCCAATTCAAACACCGACATGTTCCCGATGGCGTCGAGGATCTCGTCCTTGCTCATACTGGTCTGCGTAGCCATGTCGTTCGTCTCCTACCGTTTAGGACGCCGTGCCGTCGGCGCGCCGAGTCTTGAGCGCTTCGAGGGCGCCCACCATCATCTGGAGCAAGCCGTGTAACGCGCCGACCCACCCGGCCATCGGCGCCTGGAACGCCCCGCCCAGCTGGGCGAGGAGCTCCGTTTTCGAGGGCAGCGTCGCCAGCCGCTTCACCTGGTCGGGCGAGACCGCCTTCCCTTCCACTAATCCGACACGAATCGCCGGCCGCTCATGCTCTCGGGCGAAGTCGGTCAAGACCTTTGCGGCACTGACCGGGTCACGTCCCGCCAGGACCAGGGCCGTCGGCCCCGCAAGGTGGTCTGACAGCCCGGCGATCGAGGCCTGATCGAGCGCCCGCCTGGCCAGGGTGTTCTTGACCACCACGTACTCGACCCCGGCCGCCCGCAGCTTGCGCCGCAGGTCCGTCGCCTTGGCGACGTTGAGCCCCGTGAAGTCGGCGAGATAGATGGTCTGGGACCGCTGCAGCCTCCCGACCAGCGTCGTAACCGTTTCCTGTTTCTGGGCCTTGGTCGCTTTCATGCGTGGTACCCCGCCGGATCGAGGGCGACGCCCGGTCCCATGGTGCTCGACACCGTCACCGACCGCACGTAGTGACCCTTGGCCGCTGCCGGCTTGGCGCGCACGATCGCGTCCATGAACGCCTGGAGGTTCTGCTCCAGCGCCTCAGCCGTAAACGACCGCTTCCCGATCGGGGCATGGACGATTCCCGCTTTGTCGACGCGGAACTCGATCTTCCCCGCCTTCAGCTCTTTGACCGCCCGACCGACGTCCATCGTCACCGTGCCGGCCTTGGGGTTGGGCATCAACCCGCGCGGCCCGAGGATCTTGCCGAGCGCGCCGAGCTGACCCATGACGTCGGGCGTCGCCACGATTACGTCGCAGTCGAGCCAGCCGTCCTTGATCTTCTGGATGTAGTCGGTGCCGACGAAGTCGGCCCCGGCCGCTTCCGCTTCCTTCGCCTTGTCGCCGGACGTGATCGCCAGCACCCGCACCGTCTTGCCAGTCCCGTTGGGGAGGGAGACGGTGCCGCGCACGATCTGATCGGCATGCTTGGGATCGACGCCGAGCCGCACGGCGATGTCGACCGACTCGTCGAACTTCGCGAATGCGGCCTGCTTCACCTGTTCCACCGCCTCGCGAACCGGGTAAAAGCGCCGCTCGAGAGTCGCCGCCGCGGTCTTGAACCGCTTCCCGTGGATGCGCATCAGTCCACCACCTCGAGCCCCATCGAGCGCGCCGTCCCCGCGACCATCTTCATGGCCGATTCGAGGCTCGTCGCGTTCAGGTCGGGCATCTTCAGCTCGGCGATCTTCTGGACCTGGGCCTTCGTCACCTTCCCCACCTTGGTGCGATTCGAGGTGGGCGAGCCCTTCTCGATGCCGGCCTCCTTCTTCAAGAGGACAGCCGCAGGAGGCGTCTTGGTAATGAAGGTGAAGGTGCGATCCTTGTAGATCGTCACTTCGACCGGGGTGATCATCCCCATGGCGCTCTGGGTCTTCGCGTTGAACTGCTTCACGAAGTCCATGATGTTCACGCCGTGGGGACCCAGGGCGGTGCCCACGGGCGGGGCCGGCGTGGCCTGCCCGGCGGGCACCTGCAGCTTCACCATCGCCATGATCGGTTTCGCCATCGTCATCTCCTCTCGCCTGCGTGCACCGCAGGCTCCCACGGGTTACCGGCGTGGTGGCCGGGTCCTGCTAGTGAGCCTTGAGCTGCAGATAATCGAGCTCCACGGACGTCGGCCGCCCGAACAGCGACACCGACACCCGCACCTTGCCTTTGTCGGAGAGCACCTCTTCCACCGTTCCGCTGAAATCCGAGAACGGGCCTTCGGTGATCTCCACCACCTGGCCGACGAGGAAAGGGATCTCCTCTTTCGGCTCTTCCTCGGCGACCGGCTCTTCGATGCCGAGCAGCCGGTTCACCTCGTCGGGGCGCAGCGCCATCGGCAGCCGGCCGGTACCGACGAACTTGATCACACCCTGAATCCCGTTGATGACGTGGATCGTCTCCTGGTTCAGCACCATCTCTACCAGGACGTATCCCGGGTACATCTTGCGCTCGACCGTCACCTTCTTGCCGCTCTTGATCTCCACCTCTTCACGGATGGGGACCAAGGCCTGCCGGATCGGGCGCTCGTTCTCGGGCCGCGGGTCTTCCTGGATCCGCCGCGCCACCAGCGAGCGGACCTTGTTCTCATGACCGGCAGTGACCTGGATCGCGTACCAGCGATGCTCGCTCACCGGAACAGGCTCGCCACGCCGGTCACGAAGACGAACTGCAGCAGCGTGTCCATCAGCCCGATGAACACGCCCAGCAGCGCCACGAAAATGACGATCACCAGCGTGGCCTTGCGTAACTCTTCCGTCGTGGGCCAGGTGACCTTCTGGAGTTCCCCGCGCACCTCGCGGAAAAAATCGACCAGCCGGCCCACCACGGTTTTCTTGCTCGGCGCGAGCGCTTCCGTCGCCACGGCTACTTCGATTCCTTGTGCGCCACCTGCTTGTTGCAGCGCGGGCAGTACTTGCTCCACTCCGCCCGCTCTGGGTGCTTCCGCCGGTTTTTGGTCGTGAAGTAATTCCGACTCTTACAGGCGGTGCATTCCATGATGATGTTTTCGCGTGGCATCTGAACCCCGTTATCGGTAATCGGTCATCGGTCTTCGGTAGTTACCGACGACCGACCACCGATGACGCCTCTATTTCTTGATCTTCGTGACCACACCGGCGCCGACGGTCCTGCCACCTTCCCGGATCGCGAACCGCAGCCCCTCTTCCATCGCGATCGGCGTGATCAGCTCGATCGCCATCTTCGTGTTGTCTCCCGGCATCACCATCTCCACCCCCGCCGGCAGCTCCACCGACCCCGTCACGTCCGTCGTCCGGAAGTAGAACTGCGGC